>JBKCUA010000013.1:0-175197 GCA_046318675.1 Holosporales bacterium
CTGATATTTTTGCCAAGAGTGCCCTATGAAAGTCCTCGCCAACGACCTGCGGGTCGGCCATGTTATTGAACTGAAAAACCGCCTCTGGGCCATTACCAAAACCCGCCATGTCCAGCCGGGCAAGGGCGGCGCGTTCATCAATGCCGAGATGAAAGCCCTCATCGGCGGCACCAAGGCCGTGGAACTTCTGCGCAGCCAGGAAGCCGTGGAAAAAGTCACCCTCGACACCGATGATTACCAATATTTATACGCCGACGGCGACGAGCTGGCCTTCATGCACCAGCAAACCTTTGAACAAATTACCCTACCTAAAGATATCTTGGGCGACAGCCTACCGTTTTTGTTAGAGAATGCTATTGTCACAGTTCAATCCCATGAGGGCAAGGTGATCTCCGTCATGCTGCCCGAAACCGTGGTGCTGGAAATCGTGGAGGCCGACCCCGTCGTCAAAGGCCAAACCGCCAGCAGCAGCTTCAAACCCGCCAAACTCGCCAACGGCGAGCGTATCATGGTCCCCCCCCACATCATTGCCGGCACCAAAGTGGTGGTGAACACCACGGACGGTAGCTATGTGGAGAGATTTAAGGAGTAACGCTAAGAAAAATCGTGCTTTATCTCTGATCACTTTCGTACACATCGAATCAAGGGACAGCTACTTCGGATCGCTCTCATACACATCAAACCGATTGCCATATTTTAACAACACCGTGGTCACCCCAAGGATAAAAATAGCCGCCGCCATGGCAATTAACTCCCATTTATTCATGTCAGCCGTCTCAAGAATAATGTGCCGAGCCAGCGCCACCATAGCAATCAACACCGGGAAACGAACGGGCAAGCGATTGCTATGAAAATAAATACCGACCATGGAAATCACCTCCATGTAAATAAATAACAATAAGATATCCGTCAGATGAACTTTTCCCTGATGGATAATAACCAACATCTCCTGTCCAATGGCCACCACCGTAGCCGCCAAAACCGACAAAAGCCCTACAACAGAAATGATATCAATAATTTTGAAAACAGTATTTTTTAATGCTACCGGCAACGATAAGTGATGAAAATCAGACATAAAGAAATTATTCCTTTGTAAAGCAAAAACATCGGACAAAAAAGCTTTTGAAAAATTCGCCCCCAGAACACACGTGATATACCGCTTGAAGAATCTTAGAGAAATTTTGCCTGCCCGGTGATTATACAACCTCCATAAACAACTTTTTGCAATAGCTTCTTAACGCTCGTTTGTTAAGGTGCAACTATGACCACTACCCCTTCTTCCCTTGTCAATATCATGATCCGCGCTGCGGAAAAAGCCTCTCGCCGCCTAGTACGGGATTTTGGAGAGATTGAAAACCTTCAGGTTTCCAAAAAAGGCCCCGGTGATTTTGTCAGCCGTGCCGATACAATGGCCGAGCAAACCCTGCGCGAGGAACTCCTCAAAGCCCGCCCTGAATTTGGCTTTCTGGGCGAAGAAAGCGGAGCGACCAAAGGAAAAATAAATTCTCGCTTTATTGTTGATCCTATTGACGGAACAACCAACTTTATTCACGGCATTCCGCATTTTTGTATCTCCATCGCCGCTGAAATCGAAGGCCAAATCAAAGCGGGGGTCATTCTTGATCCTATCAAGCATGAGCTGTTTTGGGGCGAGCGCGGCATGGGGGCTTTTTGTAATGGCAAACGCTTGCGGGTAGCTGGACGCAGCAGCCTTGAGGACGCTATCCTCGCCGTTGGACGACCCTTCGGGCAAGAAAATATCCAAGAATGCAATGAATTCCTCAATAAAATTCTTGGCCAAGTGGCAGGGCTGCGCCGTTTTGGTTCTGCTGCCTTAGATTTGGCCTATGTAGCCATGGGGCGACTTGATATGTATTATGAAGTCAATCTCAAACCTTGGGATATCGCCGCTGGCGTCTTATTAGTTGAGGAAGCAAAAGGAATCGTGACCGAAGCCGGTGGCGTCGCGACCCCCCTCCCCACCACCAGCATTCTGGCCGCCAACCCGACCTTGCACGCTCTTTTACGCCAATATATTGGGCAATAAACGAATTTTTAATTTATAGGCGTCAAACCTAATCGGGAGGAGGTGCTACCTTGCCACGCCGTGATCAAAAAAATGCCATAGAGCGCATTCGCCGCGCCCTGACCCCAAAGCAGTCAGTAGCAGCTGGTTTTATAGCCGGTTTCTTCAGTATTTGCGGGATCATTGTTGCCATCCCTTCTCTATCAAGTGCCGAAAACAAAAAAGAAGAGCTCAGTATCGAAGATATTTTTGGTGTCCCTCCACCCCCTAATGCCGCTAAAGAAAGTGTAAAAAAACCAACAATCACCCCCGTTGAACCAATTGCCTCCCAAAAAACCTCAACTCCCCCCATCGGTGATGCTGAGCTATTACAGCCCCTCCCCTCATCATACCAAAATCCACCAACAACGGCACAAAATAATACACCTCGCCAAACCAAACCACAGCCCGAAGATGATAGCGCATCTATTCTGGGCAATCTTTTCGGTGAAAATAATAAGCCAAAACCAAGCCCCATTTTAGAGCCAGAACCCGTGCGAACCTTGATGCCGTCAACGGCATCTGACACGATTGTTAACTCAGTCCCACAAAATAATGTAAAAGAGCCTTCTTTTGTTCCACCCGAGGTAATCATCCCCCCGGCGCCACCTCCTGTGGCCGATATTCCTTTTATCGCACCGCAACAACAAACGTCGTCAGAACCGGGAATGCTACCTGAGGTTCCAGTTATCGCTAATGAGGCAACGCCTGAAATTGTAACACTACAAGAACCGGCCCCAAAACCCACGGCGAAAAAACAGCCTCCCATGCTCAATCAAGGAGCCAAAAATACACTAACACAGCTACAGCAACAAAATGAGTCTTCCATACCACCAAACCAAGGTATGCTCTGGCAGGCTCCGATTGCAACCGCTCACGAATCACCAATCACTGACACAACACCAACAAATATCATACCAACATTACCGGCTTTATCCCCTGTTATGTTACGGTTAGAATTTTTACCTGGTTCTATCTCGTTAGCTCCATCCACTATCGTGGCAGTGCGACAATTAGCCAACAGTATGCAACACGATACTGGACTACGACTGGAACTGCACGGGTTTGGTGATTTTGCTCGCAAAGGCTCTCTCGATGCCAGTCGCCGTATGGGTGGTGCCAGAGCCGATAATGTAGCCAAAGCCCTACAGGAATTCGGTGTTGATCCAAGACGCCTCAATGTTGTACCTGTTGGTCTTGATTTTCTTCCTGGTGTTGCACGAGACAGGGTTGACGTGGTGGGGGTACGTTAACTACACTGCATCGATGCAACCTTTTACTGTTTTATCGGGCATTGCTGCGCCACTACCAATGATCAATGTCGATACAGACATGATTATTCCAAAACAATTTTTAAAAACAATCCGCCGCACCGGTTTAGGTTCGCACCTATTCGAGGAATTACGCCGTCGCCCCGACGGTACAGAAATTATTGATTTCCCTCTAAATAAAAAAGCTTGGCGTAACGCCAAAATTCTAGTGGCGGGGGCTAATTTTGGCTGCGGATCTTCACGGGAACACGCGCCTTGGGCACTATTAGATTACGGGATTCGCTGCATCATTGCACCTAGCTTTGCTGATATTTTCTACAATAACTGCTTTAAAAATGGCATCTTACCCATTACCGTGTCTGAAACTATAGTTAATACTCTTAGTCAAAACCTTGAAAAAAATCCCGAAAGCTCTCTCACTATCGATCTTGCGTCTCAAACTATTATCGATAACGAAAGCAATCAGCACTCCTTTGTTATTGATGCATTTCGCAAAGAATGCCTCCTGCATGGATTAGACGATATTGGCTTAACCATGCGAGAGGAAAAGCGTATCGCTGCCTTTGAGGATCGCCGTCAACAACATATGTCATGGCTTAATGTGTTTTAATTGTTGAGGTTGTATGTCCACTTTTTCTATTCTTATTCTGCCCGGTGATGGTATTGGCCAAGAGTGCATGCACCAAACCCGGCGTGTACTGGATTTTATTGCCCGTGAAAGTCGTCTAACAATTGAGGTTGATGAAGATATGGTTGGAGGCACTGCCTATGACCATTATGGCTCTCCTTTAGCAAAGCAAACCCTCGAAAAAGCCAAAAAAGCATCCATGATTTTATTTGGTGCAGTAGGGGGTCCGCAATGGGACGCACTGCCCTTCCATCTAAAGCCTGAGCAAGGCCTTTTACGTCTGCGCAAAGAGCTTGATCTTTTTGCTAATCTTCGCCCCGCTAAAGTCTTTGATGCTTTAGTTGACGCCTCTACATTAAAATCTTCCATAGTACATGGACTTAATATTGTGATCGTACGAGAATTAACAGGTGGCATTTATTTTGGACAACCCAGAGGCATTGAAACTTTAAACGATGGTCAGCAACGCGGTATCAATACTCAAGTGTACACCACACAAGAAATTGAACGTGTTGGCCGCGTGGCTTTTGAGTTAGCTCGCCAGCGCAATAACCATCTTTGTAGCGTTGATAAAGCCAACGTCATGGAATCCGGCCTATTATGGCGTCAAGTAATCACCGCCATCTCCGCAGACTACCCTGATATCACGCTCTCCCATATGTACGCCGACAATTGCGCCATGCAGCTTGTCCGCAATCCAAAGCAATTTGATGTCATTGTTACTGATAATCTTTTTGGCGATATTCTCTCCGACTGCGCCGCCATGTTAACCGGCTCATTAGGTATGCTACCCTCTGCATCATTAGGCACAACTGATAATAAAGGAAATCGTGCCGCACTTTATGAACCAGTACATGGATCAGCGCCCGATATTGCCGGAAAAAACAAAGCGAATCCCCTCGCTACTATTTTAAGTTTTGCCATGGGTTTGCGCTATTCCTTAAAGCAACCTGCATTGGCCAATTTTATTGAACAAGCGATCGAACAAACATTAAATGAAGGCTACCGAACCTCGGATATTTACTCTCAGGAAACAATACAATGCTCAACGAGTGAGATGGTTGATGCTTTATTGAAGAACCTGAAAAATCATTCCAAAAAAACTGTCTGAAAAATCTTTACTTGCCCTCACAACAAGCTACACCTCATTTTTGACGAGGTGTAGCTTGCAACAAAAAAAACTAAAGTGGCTTTTTTTACCAAACTACTTTGGTATTTGTTTATTTTTTTATTTTTTTTCGAATCCTACTTTAGCGCAGAACTTGCCCTCCACAGCAACACCAAGCGGTATTGAACAATCTTTTCAGACATCGCCTAAGGCCAAAGCCCGAAAACTCTCTTCTATTAATGCCCCTGCCGAACAAAAGCTTGTGGATATTTTACCAAAACTACAAGAAGACACGATCATATTACGTTCTATCTCTATTCATGGTGCAACAGTTTTTACGTTAGATGCTTTAACAGCACTTTATCAAAAGTATCTTGATAAAATTATCTACGCAAATGATTTAAATGGACTAATAGCAAAAATTCGCAATGCGTATATTGAAGCAGGATATCCTTTTGTTTTAGTAGACACACTTCCCTTTGATCCCCAAAAAGGCATTCTCACCATCCTCATCACTGAAGCACGCCTCGGCGAGGTTATATTCAGCGGTATCCCAGAGCTAGCAGAACACCCTCTTATACAAAAAATAAAAAGCAAACTTTTGGCACAATCGGTGTTACGCCAACCCGATGTCGAACAAGCTACTCTGATTATCAATGACATTCCCGGCATTACTGCCAAAGCAAACTTGTATTCTTTAAAACAAGGAGTTTTTGGTCTGCGCTTTACTTTAGAACGCCAAGCATGGTCACATACATCTTCATTAGATAACCGCGGAAGTCGTTATGTTGGCCCTTGGCAAGCATCTTTTAGTGGAACTAAAAACGGTGTTTTTTCGGCTATAGATAGCTTTTCTGTACGCACTCTCACTGGCACCGATAATCAGGAATTGCGGGGCATTCAAATGTTCTATAATCGCACCCTACACGATAGCGGTGCCGAGTTACGTATTTCTAGTTTAAAAATCTGGTCTGAACCAGGACATACGATGAAAAATAATAAAATAGAAAGCACTAGTGAGCGCCTCAATTTTGGTATAAACCAGCCTATTTTTCGTCGTTTCAATACAAATCTTTTTATAACCAGCACCTTATCTCTAAGCAAAAGTGAAAGCAAAGCCAAAGGCAGTCTTTATTCCGAAGACAACCTCCGAACAATAGAATTTTCAACAACATACGATATTGCCGATAGCCTTGGCGGGGTTAATTTAATACAATCTAGCCTCAGGCAAGGCTTATCGCTTTTTGGGTCTTCGCAAAACGGCGATCCCTTGCTCAGTCGTGCTAATGGCAAAACTGATTTCACTAAAACCACTTTTTATGCCGCCAGAACCCAAGACTTAGAGTGGCCATTTAGTATATTTACCGCCGCCAGCGGACAATATGCACTCTCTCAACTTCTCAGTTCTGAACAATTTGGCTTTGGTGGCAGTGACTTTGGCCGGGGGTATGATCCTTCTGAAATTGTTGGAGATCACGGACTAGCCGCCAGCATTGAGTTTCGATACTCCTTTGATGCACGTGGTTTCTTTTCATTTTCCGGAGCTCAAGCCTATACCAGTTATGATATTGGCAGCATTTGGAACATTGACAGTAATCGCAGCCCAGCCCGTGCCACCGCCGCATCTGGTGCTGCTGGTATCAGATTCAGTTTATGGGATGATGCCGCTTCCATTGATATGCAGGTTTCTAAACCCATGACCCGCAGCGTCGCTGCTTATAGCGATAAAAGTGGAAACAATCCTCGTGGGTTTATTTATTTACGGCTCAGCATATAAAAGCCTTACAAGTAAAACTTGTATAATTTAGCAGCAGGCGAGTGGGTATTAAATACACGATTCATTGTGCAAAATTTACTTTTAATACTTGTAAGCCCATATTACCCCTCCTCCGCCACAGGGGGCAGCTTGTACAGCCTTAGCAATAAAGCACTACAAAAAGCCCAAGCGGTAGCGAGTATTATTTGTCATTATATCCCTTCTCTACTCAACTCACTACAAGAAACACAAACTGTACAATAACACTCGGGCTTCCTAGTGACCGCAAGCAGTGGTGTGAGTAGCAACGAAAGTATTCAAAGTCAGAACAAAGGGTTTATGCATAAAAGTAGTTTTAAGCCTGCAAAAGAGTTAAGTAACTTTTTTGTAGGTACTGTGTCTATCTATGGTGACAAGCACTGCCTAAATTTTTAATTAGTGCTCTTGGCTCGTATCTTAAAATTCTTTACAAGATAGCGATGGCTCCTCGAATATACTGTACTGAACCTCTTTTTTTTAATGCAGTAATTTTGCTATCTCCCCAACAACAGCATTATTTAACCACAGTACTGCGCCGCACAACAGGAGATACTGTTCAACTTTTTAATGCCGATGCAGGAGAATGGCTGGCCACGATTCAATCTGATCACAAAACTATTATTGCCCTGTGCACCAAACAACTGCACTCACCTTGTAAATCTCCGGATATCTGGTTATGTTTTGCGCCCGTAAAAAAAACACCCATTGATTTTATTGTCCAGAAAGCAACGGAACTGGGGGTTGGTACTTTACAACCTTTAATAACTCGCCATACTGTTGTGCATCGTATCAATATGGAAAGAATAAAAAACAATATTATAGAAGCTGCTGAACAAACTGGACGTACTGATATTCCAACCTTACTTCCCGTTATGAATTTATCAGAGCGACTTAGCACATGGCCATTAAATCGGTATATACTGTTTGCCGACGAGCGGGGAGGAACTCCTATTGCTGAAGCTCTCACTTCCTTTCAATATCAAAAAACCGAACAAGCTTGGGGTATCGTTATTGGTCCGGAAGGCGGCTTTCACCAAGACGAACAGAAAAGTCTTGCGGCACATCCAAAAACCATTAGGGTTAGCCTCGGCAAACGCTTGTTGCGTGCAGATACTGCCGCACTGGCGGTGTTGGCTTGTTGGCAAGCTCTCCTAGGTGATTGGCAGGATATTTCTTTTTCATGACCGCAGTTCCCAGTCACGATACCGGTCTCATTCAAAATCTTGATTCATTAACCGCGTATCTTGCTGCAGGCTGCAAACCCCGAACTCAATGGAACATAGGCACGGAACATGAAAAATTTCTTCTAACTCGTGATGGCAACCCACTACCTTATCATGGTAATCACGGTATTCGTTTTCTTCTTGAAGCACTGTCAGAAAAATTTAAATGGAACAAGGTTCTGGAAGATGGCAATCCCATCGCGCTCATTCGAGGAAAAACGGCTATTTCTTTAGAACCAGGCGGTCAGCTAGAACTATCTGGTGCGCCCTTAGCTACGCTTCACGAAACACTCGCAGAGTTAGACAATCACTTTAAAGAAGTGCATCAAATAATAGACCCATTAGGTATTAACATACTACCTATGGGAACCCACCCCACAGCGTCCCGTAGCGATTTTCCATGGGTTCCTAAAGGACGATACGCCATTATGAAAGCACAAATGGAGGCCAAAGGGAGTTTTGGTCTGGACATGATGCTGCGCACGACAACGGTACAGGTCAACCTAGATTTTAGTGACGAAACTGACATGGTACGCAAGTATAGAACTTCCCTTGCTTTACAGCCTATTTGTGCCGCTCTATTCGCCAACTCACCCTACTTAGATGGTAAGCGTACAGGCTTCCTTTCTACTCGCTCGTATATTTGGACGGATACAGACCCTGAGCGCTGCGGGATGCCTGATTTTGTATTCAGTGCGGATATGAGTTTTGCAGCCTACACTGAATATATGCTAAATGTGCCCATGTATTTTATTTACCGTGAAGGCCATTATATTGACGCTCGTGGGCAATCGTTCCGTGATTTTATGAATGGTTGCCTCCCTGCCCTATACGGTGAACGCCCAAAAATAAGCGATTGGGTAGATCACTTATCTACTGCTTTTCCTGAAGTGCGTCTAAAACAGTTTCTTGAAATGCGTGGTGCTGACGCGGGAAGACGCGATCATCTCGTTGCTCTTCCTGCTCTATGGGTCGGCTTGCTTTATAACGATGCAGCTCTTGAAAATGCAGAATCTTTGATAAAAACATGGTCTATACCTGCCTTACAGGCGCTGCGTATAGATGCACCAAGAACAGGTTTAAATGCAATTACTCCTGATGGACGAACCATCCATAAAGTCGCCCAAGATGTGCTCCGCTTCTCTCGGTATGGACTAGAGCAACGCGGTCTTGGGGAAGAACGATATCTTGACTATCTTGACGCTTTGTTGGCGAATAACATGACCGCCGCAGAACACATTCTAGCAGCAACCCATGGTCAAGCAAGCCAAGCACTGAGGCTTATTATATGAATCTCAAAAACGATGATTGTGTTTTCTTCCTGCTCGAACAAGCTAAATCCTTAGGTGCCGATACTGGAGATGCCGTATTCGCCCAAGATAGTACCACGGCCGTGACTATCCGCCACGGGGAACCGGAGCGTATTGAGCGCACTGAAAGTCGCCATATAGGCCTACGTGCTTTTGTTGGCAAACAATCCGCCAGTGCCGCCAGCAGCGATCTGCGCCCCGATTCCCTTCGCGCCCTAGCCGAACGCGTCGTCGCCATGGCCAAGGTAACGCCCCCCGACGCCAATACCGGGATTGCCGCCACAGAAGAATTGGGGAAGGCTGTGGAGAATCTGGATTTAGCCGATCCCAATACACTCACCGCCGAACAACTCTGTGGACTCGCTGAAACCGCCGAAGGCGCAGCACTGGACGTAAAGGGTATCAACAATAGCGACGGTGCTGATGCCCATCACAGCCGCAGCATGTCTCGTATTATTAGCACTTCTGGTCTAGACTATACCAGCTACCACACAAGCAGTGGTCTGTCCGTTTCCGTTCTTGCCGGTAACGGCACAGATATGGAACGCGACTATGAATTCAGCAGCACGGTGTACGCCAGCGATCTCATGAACGCCGCCACCCTTGGCACAAAAGCTGGACAAAACACCGTGGAGCGCCTAAACCCTCGACGCATCGCTACCGGAACATACCCCGTGCTTTTTTCTCCACGGGTAGCATCAAGCCTACTGCGTTCACTGCTCAGCGCCATTAACGGCAGTGCTGTCGTGCGCGGCACGTCTTTTCTTAAAGATAACCTTAACACTTCTATCTTTGCAACAGCCATCACTGTTGTCGAAGACCCCCACCGACGGCGGGGTCATCGCTCCCGCCCCCTCGATGCCGAGGGTTTAGCAACAATAAAAACAAATCTCATTCATAACGGAGTTTTAACGACCTTTTTATTAGATCGGTACACGGCTCATCGGCTTAACACTCAAAGCAATGGTCATGCCAGTCGCGGCATCAACGGTGCCCCAAGTCCATCGGCCAGCAATGTTTATATACAGCCCGGAACGACTTCTGAAATGGATTTATGTGCGAGCATTCCTGAAGCTTTTTATGTCACCGATCTGATGGGCATGGGCGTTAATCTCATCACAGGGGATTACAGTCAAGGTGCCTCTGGTTTTTGGCTCAAGAATGGTGAGCACGCCTTTCCTGTCAGTGAAATAACCATTGCTAGCCATCTCTCTACTATGTTTGCTACCCTTATCGCTGCCAATAACCTAGAATTCCGCACCGGTATCGACAGCCCTACCCTTCTCGTTCCCGCCATGACCGTTGCGGGCGATTGACCAAAAGTTAAAAAACCGCTATACCCCGGCCAACACAGAGGTTTATCCTATGAACGTCAGCCGTCGCGTCCGCCAGATTCTTAATAATTATGAGGGTGATAATCCCGGAACAAAAACTAACCTTGCCCGTATCCTGATGCAGGGCAAACTAGGCGGCACAGGCAAACTCATTATCCTCCCCGTTGATCAAGGTTTTGAACATGGCCCAGCCCGTAGCTTTGCCCCCAACCCCGATGCCTACGATCCCCACTACCATTTCCGTCTCGCCATTGATGCGGGATTGTCTGCATATGCAGCACCGCTGGGAATGATTGAAGCTGGGGCAGACACTTTTGCCGGTGAAATTCCCCTTATTCTTAAAGTCAACAGTGCCAACAGTCTCACCAGCAATGCCATCCCACCCAATCAAGCCATTACCGCCAGCGTCCACGACGCTCTATACCTAGGATGTAGTGCTATTGGCTTTACTATTTATCCAGGTTCCGACCAATGTTATGACATGATGGAGGAGATCAGAGAAATGGCTGCCGAAGCTAGGGATCATGGCCTAGCCGTTGTGATCTGGTCCTACGCGAGGGGCAACCTTTCCAAACAAGGCGAAACAGCCGCCGATGTCATTAGCTATGCCGCCCACATGGCCGCGTTGCTGGGCGCGCACATCATTAAGGTCAAACTACCCACCGCCCACGTTGAACTTCCCGAAGCCCAGAAAGTGTACCAAAAGCACGCCCTTCCAACCGCTACTCAGGCCGATCGCGTCGCCGAAGTTGTCCGTTCCTGTTTTGCCGGGCGACGCATTGTGGTATTTTCCGGCGGAGAAGCAAAAGATACCAACTCAGTATTGAACGATGCCCGCGCCATTCGTGCTGGTGGCGGCAACGGTTGCATCATTGGCAGGAACAGCTTTCAGCGTTCTCGGGCTGATGCACTGGAACTACTAAGTCAGATTATTAATGTTTTTAAGGCAAAATCCTAAAATCTAAAAACGATACCGCTGTACGACCATAACAACGCGTATCAGCACCATCAATAATCACCCCGGCGGCTCCCTCAACCACCAATACACCTCGCGCTTTAGCTCTACATCTAGCCACAATCAGTTCGCGTGTCTCGTGCTGGTGGTAAGGCGGATCAGCGAATATAAGATCGAAAGCAGACACATCGTCTCCAGTACAAAATGCTGCCGCTGTTTGCTGAACTACTCGCACCCGCTGCGCTACCCCAGCATGAGCGGCGTTATAGCCAATAAGACGGCAAGCATCCGTATCAGTTTCTACACACACAGCATTGACTATACCTCTGGAAATTGCCTCAAGAGCTAATGCCCCTGTCCCAGCGCAGATATCCAGCACCCGCAAGCCGCCCAACCCCGCCGGAAAATACCGATGTTCTAGAATGTTAAAAATCGCTTGGCGCACCTTATCCGCTGTTGGACGCAATCCTTGCACCTCCAGACAGGCCAATTTTCGTCCTCGCAACGCGCCGCCCACAATCCGCACTATAGCCCCCGATGTAAAATTAATACATCGACAAACCCTAAGGTTGGATGGGCAAACCCGCAGGGAATACGGCCAATTTCAACAAAGCCCATTTTTTTCCAAACGTAAACCGCCGCACTGTTGCTGCTGACGACAAAGTTAAACTGCATCGCTGTAAAGTCCGCCTGCCTAGCCTGATCAAGGGCGTGCTGGCACAAGGCTTGCGCCACCCCCCTGCCCCTTGCCGCCGCGTTAACCATAAACCCGGCGTTGGCGACATGACCGCCGCCGCCGAGTCGGTTAGGCTTCCAATAATAGGTACCCAAAACAGTTTCCCCGTCTAAAGCGACAAAAACATGACCCGTCGAGCTAAACCAATACGCTCGCGCGGCGGTAAATCCCATATCCCTTGGCAGGGCGTATGCTTCCCCAGCCCGAATAATAGGTTTCATCAACGGCCAAATAATAGAAAAGTCTTTTTTAGCAAGAGGCACTATATCCATATGCCGAATTGTATCACAACTTGAGGGCGGCTCGAAAGGTGAAAGGCACGGTCAATCGTCCATCTTGACTAGCGGCACTGTCCAGCCCGGTGTTTCTGCTGTCTTGTAGGAAGCCTTTGGCCGCACCCTGCCCCAGCTGGTAATGAATCCCCGTTTGCACTCCAATGGCAAAGCTGCTGGTAGTTGGATACATCAACCCAATATCAAACCCAAAAGACGGCACTATTCCAGCTTTGTAGACATCTTGATTCAATGCCGATAAAGGCAGCAATGGCGAAATAAAATCCGCCTTCATCGCTGAGACATATTTAATACCGGCAAAGGGTGCTATCCACGGGGTCAGCAGTCGGAATGGTGAGCTCGACGGAAAATACCAACGATAACCTCCTTCAAACCCAAAATCTCTATACTTATTGAATCGAATCAACAGAGGAACGCCACCACTTATCTCCCCAGCCTGAAATTGCTTGCCATCAGCACTGGTATAACTAAATCGAGAAAAAATTTCACTAGTTTTACTGTCAGCATAGGCCACCTCTCCTCCTAAAGTCAAAGGCGTATCAAAAGCGTCCGCCCAAGAAACAGTCATAATTTTAGTGGGCTGGGTATCAATTTTACCGCTGGCACTGCTGAGCACATTACCCATCGCATTAAAATCCGCCCCGGTAACCAAGTGCACCCGCCACGGTGAAGTGGGAGGAGGCACAAATGCTGGTGACCTGTTCTGCGCCCGTGCTCCTGACCACGCCATCAGCATGGTAACTATAATTAATGTAAGAAAAACTCGCATAAGAAGCACGGTGGCGGAAAAATGTCAAAAAACCGTTACAAGCTCACAAAAAAGGGCGCCACAAGGACGCCCTTTTCCAGAAAACAAGAGATAAAAAATTAGTCGATCACTGTCACTGCACGGCGGTTGCGCGCCCAAGCAGATTCGTTGGAACCCAGCTCCATTGGGCGCTCCTTACCGTAGGAAATCGTATGCAGACGGCGAGCCTGAATGCCACCGCTGACAAGGTAGTTTTTCACCGCAGACGCCCGGCGTTCGCCAAGAGCCAAGTTATACTCACGGGTGCCACGTTCATCAGCGTGCCCCTCCACAGTGGCACTCAGGGACGGGAACTGTTTCAAGTAAGCCACCTGACGATCTAGGGCGGCGCGGGATTCGCCAGTCAGCTCACTGCTGTCAAAGGCAAAGAATACCCGGGCACCTACTTGCTTATCGAATTGAACCTGCTTAGTAGAATAACCTTCACGGTTCCCACCCAAATCGGTTCCGTAATCAGTTACGCTGCCGTCGGTACGGCCGACAATGCCAGCATCACCAGCACCGGGCTGACCACTACCAGAAGCATTGTCGGAAAAACCGGAAGACGTACAAGCGGAAACCAGAACCGCCGCCGCCAGCATCAGAAAATGTCGTGCACTCATGGATAAAAAACCTTTTTAAAGAAATTGCGTCCTGCTTATACTCTACTCTTACTTAGAGTCCAAGCAAAAAACACATGCATCTCGAAAACACCCTCCGTGAGCTGTCCGAACAGCTTGACCGCCCTGCCCCGACGTTGGCGGCGGCGTTGGAAAACATAAAGAAACCCGTACGTCTACAGGCCTTGCTCACCAAAGCGGCGCAGCTTCCGCTGCACGGGGAAGGCTTTAGCCTCGATCCTCAAACCCGCCAAGTGTCCTTTGCCGACGGCCGGGCGGCGGTGGCCCTCACGGAGAAAGAGGCCTTGCTGCTGGCGGCTCTGCTGCGCTCCCCCGATGCCCAGCCGTCCAAAGAAGCCTTGCAGCGGGAGGTATTAGGTTACAACGAGCGGGTGGAAAGCGATGCGTTGGCAGCGTTGGGGTATCGGTTGAGGCAGAAGTTGGGGGAAACCGGAAATGGAATAAAAATATTGACTTAATTTTTATTTATATTAGAATCCACCCATGACAAAGCAGCCAGACGATGTTACCCTCCCCCCCCTCAAACTCCATCTTCATGGACACCGGAGAGTTCTGAAAAATTAGACCAATTAATTTTGGAAATAGCTGCGAACGAATATCAGCAAGAAAACGGTGTGAATCCTCTTGAGCTAACTCTTACCGATGCAGAAACTACTCTTCGCGAATCTACTGAAAAAATATGGCGATCCGTAATAGAAGATGGCTCCCGTTAGAGCTATAAAGCTACCCACCAGCCCCATGACACACCTTATACTTCCTCCCACTCCCGCACGGGCAAGGCTCGTTGCGCTGCACCCGGCCCCAAGTGGCGGGGTTACTGGCATCAAAAGGCATATCAGGGTTACGGACATGGCGGGGCTGGAGGGGTGTTTCTTCACGACCCTCGTCGTCGTTTTCATCTTCCCCGGCTAAGGGAGCCGCCAGAGTATCTAATCTCGTTTCATGCCAGCGGGCAGCGGCCTCCGCATCGTGACCGCCCAGACTAGCCAAGGGATCATAACGGGGATCATGGCGCACTTCAAGGCGGGACAACAATTGAACCACGATTTCCTTGAGCTTGTCTAACATCGCGGCAAAACCGTTGAATGCCTCTCGTTTGTATTCTTGGAGCGGATCCCGCTGGCCGTAGGCACGCCAATTAATGCCCTGGCGCAAATGATCGAGGGTGAGCAGGTGATCTTTCCAAACCTGATCGAGGACTTGCAGAACAATAGATTTCTCCGCCCCGGCCCAGATTTCCGGCGCGGTCTGGGCGCGCTGGGCGGTTAGGTGCGCGGCGACTGCCTCCTGCAAGCGGCGAGTTATTTCCTTATCCGCCACGCCCTCCTCCTTGGCCCAGTCGGCAAAGGGTAAATCCAATGAAAACACTCGGCGCACATCTTCATCAAGGCCGTCAATATCCCACTCTTCGTGCAGTGCACCCTCAGGAATGCGTGAGGAAACAAAAGCCTCGGCCACCTCGACGACAAAACTGTCCACCGTATCGGCCACCGAGGCGCTATCCATGATGGAGCGGCGCTGTTCATAAATAACTTTACGCTGATCGTTCATCACGTCATCATATTTAAGAAGATTCTTACGAATATCGAAGTTCCGCGCCTCAACCTTTTTCTGAGCACGCTCTAAAGCCTTATTGAGCCACGGGTGAATAATCGGCTCATCCTCTTTTAGGCCTAGGGTTTTTAGCCACGGATCAATCTTCTCCGAGCCAAAAATCCGCAACAAGTCATCCTCTAAACACAAGAAGAACTTGGAATGCCCTGGATCGCCTTGGCGTCCAGAACGACCCCGGAGCTGGTTGTCAATGCGGCGGCTTTCATGGCGTTCGCTGCCAATCACGTAGAGACCGCCAGCGGCCAGTACTTTTTCTTTATCCGCAGCATGACTCGCCTGCACCGCCGCCTTATCTTCTGCCTCGGCCAGCATCAGGGACAGGTTGCCGCCCAACTGAATATCTGTCCCCCGCCCGGCCATGTTTGTGGCAATCGTTACCGCGCCGGGCTTACCGGCTTGGGCAATAATCGCCGCTTCTTGCTCGTGATAGCGAGCATTGAGGACTTCATGCTTGATTTTCTTTTGCTTCAAGAACGTCGACAGGCTTTCGGACTTGGCAATGCTTACCGTGCCCACCAGCACCGGTTGGCCTCGCTCATGGCATTCTTGTATCTGCTTAAGAATCGCTCTATTCTTTTCTGCTTCGGTGCGATAAATTTCATCGTTTTCGTCGGCTCGCGCCACCGGCACGTTGGTGGGAATCTCCACCACATCAAGGTTATAAATTTCCGAGAATTCAGGAGCCTCGGTCATGGCCGTCCCCGTCATGCCGCTTAGCTTGCTATAAAGGCGAAAATAATTCTGAAAAGTAATAGAGGCCAGCGTCTGGTTTTCCATCTGCACCGGCACGGCTTCTTTGGCCTCAATGGCCTGATGCAGGCCGTCGGAATAGCGGCGACCTTCCATCATCCGCCCGGTAAATTCATCAATGATATAGATTTTCTTGTCCTTGATGAGGTACTCACGATCCTTATGAAATAAGGTATGCGCCCGCATGGCCTGGGTCGCGTGGTGGAGCACCGAGACGTTGGCAATGTCATAAAGCCCGCTGTCCTCGGCAATAAGGCCTCTTTGCCGCAGGGTTTGCTCCAGCAGTTCCTGACCACTTTCGGTATAGGCCGCGCTCTTGTGTTTTTCGTCAATCTCAAAACTTTCAGGGGGAAGCTGCCGCACCACGTCATCAAGGCGCAGGTACAAATCGGTGCTACCCTCCGCCGGGCCGGAAATAATCAACGGCGTCCGCGCCTCATCAATCAGAATGCTGTCCACCTCGTCAATAATGGCGTAGTGCAAGGGTCGCTGCACCATCCCGGCGCGGGAAAACTTCATATTATCGCGCAGGTAATCAAAGCCCAGCTCATTGTTTGTAGCGTAGGTAATATCCGCTTGATACTGCACCCGGCGCTCCTCATCGGTGAGGCCATGAACAATGCAGCCCACGGACAGCCCCAAAAACCGGAACACTTGCCCCATCCACGCGGCATCCCGCTGAGCCAGATAATCATTCACCGTGACAATGTGCACGCCCTTGCCCGTCAAGGCGTTGAGGTACGCCGGCAGGGTCGCAACCAGGGTCTTTCCCTCCCCGGTTTTCATCTCGGCAATCTTGCCGGTGTGGAGCACCTGACCACCAATAAGCTGCACATCAAAGGCCCGCAGGCCCAGGGTGCGCCGACCCGCCTCCCGCACGAGCGCAAAGGCTTCGGGGAGAATCTCATCAAGGCTTTTACCCAAAGCCACCTGTTCTTTCAGTGCCGCTGTCCTGCCCCGCATGGCATCGTCACTTAATGCCGCTATGGCTACTTCCAAAGTATTGATTTTATCGATATTGCGGCGAAACCGCTGTACCAGCCGTTCGTTGGCGGAACCAAAAATTTTCTGGGCAAGAGCAAGCAACATAACAAGGCACAGCGTTAGGGGGCGGGGGCGAGGCTGTCAACGGGGACGATCAAAGATGATGCCATGCTGTAGCATCACGGCATGATGCTGTTCTTCTGAGAACGAGGCTTACTCCCTTTATACTGTAATTTGAAGCACTTTTTCCACCCTAACCTCCACCCCCTCCCTCGGTATTGCCGCCCGGAGCACCCCGCAATCGCTGACCCAGGCTTGACTGCCGAGGGCTTCTAGGGCTTGTAAAAACAACCCTTGCCGGGCGGGATCGAGGTGGCCGAAAGGCTCATCCAGCAACAAGATCGGTGCCCGGCCGGACTCCGCCGCCGCATGGCGCGCCGCCGCCAGCAACCAGGCCAGCACCACCGCTTTCTGCTCCCCCATGGAACAGCGCCGGGCATCGGCACCATGACGGCCAAACAAGCCAACAACATCGCTCTGGTGCGGCAGGCCAGCCATCTCCGCACCGCTATGGGCCAAGGTATGGCGCAGGTTTTCCTCCACCAGTACCGCCGGGCTGGCCTGCAAGACTTGCTCTACACCGCCCTCCAGGCGCAGGGAGACCAGCGGAAAGCCCTCCCCCGGCTGGGCCAGCAAAAGATTGAGGGCAGAGGCCACCGCCAGCCGCGCCGCCGCCACAGCGACAGCATGGCTGGCAAGCGAGCGCTCAATAAGCCCGCGCCATGTAGAATTGCCTTCCTGCCCACTTTCAAACAAGGCCCTGCGCTCCCGCCAGCGGTGCTCATAGGCCCGCAAATGCCCCGGATGGCCTGGGTAGAACGCCGCTGTGAGACGATCGAGGAACCGCCGCCGCTCCTCGGCCCCATCGGCAAATAACCGATCCTGCCGGGGGGTGAGCCAGAACATCGGCGTTGATGGCTCCTCCCCTAATCGGGCTGATCCTCGCCTATCTACTCCGTCTACCCGGAACACTCGTCCGCGTGGGGTATCTTCTAAACTATAGCGTTGCGGCAACTCCCCACTGCCTTCAGAAAAATCTATAGAGACTGCCCAGGCCGCGCCAGTCTCAGCCGGGCGCAATTCCTCTGTCGTTGCGTGGCGCAAACCGCGCCCAGGGGAAAACAAGGAGAGTGCCTCCAAAATATTGGTCTTGCCGCAGCCATTAGCCCCGGTAAGCAGCACCAGCGGCGCGGCTCCCACAGTCACGGAAAACGCCTCATGATTGCGAAACGCCCGCAGGCGCAGCGCGGCAATCCGGGGGAGCAAGGCCTAAACCCGAATGGGCATCAGGACAAACAAGGTGTCCGTGGCACCGACATCCCGCACCAGCACAGCGGCGGCGTTGTCCTGAGCCGCAAGACTGACCTGAGCGCCGTCGATCTGGTTCAGCACGTCCAGCAGGTACGGGGCGTTAAAGCCCAAGGACAGGGACTCACCCTGATAGTCCGCCGGAATTTCCTCTTTCCCCTGCCCCGGCACGTTGAGGCCGCCAATGGACAGGCGCAGCATCCCGTCGCTCAAATGACAACCCACGGCCTTGATTTTATCCTTGTCGGTGGTGAGGGTGATAATGCGATCCACCGCCACGGCAAAGGGTTTCACTGGCACGGTAAAGACATGGGTATTATTTTTCGGGATAACCCGGTTGTAGTCGGGGAAGGTGCCGTCAATAAGCTTGCTGGTCACCACCACGCCACCAACCTGAAGGCGAATCTTTGCCGCCGACAACTGCACCGTCACAGGGGCATCGCCGTGATCAGCCAGAATCTTCACCACCTCATTAACCATCTTGCGCGGCAGGATCACCCCCGGAATAGCTTCGACCCCTTCCGGCGCGGCAAGCTCCGCGTAGGCCAAGCGGTGCGCGTCCGTCGTCACGGCGCACAACTTACCATCCGCCACATGCAAATAAACCCCATTGAGATAATATCGCATGGCATCGGTGGACATGGCGAACCGAGTCTTATTCAGTAAGCGGTATAATGCCTGCGCCGTAAGGGTAAACGTGTGCGGAAACTCCCCCAGACTAAGAATAGGAAACTGAGAAGCGGACAACGTCGGCAACTGGTAATTACGCTCCCGCCCCGCCGTAACTTTCAACTGCCCTCCCTGAGCGGTTAGCGTCACCTTCGCACCATCGGGCAGCTTTCGAATCAAATCAAAAAGCATCTGAGCTGGTGCTGTGCTAGATCCCGGCTGACCTCCCAACACCGCCACGGTTTCCTGCACGTCCATTTCCATATCTGTGGCCGCTAAGCGTAATACGTCAGGCTCGACTATAATAAGGACATTGCCAAGTATCTCCACAGTATTGCGCCGCTCAACTGCACTCTGCACATGAGCCAAGGCACTAAACAACACCCCCCGCTCCAATGTTACCTGAAACGAATCAGTCTCAGGGACAGCGGGATCCAATAATTGCACAGCAACGGCAGTCATATAGCAATCTCCTCAGTAAACTTCTCCTTATTACCTAAAAGCTAGGATAAAACAAGAAAAGTATAAAGACACTGCGTTATTTGTAATAGGTTTCCGGTATCATCTCACGCACTTCAAAACTAAATGCTATGCCAGCAGGGATTACAGATTTTAATACCTTTACAATAGCGTCCCGAATCTCCATGCGCACTTCCAAGGGTCGCCCGGCCAACAAGCGTAATTCACCATGCAAAAACAATTCACTCTCACCGAGACCCACCTGAAACATATCGCAAGAAAAAAGCCGAGACTTAACCGCTGCACTATCCACTGTTGGGGCAGCACAAAGAGCCTGATGCGTCTTCTTCAAAAGCTCAAACAAATCAATCTTACTAGCGAGAGGGGATGCACATTCAAAAACAAGATGCGGCATAAAACAACTCAATCGTTTTTCCGACTATCTTTTGCCGTAACATCGATTTTAACCGTCGGCAATTGACTATTCAAAGTCTTTAGAACTTCAGCGGTAATATCAAGGCTATTCTCTACCAAGACAATCTGACCGCTAGGCAAAACCAACATATACTTGCGATCTTCGGATATTTTTTGTATAATTTCAATGACTTTATTCTGAATCGTATCCATAGCTTTAGCGTAAGCAACTTCTAAACGACGCTTTTTATCCTGTACGTCACGCTGAGCATCACCGATTTTGCGCTCAAATTCTTTACGTTTCTCACTATATGCCTCAGGATCAAGAATGGTTCGCTGACGAGAGAGTTCTTTTTCGGCATCGCGCAAACTGTTTTCTTGAGAGTTAATCTGCTGCTGATACTTTTCATGCTGCTTTTCCAACTGACTCTGAATGGATTTAGCTGCCGTTGATTCACGCAATAGCTGTTGCATATCAACTACAGCCACTAACTTGCGAAAGCCTTGGCGGAATGCTTCTAATGAGGCATCGTCCAACGATGGGGATGCCGCATTAACCGAAACAACACTAAAAAGATAGACAACAAAAACAAGAATAATACGCATAATGCTCAGCCCCGCTTAAAATCGAGTGCCGAAATTAAAACGAAAAAATTCAGTTTTGTCATAAGATTCCTTTAAAATTGCTTGAGAAAAATCAACGCGAACTGGGCCGAATGGAGATCGCCACGTTACCCCAACACCACTAGCAAGGCGCAAGCTATTATTATCTTCGATTCCCGATCCTTTTGTATCTGCATCTGTTAATGTACCAGCATCCACAAACGCCCGCCCTAATATCCCTAGATCCTCTGATAATCCCAAAGGAAAGCGCATTTCCGTCGTTCCAGTAACATACTTTATCCCACCCAAACCATCTCCCGTTGCTTTATCACGAGGACCTATTCCCGCCGGTTTAAAGCCGCGCAAGTTTGCACCTCCTACAAAAAACCTATCTGCAATACGAACATTTTGACCACCATATCCAACGGTGTAGCCACCCTCACCCTCCAGACCCAGCACCCAGTCTTCTTCAGCCAGCGGAAAAAACACTCCACCCCCCACAGTAGTACGAAAATAATTCACATCCCCGCCAACCCCTGCAAGCTCATTACCCTCTCGCACATAGTACCCCTGACTTGGCTCATTACGGTTATCGCGCCGATCATACAGTAAATCCTGACCTATTGCAGAGGTCAATGCCGTCCCCTCTTGCTGCTTAATAAAAGTTGAAGCATCACTGGACAGGTTATCAATTTTAATATTACGTAAAGTATAACGCAAAGTCTGGCGCAAATCATCAGTTAGATCATACCCAAGCCTTAAGCTACCTCCGGTACGTTGCTCATCGTAAGAGCTTTCACGTTGCAAGTCATTTGCTTGTCTAAATATATCAATACCGGCAGACACATCGCGGCTCAAAAAATATGGCTCCGTAAAAGACGCAGTATACTCCTTACGGCGACTACTCACCGTCGCGGCCACCGCTACATCTTGGCCGCGCCCTAAAAAGTTTCGCTCCCTCAGGCGAACATCACCCAAAATTGACTCCGTTGAAGAAAACCCAGCTCCCAAAGAAATCTCCCCTGTTGATTTTTCCTCAACCTTAGCACTTATATCGGTTCTATCCGGGGCATTACTAGGCGTTGTTTTAAGTTCAACCTTCTCAAAGTAATCGAGATTCTTAAGACGTCGTTCGGTTTCTTTTATTTTGTCGCCATTATAGGGATCGCCTTCTGCCAACCGAAATTCCCGTCGGATCACCGAATCCAGCGTGCGAACATTCCCTGTCACATTGATACGTTCAACATAAACTTTTGGCCCTTCTTGAATGGCAAAAGTTACAGCAATAGTTTTGGCCAAAACATCTTTACGAAAATCAGGGTCAATTTGAACAAAGGCATAACCTCTGTTTCCCAATTCATCAGTAATTTTCTGAACGGTTTTTTCTACGCGCTTATTACTAAAGGTATCCCCACGATGAACAAGGGATAAGGAGCGAAGCTCCTCCGGAGCAAGATTCTTCAGGGTTGTAGTAAATTTTACATCGTCAATAACATACTTATCACCCTCCAAAACATTGAAATCCAAATAGAATTCACTCTTATCTTGAGATAATTTTGCAACGCTGGATACCACACGAAAGTCAGCATAACCATTAGCAAGATAGTGTTGACGCAACAACTCCTCATCATAAGCTAGTCGATCGGGATCATAGCTATCGCTAGACGACAAAAATCGCCACCAAGCTGACTCCCGAGTCGCAATAACCGTTCGCAGGGTGTCACCGCTGAAAGATTTATTACCATTAAAGGTAATGCGCTGCACCTTAGTACGCTCGCCCTCTTGAATCTCAAATACCAAATCAACGCGATTTTGCGATAGCTCTACAACTCTAGGCTCTACGCGCGCTGCAAAACGACCGCTGCGCCGATAAAGTTCAAGAATGCGCTGGACATCCGCCTGTGCCTTAGGTCGGGTAAAAACAGTTCGACTTCGCAATTGTATCTCAGCCTCAAGAGCAGCCACGGTTAAAGCACTATTACCCTCGAAGGCAACCTTGTTTATAACCGGATTTTCCTTAACCCGCACCACCAGTATATGACCCTCACGACCCAAGGTAGCATCTACAAAAAGTCCAGTACGAAAAATACTTTTAAGGCTTGCATCCAAGGCACTTGCATTAAAAGAATCCCCGGGCTTAACTGTTAAATATGATACAATGGTTCGGGTATCGACCCTCTGGGCACCCTCAACACGAATTGAGGCAATGCTATCGCCCGAATTTTGAGCAAAAGCAAGCTTATCAATAGAGACGAACGCTAGCAAAACCGCCAAAAGGTACCGTAAAATCACTGGGCTTTTTCCCTTATCATGATATTTATTGCCAACATCCATAATCAACAATAAAGCCTACCGCAAGATTTATATGCATAACCCTCCTCACCATGTTGGCATCATAATGGACGGCAACGGCCGCTGGGCCAAACAGCGTGACCTACCTAGAACTGCTGGTCACCTTGAAGGTGCAAGAACAGTGCGCACAATAATTGAAGCAGCACTCCGCAACCGAATTCCCATCCTCAGCCTATTCGCTTTTTCAACAGAAAACTGGCGTCGCCCTCAAGATGAAATTAATGAACTGATGAATCTACTGAGACGCTTTATTAAATCAGAACTAAACGCGCTGCATCGGCAGGGTATTCATCTACGTTTTATTGGCGATCTTGGACGACTTGAGGTAGATATTCAAGAAACACTACATAATGCCACTGAAAAAACAAAAAATAACAATGTTATGACTTTAGTTGTAGCTCTTAATTATAGTGGACGCTCCGATATACTACAAGCAGTACACAAGCTACTCATCACCAACCAAAACCCTGAAGACCTTAATGAAGAAGATATAACCGCCGCTCTATCCACCCATAATCTTCCCGATCCCGATCTTATTATTCGCACCAGTGGAGAACAGCGCCTAAGTAACTTTTTTCTCTGGCAGGCAGCGTACAGCGAATTATACTTCAGCCCCGTATCTTGGCCTTCCTTTGATGCAATGGAATTTGCGAAAGCTCTCGACTTTTATGCCAGCCGTCAACGCCGCTTCGGCGGACTTGCTGCATGATAAGGGTTTGCTCCGGTATACTACTTATTTTGACCACCCTGACCGGGTTGTGGCTTAACTCACCCTATTTCTCTCTCCTAGCTGGTCTCTGCGCAGTATTTGCCTGGCATGAAGCCATTCATATCTACCCAAATAAATGCTTAACCGGAAAAAAATTAGCATTATGCGCCATACCCCTGTTAGCCTATTGGGCAGCAGTGTTTTTATACAACACTGTAGGGCCATGGGCATTGTTATCAGGTTTGGTTATCATCTGGGCCACCGATAGCGGCGCATTCTTAATCGGACGGCGGTGGGGAAAAACGCCGCTGGCTCCAGTGTTATCACCAAAAAAAACTTGGGAAGGACTGGTTGGAGGCATGATGTCGGCTATTCTTGTCAGCGGTCTAGTGCGCTACCTACAAGTCAATGATTTCAGCGGCAATGATGCCTTGGCTGCCATCAGCATAGGGCTAGGCCTCTCTACTTTAGCAACTCTAGGGGACATTATCGAATCTGCCTATAAACGCCACTGCGGCGTTAAGGATAGCAGCAACCTTATCCCTGGCCACGGCGGTTTTCTTGATCGCCTAGATAGTACCTTGTTACCCTTACCTCTTATCGCCTTTGGTGTATTTATAATCCGTGAGATAGGAACATGAAAACAGTATCGATCTTAGGTGCCACTGGCACTGTTGGTCGAAAAGCTCTCGACCTAATAAGTCGCAATCATGATCGCTTCCGTCTTGAAACTCTCACTGCCGGAAGCGATGCTGCTGGCCTTGCCACACTCGCCAAGGCGCACAATGCTCGTCGCGCTATCCTAGCTGATCCAAGAGGATACAGCACCTTGCGCGATGCCCTAGCAGGCACAGGGATAGAAGTTGCTATAGGCCTCAAAGCCTTCAATGCTCTAACACCTGTAGATATTTGCATAGCCGCTATTGTCGGGATTGCTGGCCTTGAGCCCGTCTTAGCTGCGGCCTCTACGGCTAAAGTACTAGCATTAGCCAACAAAGAAGCTGTTGTCTGTGCTGGGTACTTGGTCCGCCAAGCAGTAGAAAAAGCAGGCGGCACTCTTATACCGGTTGATTCGGAGCATAATGCTTTATTTCAACTCCTGCACGGAATGGGAAGAAAGAGTCTTCAAAAAGTAACGCTAACGGCATCTGGGGGTCCCTTTCGAACCCGTCCTTTAGATAGTTTTGCGCGGATCACTCCTGCCGAAGCACTACACCACCCTATCTGGACAATGGGGGCAAAAATATCACTTGATTCGGCCACCCTGATGAACAAGGGGCTTGAAGTTATTGAAGCAGCCTTTCTTTTTGACCTACACGGGAATCAAATTGATGTCATGATTCATCCCCAAGCCGCCATCCATGCCTTAGCCCACTACCATGACGGCAGCAGCATTGCTCATCTCTCTATTGCTGACATGACAGTCCCATTGGGACACGCCTTAGGATGGCCGAAACGCCTACGGGATAGTGCACCAACTATTGACCTTACTGCTTTTAGTGAAGGTTTAGACTTTTTCAAACCCGATACCCACCGCTACCCATGTCTAAATCTAGCTTACCAAGCCCTTGCCGCTGGCCAAAGTGCCTGCGTTGCCCTTAATGCAGCTAATGAAGTTGCCGGTGAAGCCTTCCGCCAAGGTCGAATCGCTTTTACGGATATTAGCACCATATGTGCTGATAGCCTTGAAGCGAGCGAGAGTATTGTGCTAGATTCAGCCACAACGGTGCTTGCCGTTGACGCAACTGCCCGTCGCCGTGCTGAGGATTTCATTGCTACACGCCGCCGGGCTGACTAGGAGGGCTTTATGGAATATCTTTTACAACAAGGCCCTGTCGCATTCATTGTTGCGCTGGCAACACTTATTTTCTTTCATGAACTGGGTCATTACCTGGTAGCCCGCGCCTGTGGCGTAAGCGTAGAAGTATTTTCCATCGGTTTTGGTAAGGAAATTTTTGGCTGGAACGATCGCCGTGGCACCCGGTGGAAGGTCTCACTCTTTCCATTAGGCGGCTACGTCAAGATGTACGGCGACTCCAACGCTGCCAGTGCCCCCATAGGCTTGCCCCATGATGTCCCCCCTGAAGAACGCGCCAAGGCCTTTTGGGCTAAACCCGTGGCCGTACGCAGTGCCGTTGTCGCCGCTGGTCCTATTGCTAATTTTCTCTTGGCATTCGTTTTATTAACAGGACTTTATGTGACTGCTGGACAGCCCTATGCTCCGCCCGTTATTCAAGAAATTCTGCCCGATAGTGCCGCCGCAAAAGCCAACCTTGCCACAGGCGAGCGCATTGTTGCCATTGACGGTCAGGCTGTAAACAGTTTTGAAGAAATTCAAAGAATTGTACGCCAAAGCCCTGATATTGAACTCACTTTTACGATCCGCGGCATTGACGACCAAGATCGATCCGTTATCATTACCCCAGCGGTAAAAGAGGTTGTAGATACCTTCGGCAAGGTGCACCGCACCGGCCTGCTCGGCGTTAAATCCGCCGCTGTAGAAACAAGGGTTTTATCCTTCCCCCAAGCACTCCTTGAAGCCGTCAACCGCACTTGGATCATGACCGGCGACATTCTGGGCGGCTTATGGGACATCATCACCGGGGTGCGCAGCTTTAAAGAAGTCGGCGGCCCCATCCAAATCTACCAGGTTTCTGGTCACTTTGCCGCTATCGGCATCGCATCCTTTGTAACCTTTTTGGCGTTAATGTCCATAAACCTTGGCCTGATTAACCTGTTTCCTATCCCAGCCTTGGACGGGGGACACCTGCTATTCTATGCTGCTGAGGCCTTGCGCGGCAAGCCCTTGCCTGAACGCATACAGGAAATCGGCTCCATGGCTGGGGTAGCAACCCTAGCGGTTCTTATGGGCGCAGCAACATGGAACGATATTCTACGGCTGGTACAGGGGTAGAAAAGCAAATCTCTCCGTCCGATGCTGGTTTATCCTGTAGATGCAGTCAAAAGATTACCATTAGACGGCTCCATAGACGAGGCAGTCATACTGCTGGCTCCACTCGCTGGAAGACCTACCATAGCCGATGTTAATGTGGCCGCCTGCTGAGTACTAGGTAGATTAGGCACGCCAGACAGGTTGTCTTGTGTGGTAGGTGTAATAGCAGAGTTAGAAGACTTCCCAGAGGGGGTAGAGGGGCTGCTACTCGAGGCTATGGTTCTATTCTCTGGCGATGGTGTACCCGCCAATGATGATTCCTCTGAGAGGGAGCTTCTTCTTCCATCTGAAGGCACCCTAAAATTCAGTTGTGGCATAATACCGGCATCGCGCAATTTTCTCCCCATCCCCGATTTTCCATTCATTATCGCTTCCCATGGGGAAACAAATGCGGCATAGGGTCCCTGAGTGAAAGGTTTAATTTCGCTACCCCCCAGAAAAGGAAGGCCGCGTCGTTGCGGACCACTGTAAACTGTTGGTTCGCCAAATACACTATATGCATGTTGAGAATTCAGAGCAAGCAATATGGGCTTGCCGCCGCGCCATTCTAACACCCCCCCACCACTCATGCCGGGAACAATCTGCTTTTTCTGATTTTCTGGATTTGTAAGTATATGATACACGCGTCTATTTCCTGTAATATTTCCACCAGAATGATCAACTGTATCTGTAACTTTTGATAGTGGCCCTACATCACCCTCTCTAGAAGAACCCACGGTGAGGCCTGGATAACCGTATGCTGTAATTTCAGCTCCCGGTCGTGGCACTTCGCGCTCAATTACTGCTGGTACAACACCGGGGATACCCCCGCCCCCAGGCACTTTTACTTTTAGAACGCTGGTATCATATGCTGAACTTGTCGCGATCAATTCTTGAAGGGGATATTCTTTCCCATCTGGACCTATAACCTTCGCGCCCTTCACATCACCATGCTTTCCAATTACATGATTATTTGTTATTATGATATCAGGAGCAATCACCACCGCCGAGCCTAGCGAGTACCGCGTTCCATTTCGATAACCAACGATCGGAAGTACCGTTTTTTTGACTCTGTCTATCTCATTCTTATCCGTCACACGTTCTGCCATACTGATTGCCCTCTATTTAAAAAGTTTTTACTCATACTATGATATATATCATAAAAATTTATATTTTTAAATATATTTTTTATTTTTTAAAAATATATCCCCAGCCGCCGTTTTTTTGTATGAAAAAGGCATGAACATTGAGCTCCATGCCCGGCAATGTATTGCTAAAGTCGCCGATGCCGCAGAGAATCTTGGCCTTGAAAACGACGGTGGTGGTCTTTTATTAACCTTAACCAGCGATAAGGGGGAGTATGTTCTGCACTGGCACACCCCGACGCAGCAGCTGTGGTTCGCCTCCCCCACCAGCGGTGCCAGCCACTATGCCTTTGATGACCACCAGTGGCGCAATACCCGGGGTGGTGACACCCTGCCCGAACGACTAAGCCATGACCTCGGCCTCATTCTTGAATAAGACAGTTGTCCTCATCATCAGCGGCGGCATTGCCGCGTACAAGTCTCTCGACCTCATCCGGCGACTGCGTGAGCTGGGGGTGCGGGTGTTGCCCATCCTCACCAAGGCCGCCGAAGAATTCATCACGCCATTAACCGTGGGTGCATTGGCCGGGGAAATTCCCCGTCGCGATCTCTTTGACCTCACCGAAGAAGCCCAGATGGGGCATATCGCCCTAGCAAGAGCCGCTGATCTCATCGTCGTCTGCCCGGCCAGTGCCGATATTCTTGCCCGCATGACCCAAGGTCGGGCGGATGATCTGGCTACCACCGTCCTACTGGCCTCTACTGCCCCGGTGCTGGTTTGCCCCGCCATGAACCACCGTATGTGGGCGCATCCAGCAACACAAGATAACATGGCAACACTCACGAAGCGGGGCATCTATGTAGCTCAGCCCGATACTGGCGATATGGCCTGCGGCGAGCATGGCACAGGTCGTTTACCCGATGTTGGAGCATTGACCATACTGATAGAGCTACTGCTCGCTGGTCTGCCCAGCAATCGCGCACTGGCCGGGCAGCAGGTACTAATTACCAGCGGCGCCACCCATGAACAACTTGATCCAGTTCGGTTTATTGGCAATTACAGTAGCGGACTACAAGGCAACGCCATTGCCGCCGGAATGACCTTATGTGGAGCAGAGGTTACCTTACTATATGGCTATATCTCGGCTCCCCTACCCTGCGGTGTCAAAACCATGTTTACTCCCACCGCCGCGGCTATGTGGGAAGCAGCGCAAGCCGCTATTCCCGTTGATATTTTTATTGGTGCCGCAGCAGTGGCAGACTGGAAACCAGAAGCATCCTCTCCCGAAAAAATCAAAAAAAATGGCTCCTCCAGCATCACATTATCGTTCACGCAAACTGATGATATTCTCGCTTTTATCGGCCAAGCTGCACCACGTCCCGGCATCGTGATCGGCTTTGCCGCCGAAACCCATAACGATCCACAACGCATCGAAGAAAAACGTCAGCGCAAGGGGTGCAACGGTTTATTATACAATCATATAAGCCAAGAAAATCCAGCTTTTAGTGTTACTGAAAACACCCTAGTTTTCTACACTGCCCACGGCGCAGAACCGTGGCCAACAGGGCGCAAGACAACCCTTGCCGCCCGGCTTATTGAACGGCTATGGAAAGAAACACTCAAGGATACCCATTATGCCAACCCAAACCGCCCTGCGCCCTGAAGACATTTTCACCCCTCCCGTAACTATCCAACGCGTCCGCGCCGGAGCCGTGGTACCTCACTACGCAACCGCCCAAGCGGCTGGCGCAGACTTAAGTGCTTGCATTGAAAAAGATATAATTTTAGACCCTAGCCAGCGCATTCTCATTCCCACAGGCTTAGCCTTGGCAATACCCGCTGGGTACGAGGGGCAAGTGCGCCCCCGCTCTGGCCTAGCCCTCAAAAACGGCATAACCGTTCTTAACAGCCCCGGCACCATTGATGCCGACTACCGCGGCGAAGTCCAAGTAATCCTTGCCAACCTTAGCGATAAACCCTTCACAATTACCCCCGGACTGCGCATCGCCCAACTCATCATCGCCCCAGTAGTACAGGCTGTATTTAAGGAAGTTACCATGTTGGATACTACCTCTCGAGGCACTGGTGGCTTTGGCTCGACTGGAGCCTAAAAAGTAGAATGCGCTACTATGTCCGATAATTGGGAGCCTCTTTAGTAATCACTACATCATGAACATGGCTTTCCCGCATCCCAGCGTTCGTAATGATTACGAACTGAGCTTTGTGCTGCAAGTCTTGTATAGTGGCACAGCCAGTATAGCCCATGGAAGCGCGCAATCCTCCCACCAACTGGTGCACCACAGCGGACAAAGCACCCTTATAAGGTACCTGCCCCTCTACGCCTTCAGGAACAAACTTAAGACTATTGTCCACCTCGGCTTGGAAATAGCGATCCGCCGAACCACGAGCCATAGCCCCAACGGAACCCATGCCCCGGTAGGCTTTGTAGGTGCGCCCTTGGTACAAAAATATTTCCCCTGGGCTTTCTTCCGTACCAGCAAATAAAGAACCCAGCATTACCGTACTGGCCCCTGCTGCTAAAGCTTTAGCGATATCCCCCGAAAAACGAATCCCTCCATCAGCAATGACCGGGATACTCCTAGGCCGACAAACCTCAGCAACATCTTTTACCGCTGTCAGTTGCGGCACCCCAACCCCAGCGATGATGCGAGTAGTACAGATAGACCCAGGTCCAATACCAACTTTAACGGCATCTACACCAGCATCGGCTAAAGCCAAAGCAGCGGCTCCCGTCGCCACATTCCCAGCAATAACCTGAGTCCGTCCGGGCAAATCATTAATGGCCTTTACTGTATCAATGACTTTTTGTGAGTGCCCATGAGCCGTATCGACAACCACCGCGTCGCACCCAACGGCAAATAATGCCTCAGCCCTACCCACACCATCGGCTCCAGTACCCACAGCAGCAGCCACCCGCAAACGACCCGCTCCATCTTTACTTGCATGAGGGAAATTTTGCGACTTTTCAATATCTTTAACAGTAATAAGGCCAACACATCGATAAAGATCATCCACAACCAGAAGTTTTTCAATCCGATGAGAATGGAGTAAACGTTTGGCCTCTTCTTGACCTACTCCGGCTTTTACAGTTACAAGCTTTTCTGAAGTCATCAACTCTTGCACAGGCTGGCTCGTATTGGCTGCAAATCGTACATCACGGTGGGTAAGAATGCCGCATAGTTTGTGCGTCCCCGGTTCTACCACAGGAATGCCTGAGATCTTATATTGAGCCATAAGGGCTAAAGCCTCGGCTAAAGTAGCCTCCGGACGAATCGTTACCGGGTTAACAACCATCCCAGATTCGAAGCGTTTAACATGACGTACTTCTTCAATTTGCCGCTCCGGGGAAAGGTTTCGGTGAATCACCCCCATTCCACCTTGCTGCGCCATGGCAATAGCCAGCCGAGCCTCGGTGACGGTATCCATAGCAGACGAAATCAGAGGAATATATAAAGAAATATCACGACTTAAGTGCGTCCCAGTATCGGTTTCATGAGGCAGAACAGACGATGCAGCAGGCAAAAGTAAAACATCGTCAAAAGTATACGCTGTACGGAAGGTCATGGGTATCTATAAGCTAACGAAACAATTTTTCAAGGGGTCTATTACAAATTTTAAACTTCTTGAGCGCGTACCATACTAGCATACAGGGTTTCTTTTTCAATAAGTTCAGCGTGACTGCCAGTAGCCATCAGTGTTCCCGCTTCCAACAAAACTACCCGATCCGCAGCTTTGGCTGTAGCCAGACGATGCGCACTGAGCAAAATTGTTGTTGTGCCACGCAGTGACTCCAACGCCTGCAAAATAGTTGCCTCAGTCAATGCGTCAAGACTGGCCGTGTATTCATCTAGTAGCAAAATGGAAGGCCGTCGCAGTAGTGCGCGCGCCAGAGTTAATCGCTGTCGCTGACCTACCGATAAACGCAGTCCACGCTCTCCTACAACTGTGTTGAGTCCCTCAGGTAGTGCCGTTACAAAATCCACTGCTGATGCTTGCATCAGAGCCGTTTGTACTTTTGCGTCAGTTATAGAACGATTTATCCCCATCAAAAGATTGTCTCTCACCGTACCATCGAACAAAACTGGTTCCTGCCCTACCCAAGCCACAGCGCATCGAAGATCAGAAACAGGTATGCGCCGGACGTCCACACCATCAATCTTAACTACTCCTCTTTGAGGATCATAAAAGCGCAACAATAATTGAAATAAGGTTGTCTTGCCGCTGCCTGATGAACCAACTAAGGCCACCATTTCCCCCGAAGCAATGCTAAGGTTAAAATCGCGATATATGGTCACAGTAGGAGCCAAAGGATAAGCGAAAGATACTCCGGCAAAAACTACTGTCCCAGTGCCATTAAGTGTTCCCGGCGGACGTAATAAAGTTAAACCCGAGGAGACTTCCAGCATTGCCAAAATACGCTCAGCTGCACCGCCAGCTTTTTGCAAATCTCCACCGATTTCCGACAAAGATCCCATAGCTCCAGCAGCGACTAAAGCATAAAATAAAAACGCCGTCAGTGTGCCAGGTGTTAACTGTCCATCCAACACAGCTACTCCGCCATACCACAACACCACACCCAACGATAAAAATACCAAAGCAATCACACTTGCTGAAAGCAGTGCCCGAGTACAATTACGACGACGTACAACATTTAAGACCTCAGCCTCATGACTTTTTAAATGCTGCAATATATAATTCTCTGCTGTCAGGGCTTGCACTGTACGAATTTCCTGTAGAGCTTGCTGAGCTGTTGCGATTGCCTGGGCACTAATATCTTGAGCCGCCTTACTTGCAATACGTACCTGACGCAAAAAAATCACTGGCGGCAATAGCACCAAAGGAAGACACCCCAACACCACCAACGTTAGCCTACCACTAGAAACAGTCATTAAAGCTAAGCCACCAACCGCCGTTAACATATTGCGCACTGCTACAGGAAATGCTCCAGTAAGCACTAACTGTAACAATATTGTATCCGCCGACAGGCGAGATAATAGATCGCCGCTACGCTGCTTTTCAAAAAAAGCGACGTCCAGGGACAACCAATGCCGCAGCAATCCCTGCCGCAATGCCCCAGCTACGTTATCGCCGATGGTATTGACCAACATACTACGGCTATAACTGGCAACAGCTAGCAACAAAGCCGCCCCCACCAGCACTAAAATTCCTCGATGCAATGTTTCAGAGTTGCCCGCTGCAAGTCCTTCATCCACCACAATACTCAAGCCTTGCCCCAACGCTAAAACTGTCACCGATGCAATTATTATTGCGAACAAAGTCGCTAATAATTTCCACCGATGCGGCCGGAAAAAAGGCCACAATGCCCGTAAGAACCGTACCTGCCCTTTGGAAGCTTCCGGCACGTCAGTTTCCGCCATGCTTTTTAGAATTCCTTTCTTTAACGTGTTTGTATACCCTGTGGACAATAAACAAAACCCCTGATTTTTTCGCTTGCTTTGTTTCTTCAACATGGTAAAGGGCAGAATCTTTTCGTTAAAAAGAAAGCTAATCCCATGGGTCGTGTATTTTTTAAGAAAATCATTGCTATTTTTATCATTCTCTACTCCACTACTGCTCTTGCTCAAACTACAAACAAACAAGGGGTCAGCGGTCGCGTGGGGTTGAGTCTTGGTGCGATACCCCAATATGAAGGCTCCAAAGATCATTCCGCTGCTGTCTTTCTTACCGGCAAAGTCAACTATAACAACATGTATCTAGAATCCTTACGAACAACGACTGGTGGGGCCTTGCGTTTAAATCTTTCACCACTGCGTCCTATTGAATTTGGTCCGGTGCTTAGCCATAATTTTGCTAGAGATAACGACGTAGACAACAGCCGCGTCAAAAATATGCGTAAAATTGACGATGCCTATGAAATTGGTGGCTTTGTGCGCTTGCCCAACCGCAAAGTATTGCAAGAAAACGATGAGTTAGCCTTAGATATCCAGATGGTAACGGATGTTTCTGGAGTTCATGATGGCACGCTTATCACATTTGGTCCAACTTATGCTTACGATACTAATCCCAACCTGAATATCAAGACATCACTACTGACAACGTATGTAACCGACGATTATAATAAAACCTATTTTGGTGTAAGCACAAGAGATTCCACACTGAGCGGCCTGAACACTTATAGTGCTGATGGCGGGTTCCAAAATGTTACCCTTGGTCTTGATACTCATTATAAACTCAATGAGCGGTGGGGTATTCTAGGCATGGCGCAGTACCGGCAATTGCTTAACGATGCCGGAAATAGCCCTGTGGTGAAAGATGGCGGGAACAGTAGCCAGTTTCTTATTGGTGCTGGGATTGCTTATTCCTTTTAAAAATAACAATCTAAAACAACTCCACCTTGCAGACGGAACCGTTCCGCTGGCATAAACACTTGATGCGTCGTGAATTTTTTCCGTGCAAAGGATTATATTGACCCTAGCCTCCTTAAAGGATATTCCCTGTAAATCCTATAGAGGTTTATCTTATGCCCCGCTCAACCACCCCTCGCGGTAAAATTTTTGATAATATTCTTGATACTATTGGTGCGACTCCCATCGTTCGCTTACCAAGACTGTCCGCGGCTGAAGGATTAAAAATACCACTGCTAGCAAAACTCGAATTTTTTAATCCCCTTGCCTCCGTTAAAGATCGCATTGGCGCGGCAATGATTGAAGCCGCTGAAGCAGCTGGCAAAATCAAGCCTGGGGTCAATACGCTTATTGAGCCAACTTCTGGGAATACCGGTATTGCTTTGGCCTTTGTGGCCGCAGCCAAGGGGTACCGCCTCATCCTCACTATGCCCGAATCCATGTCTATAGAACGGCGCAAGATGCTGCGCCTATTAGGGGCGCAACTGGAACTCACCCCCGCCAAGGAAGGCATGAAGGGGGCCATTGCCAAGGCCGGCGAGCTGGCCGCCGCCCTGCCCGGGGCGGTCATCTTGCAGCAGTTTCAAAACCCCGCCAACCCTGAGGTGCACCGCCACACCACGGCGGAGGAAATCTGGACAGACACAGCGGGCAGCGTGGACATTATTGTCAGCGGCGTCGGCACCGGCGGCACCCTCACCGGCGTGGCCAGCGTCCTGAAGCCCCGCAAGCCCGGCCTGCAAATCGTCGCCGTGGAACCCGAAGACAGCCCTGTCCTCTCCGGCGGTGCCCCCGGCTCCCACAAGATTCAGGGCATCGGCGCGGGGTTCAAGCCCGATATTCTCGACGCCAGCCTCATTGACCGCATCATCAAAATCGGCAATGAGACGGCCTTCGCCACCGCCCGCCAGGTGGCCAAGCTCGACGGCATCCCCGTCGGGATATCCTCCGGCGCGGCTCTCGCCGCTGGCCTCCAACTGGCAAAAGAACCCGCCAACATCCATAAGAATATCGTGGTGATTATTCCGTCGTTTGCGGAGCGGTATCTGTCAACGGCGTTGTTTGAGGGGCTCGAGTAAATCCTTTTTGCAACAATTTATTAACAGCTGTTCACTATACGTTTTTGACGCACGGGAGTAACGCAACAATGGACACGCAAAAAAAATCCATCGCTAAATGGGCGATTATCGGTTTCGTTGCCATTCTTATTTTTGGCATCATTCAGCAAATCATCGGTTTTAACAACAAGATGATTGCCCTACAGGAAATGAAAAAAGCCGAAATCGAGACCACCAAGGTTGAATACGGCCAGTGCATTGTTAAAATCACCGAAACCAACCAAATCGCCAAAGCCTACCGCGACGACATCATGGCCTTGGCCACAAAAGCCGGTAGCAACCTAGAACAGTTGAACAAATCGTTGATGGCCCTGATGGGCACCCAGGTTATCCCGCAAATGCCCCCTGACCTGCGAGCCGTTGTGCAGAAGGAAATACTCTCCTGCCGCAATGCCTACACCGGACGCATTGATTTAAGCCTGAAGCCTATGTATGTGAACTTCAACCGCCTACAGCGGCAGTTTCCCTACAGCCTGTACAACAGGCTGTTTTTTGACTGGCAGCCCGAAGAGCTTTCCATGCCAAAAAACGAAGCCGGACAAGAAATCTTCGATACCGGCCGCATCAAGCCTCTCGACTTGCAGTAAGACATCCCTGCCATGCTGCTGTGGCTCATCGTTGCCTTGGGGTTTGTTGCCTGCCTCGTGGCTTGGCATTTTTGGAGCGGCATCACTTGGCTGGAAGCCGCAACATTGTTTGTTGCTTCCGGTGTTGTTTTTGCCGTTCACCTCATCTTTATCTACGACAAGGCAACAACCGATCGGTATCTGGTCAGCGGCTACGTCACGTCCCTGATTCACCACCCGGCGTATTCGTACCAATGCGGCAAGGAACGATGCCATGAGCCCGAAGCATGGGTCATTGAGCAGCGTCCGCGACCGGCATATCGCATCATGAATAAAACCTATAAAATTCCGCTTCCTCTTAGCGATGGCAAGGAAACCTGTTACGGTGAGTGTTTTATCGAATATCCAAAAGGAGCAACGCCACGCCAGTATTCTGCAGAAAAAAACTTAACAACGGCTATATATTCAATGGATGTCAGCCAAGAAAAATTCAACCGCACCAGTATTGGCGAACCCAGCACCTTATGGCAAGATTACTACAACCCCGTACGGGTCAGCGACGAAGTGGTGTACAGTGCCCAAGGACCCATCGCCTATTTCCCTCTCGATGACTACAACCGCGCCCAGCGCATCTACCCAAAAACAGAAGCCTTTTTAGAAAACAAGCTCGAACGCCTGAACGCCGAACTGGCCACCACCTCCAATATCTCCGTCGGCATTATTTTGACAAAAGATGTCCTGTACTTTGAATCCCTCAAGCGTGCCTGGAGCAACGGCAAGGCTAACGATTTTATCGTGGTTATCCACGCCCCGGACGGCCATGTCCGCAACGTCAATATTCTCGGCTGGAACAACTACGCCTTGCGGGAAAACGTGGCGGGGGCACTCATGGCCCTGCCCTCGGCAGAAATGGAGCCAATCCTCGATACTCTTGCGGCTACCCTGCGCCAAGGGCCGGCTTTTGTGCCCATGGATTTTTCTGGCTATACCTTTCTAGACGTTAAAATACCAAGTTTATATTACTGGAAAATAATTGTTTTTCAGATATTGCTCTTTGTCTATACGATGGCATTGCTGTATTTCAATCCCAACACCAAAACCCACAAACTAAGCTTGCTACAAATCATCATGATGTGGCAAAAGAATTTTACCCCGCCACAGTCGAACTGGCACCTGCACCCGCTTACGCCCTTTGGCCTAGTGTTGCATCTAGTAGTGCCGGGCATCGCCGCGTGGTTTTTATGGCATTAAAACCCCACCGATTACTTTGAACTATTTTGATATTGCATTAACGACCGCTTAAGGAGTACGCGTCACAAGCGTACCACCTCATCATTACCCGCAAGGAGCGTCTGCCATGTCTTTTGAAACCCTCACCGTTGAGCACAAGTCGGGCTATGCCCTCATCACCTTCAACCGCCCTAAGGTGCTCAATGCCCTGTCGTCCGCAGGCATGGCGGAATTGACCGCCGCCGTGGACGATCTAGAAAAAGATACCAGCGTCGCGGCAATTATTCTCACCGGCAGTGAAAAGGCCTTTGCCGCCGGGGCCGATATTGCCGAGATGCAGGCCAAAACTTGGCCCCACACCTACTTAGAGGATTTTATCACCGACGGGTGGGAGCGTCTGGCCTCAGCCCGCAAGCCCCTGATTGCCGCAGTATCGGGCTTTGCCCTGGGCGGCGGTAATGAAGTGGCCATGATGTGCGATATTATCCTCGCCTCGGACACCGCCAAATTCGGCCAACCGGAAATCAGCCTCGGCATCATTCCCGGTGCCGGCGGCACCCAGCGCCTCACCCGCGCCGTTGGCAAAGCCAAGGCCATGGAGATGATCCTCACCGGGCGGATGATTGATGCGGCGGAGGCCGAACGCATCGGCCTCGTCAGCCGCATTGTCCCAACGGCGGAACTTCTTGCCGAGGCAGAAAAGGTTGCGGCAAAAATCGCCAGCTTTTCCCGCCCCAGTGTCCTGTTGGCCAAGGAATCCGTAAACCGCGCTTTTGAAACCACCCTAGCCGAGGGCGTCCGGTTTGAACGCCGCGCGTTCCAATCTCTTTTTGCCACATTAGATCAAAAAGAGGGCATGACAGCTTTCCGGGAAAAGCGCTCCCCCGTGTTCAAGAACCAGTAATGGCATTGTTCGTGCAACGGGGCGGGGGTCATGGCTCTCCCCGCTCTCTCCATGCTCTTCACCGCACAAGATGCCCCCATTATTGTGGAGCGGCAGCAGAAACACACTGCCAAAACCGAAGATAAGGATCAGCATCCTTTTGCTAATATTCTTAACACCCCAACAAAAAAAGATACCGAAGAACCCAACCTACAAAAAACTATTACCGAAACAGCAGAACAAGATTCGCCTGCGCCAAAGAACCCAATTGTCGATAAAAAAGATACAGAATCAACTCAAGATGGAATAGGTAGTACAATTCTTAATATAGAAGCAGAAAAAAAATCAGAAGACTCAACATCTGTCGTTATCGCCACCGCCCAGATGACGCCCCTACCATTCATGCCTATCGCTGTTTTGGTGCCTGTAACAGCAACTCTGGAAACACCAATACCAACATCTATCCCACAACCTGATGCACCGTCCATACCTGTGCCTACAATAGCAGTAGCACCACCAGCACCCATTCACACCCTATTACTCCCTGCTACACCAATACCGACAACAACCGTTGGCGCAGACACTTTTCCTATCAATACAGTACAACATATTTTTAACAATAACTCACCAGTACCCTTCATCGCTGAGAATAGTGTAATTGGCGCGCATACAAAAGGCAATGATACCGCTCCATCCATACAACAATCCAGCACCATTCCCCTTCAAATAGAAGAAAATGTATTTATAAAACAAGAATATCAAGATAAAAACATCTCTACACTGAACTCCCTAATGCACCCAGAATCTATGCCCAAAGATGGGAATACTATTTTAACACCAACATTTACGCGAGATACAGCAACAAGCACGATTGCCGCTCCCAGCCCTATTATAACCACACCCGAAAAAACTTCTGCACAAGCAACAACACTGGTCACAATACCCGTCGCAACGCCAACATCATCTGTGCCGAGTCAACCTGAACTCACATTAACTCAAACCCCAACCATTCCTATTACAGCGTTGCCCGAACTCAAAAACGCCACACCCGAAAAAATCGCTGCACAGACAACGATACCCGTTGCAACGCCAACATCATCTGTGCCCAATCAACCTGAGCCTGTACCGGGTAAAACATTGAGCTTAACAAGCGAACAGCCATCCATCGTAAAAACCATTGAAACGCCAACACCGGAAAAAAATACCACATCCCAAGATACCTTAAGCCAGACAACTATTAGTGATGATCTTTCCCTATACAAAACTCCGGCAAATTCCAATCTGTCCCAGCAACAAGCAGTCATACCGCAACCTATCACTACCCCCCTACCCCAGCCCTTAGCCGCCCATGCCGCAATCTATCGCCCAGCCCATGAGCAGATCGCCATCGCCGTACGGCAAGCAAGCAATGACGGAGTAGAGCAAATCTCCGTCCGCCTAAAACCCGAACACCTTGGAACTATTGATGTCAAAATGAGCATCGCCAGCGATGGCACCGTACAGGCAGTATTGTCTGCCGATAAACCAGAAACTGTGCATTGGCTACGCCAAGATGCCGCACAGTTGGAACGGTCCTTGCAAGAAGCCGGACTCAAAACCGAAAGTGGCAGTATGCAGTTCCAATTACGCCAAGACACCGGACAAAACAGCAGCGGGCAAGGTCGCCCTGAACCCGCGACTATGTCTGCTCGCCCTATCATAAGAGCCACAACGGACACGGAAACCCCTCAACCCACCTGGGTGCGCCCTGGCGGTATTAATATAAGAGTATAATTTTATGACCAGCACCATTACCAGTAGCACGGCGGCAACAACAGCAGCCCCACAAACAGCGGCAGAAAAATCCAAAGCCCTATTCGGCAGCAACTTTGATACGTTCTTAAAGCTACTTACCAACCAGCTCTCCAACCAGGATCCACTCGATCCAGTGGATACGGCAAAATTTACCGAACAATTGGTGCAATTCGCCGGGGTTGAGCAAAACATTGCCACCAACACCAATCTTGAGAAACTTATCGGTCTGAATAATGCCGGCCAAAACAGCGCCGCCCTTGGGTATATCGGCAAAAATGTTCAAGCAACCACCAACCAAATTTTTAGCAATGGCTCCTCTGGAAGCACCATCGGCTACACTAACACCAGCGATTTTAACACTGTCAGTATTGACATTATCAACGCCAATGGCCGTATCATCCGCACCCTTTCGGCTCCAGCCACCAAAGGGCAACAATCCATCTCTTGGGATGGAAAGGATTCTTTAAATGTGCAAGCCCCTGCTGGAACCTATACTGTCAAAGCCTCGGGATACGATACCGCTAAAAAAGCCACAGCGTTAACCACCACTACTACTGGTATCGTATCCGCTATTGAGACAAGTAATGGCACTTCCCTCACCGTCAATGACATATCGGTTCCCGTAACCAGTATTATCGCCGTCAAAACCGCAAATCCATCGTAAATTTAAAAGGAGTTCTTTTATGGGTCTTTTTGGTGCTCTCTATACCGGTGTTGCTGGTCTTAACGCCCAATCACAGGCACAATCCGCCATCAGTGAAAACGTCTCCAACGTCAACACAGTTGGCTATAAAAAGGTGGAAACAAACTTTTCCACTCTTGTGGTGGAATCTACCCCGCGTTCTTATTCCCCAGGGGGACCCTTCACATCCACCAACCACAGAATCAGCGAACAAGGTGCCTTACAAGGCACAACCTCCAATACCGATATTGGTATTTCCGGGAATGGATTTATCGTAGTCAATGAAGCCGCCGTTCGAGGAACAACAGATGAATTTTTTTATACTAGAGCTGGGAAATTCACCCCCGATCGTGATGGTTATTTAAGAAATACTGCCGGATTTTATCTCCAAGGCTGGGCTCTTGATTCCTTGGGCAACAAACCCACCAACAGCACATCTCTCATCAGCTTAACCACGGTCAATGTTGGCAATATCCCCGGCACATCCATTGCCACTACCAAAGCAGACGTGGAAATCCAAATACCGGCCAAATCACCCATCGATCCCGTCGCCAATCCTCAGGTTGGATTTGCCGTTGGATCGCAACAATCCTCTGATATTGTTGTCTATGATAGTCTTGGGATCGCGCAAAGTGTCCGCCTCATCTGGACTCACGTCGGCACCAACGCTTGGAACCTTACCGTCAACCCAGGCTCCTACGGCAACCCGCCAGCTCCCAACAAGGTCATCAACGTATTGGACAACACTGGAGCACCTCTTACCACCGCCAATAAATTGGGCACACCCTTGGTCAGTGGCGACCAATATCTTAAGGTTACTTTTAACAATGATGGCACCCTAAAAGATATTACCAATAACAGTACTGGCAATTCTGTGTATAATAATGGTGATGGTACTGTCAAAATCCGCTTTGATTTTAGTGCCTCTGGAGCAAACCCTCAGCAAGATATCAGTTTTAATTTTGGACCAAAAAACCCCACTGTACCTGGAATCCTCAAGGGATTGACACAAAAAGATTCAGACTATTCGGTCGTTAAATTAACTCAAGATGGCGTACCTTATGGCACCTACAAAGGCGTCACTATTAATGAAAAAGGGATTGTGTCGGGTCAATTTACCAATGGTCTTTCCCAACCCCTCTACCAACTACCCTTGGCCACCTTTGCCAACCCCAATGGCCTTACACCCGAAACGGGCAACGTCTATAGCCAAACACGAGAGGCAGGGGATTTGATCCTTCGTGATGCCGCCAGTGGCGGTTCTGGGAAAGTATTAGGAGCAACCCTGGAAAACTCCACCGTGGATATCGGCACCGAATTTGCCAAAATGATTATCACCCAACGTGCCTATAACGCCAACACAAGGGTAGTCAGCACCAGTCGGGATATGCTCTCTGAACTAGATCGATTGGTGCAATAAATATGTTATCTCATAACATATGATGCAGTACTATCATCATGGCCACGCCGATAGAACCCCCCAGCAGCAGCCACCAGCCTCGCCGCAGGGGGGACTCAGTCCCGGACAATGAACCCGCGGACTGTTGCTGTACCATGCGCTCCCCAGCTTCGAGGAAGCGTTCGGCTCGATGAAATAACCGTATCGCCCCGCGCCGGGCTTGACGCAAGCGGGTCAAAGGACGACGTTCCCGGCGCAAGGCCTGCTCAATTGCCGGGCGGGCTAAATCCCACATATTAACGCCAGGGTTCAAGCTCCAGCCAAGACCTTCGGTAACGATCAATGACCGCTGTAAAACCAGCAGCTGCGGCTGCGTTTGCATTTCAAACCGATCAGCAATGGTAAACAACTGACCCAGCAAAGTACCAAGGGAAATCTCATTAAGGGGTTTATTGACAATCGGTTCGCCTACTGCGCGACAAGCCTGTGCAAATAATGCCCGTGAATGATGCGCCGGCACATAGCCAGCATCAAAATACGCATCGGCAACCTCATGGTAATTACGGGTCAAAAACCCATGCAACATCATGGCCAGCGTCCGCCGCGTCGCTTGGTCAAGCCGTCCCATCAAGCCAAAATCCAAGGCCGCCAACCGGCCATCCCTTAACACAAAAAGATTGCCCGGGTGCAGATCGGCATGAAAAAAGCCGTGCACGTAAACCTGTTGAAAAAAGGAGCCTGCTGCTGTTGCTAATAGAGCATTTTCATCCCCTCCCCAGGCACGAATTACGGCTCGATCATCAATCCGCACCCCGTCCAGCCATTCCATCGTCAACACACTGGCAGTAGTACGTTTCCAATCAATCCAAGGAATATACAAAGGACTGTCCGTCCCCAGTGTCTGACGCAGTTCATCCGCCGCCGAGGCTTCGAAGCGCAAATCCAGCTCCAGCACGATCATATCCCGAATATTTTTCGCCACTTCTACAAGCCGCAACTGCCGCGCCGTCACCGACCACCGCTCTGCCATCCCCGCCGCCCAAGCAATCATATTCAAGTCACGATGAAACCGCCGCCGCACCTCAGGGCGAACGACTTTGACCGCCACCACGGTGCCTTCAACAGTGACAGCCTTATGCACCTGCGCCACCGAGGCTGCTGCTACGGGTGTGCGTTCGATGCTAGTGAAAAATTTCTCTAACGGTTGGCCTAACTCGGCCTCTATTGTTTTGATAGCTTTGGCAAAGGGAAACGGCGGAAGGCGATCCTGTAATGCCGTAAGGTCCCTTGCAATCTCAACCCCCAGTAAATCCGCCCGGGTGGCCAGCACCTGACCAAATTTAATCGCCCCTGGGCCAAGGTTTTGCAAGGCAAGGGCTAACCGTTGCCCTGGGCGCATGCTCACGGCCTTGCTCTTCATCAACCGCCGTGACCCCCACCGCACCAGCCCCAACGGAAACCAGAACAACGCGCCCCACCGGGCCAGCACCCACCCCTGCCGCGCCAATATCAACAGATACCAAATCCCGCGCATTAAGGCTTCACCGCCCGATGCATAGCCACGATACCGCCGCTGTAAAGCTGGCTGCCCACACAAACAAAGCCCGCAGCGCGCAACATCGTCTCCAACGCCCGCCGCCTTGGAAAACGGCGAATGCTCTCAATAAGATACCGGTACGCCGCCTCATCCTTGGCCAGCAACTTGCCCAGCCTGGGGATCACCCCAAACGACCAGGCATCGTACAGCGGTTTTATCAGTGGGTTGACGTCAGGGGTAAACTCCAGGCAGCGAAACATCCCGCCGGGTTTCAGTACCCGAAAAGCCTCGCTAAGTGCCCGGTCAATATGGGTGACGTTGCGCAGGCCAAAGGCAATGGTGTAGATATCCTGACTGGAATCGCTCAGAGGCAAGCTTTCAGCGTTGCCGCATACTACGGCTATATTAGCATGGCCTTCATCCCACAACCGCCGCCGCCCCTGCACCAGCATAGCCGGATTAATATCCGCCAAGGTTAGCCGAACCCCCGGCAACCGAGCCAGCAGCAGCCGGGCAATATCCCCCGTCCCCCCCGCCACGTCCACAGCAGCCATACCGGGCCGAGCTGGGATCGTTGCCACAAAGGCATTCTTCCAAAGCCGATGCACACCAAAGCTCATGGCATCGTTCATGCGGTCGTAAGAAGCTGCAACGCGTTCAAAAACGCCGTTCACCGCCTCCTGACGGGAGGCGGCGGGGATAGGTGTAAAACCAAAAGAATCGGCGTGGGACACCAAGGCAGTCTAGGCCAAGCTTAACCCCGTGGCAACACGTCCAGCAACGCCTGCGGCAATCTATTGGTTTGCGAGAGCATGGAGATGGCCGCCTGATTCAGGGCTTGATACTTGGCAAACTCTGTTGATTCTGCTGCCATATCGGCATCGGTAAAAGTGCTTTTGGCGGCACTTTGATTTTCTATCGTGCTGGCAATATTATCTTGAATATAATCCATCCGGTTTTGAATGGCACCCACCTCGGACAAGGCAGTGTTTACTAAAACAATGGCATTATTCAAAATATTGGTGGCTGCCTGCCCCCCTATGACGGTTTCAATATTGGCCGGTGTTAATCCAAGTCCGTCAGCAGTCAGGGGTGAAAAGGTCAACTCAATCACATCGGTTGCCAGCTCACCAATCTGAAAGGTCAATGAGTTGGCCGAGCCTTGAGACACAATAATACTCACCGTATCATTAGCTGGGCCACCGGCGGCTGTCAGATTGTCACCAAGATTATCGGTGGCAAGACTGTTCACCAAACTTCCCCCAAGGGCAAGTTCAAAACCGTTGGCAAAGCGAACATGAACGGTATCGGTGGCAGTATAGGTTGATACCTTGTCTAGAAGGCGCTCATACACTAACCCATCTTCCCCCTGCACACGCAACGTAGCCGCCCCGGTGGTGGCATTATACCTAGAAGTCAGGGTGTAGGTGCCGTTGGTAACACTACCCCCAGCCTTGATAACACTGCTCACACTGGTGGTGGCAAAATTACCCCCAAGCAGCGCGGCGGCACTGCTATCCACCAAGGCACCTGGCTTGAAACTGGTGGGGACTGATGTACCGCCAATTTGCAAATAGGCTTTCAAATCTTTCACAAGTCCAGCTGTATTGTTGTTTGGCAAAGCATTGGTTGACGTGGTTAAAAGAAAGCCTGCCTGATCGTTAACCAAGCTTTTAAATAAAATCTGCGATCCAACTGGTGCATTATTTGCCACGTTGCCACGAAAAACCTGATTACCAATAGTTATATCGATAGTATATACACCACCAGTGCCGGCCTGTGTCACCGTCACGTCTTTGGCCGAACCAATGACGTTACCGACGATCTTGGAAATCGCCCCGGCAGCAAAAGACCCTGTCGCAGCGTTTGTTGCCGTCACCGGAGCATAGACGGCATCGGTGGCGGGTATAAAATTCACGGGGTTACCGCCAATACCAAGAAATGTTGTTAACTGCCCGGCTAAAGTACCAGGAGCGTTACTTCCTAATGGCGTCGTTGTCGTTAAAGTAAAGGTATTAGATGGGTTAGTAGTACTGGTTAAGGTAAAGTTACCCGCAGCCGCGTTGTTAGCCGCTGTTCCTGTAAAAGTTTGTGTACCAATGGTAACGCTAAAATTGTAATTGGCACCCGCATTCGCCTGAATCACCGCCACGGCCGTGGCTGGCCCGGAAACATACCCGGTAATAGGGCTCGTATTAATAGAGCTAAAAGGCCCCGTCGGCGTCACGGCCGGGGTAATAGACGTCGTGTTCACCGTATTCGGCGAGGCCACCGCCTTCGCGCCGGCGTTCAGGATTGGCGCACCGTTCCAGCGCACGCCATTAGCGATTTGATCAATCTGCAGCCGCGCTTGATTAAATTCGGCCTGGGCGTACTGGCGTTCTGTCGTACTTAACGTATCGTTCACCACCGCCGTAGCAAGAACCCGCATCCGCACCAGAATATCATTCATATTTTGAATAGCACCATCGGCCACCTGAAGAAGCGATGCCCCCTGGCTCGCGTTACGACCGGCTTGTTTCAAAGAGGCAATGTTGCCTTTCACCTGTGCCCCGATGGCACCACCCGCAGCATCGTCCGAGGCCTTAACAATCTGACTTCCAGACGCCATTTTTGCCGCCGTGTGCGAAAGCGCGCGGTAGTTACGATTACTGTATCGTTGCGCTGTCAGCGACGCTGTATTAGTAAACAACGAAATCATAAGCACATCCTTTTCTTGCAGGTCTGTGCCAATGTTGTGCAAGCTCCGTGCCAAGTGGTGAGTGGTGAGTGGCGAATGAAATTAACAGTGCGCCACTCACTACTCCCCACTCACTATTTCCTACTCACCACTCACTTTCCTCCACCCCTTCACCGCCCCCCGAAACTCTTCCAACCTTTTTTCCGGCAACTCCCCCGGGGCGAGCCTATCCGGGTTGGTAAACGTCAAACTCCAACCATGCCGCTCCGAAAGCGGGGCAAGAGTCAGCAGATCATCTTGACCACCGGCCAAAGCCTTTGCAAGGCGAAGGGCACTGCCCATCAACTGGGCATCAGCCACTTCCTGCTGCGAAAGCAGGGCTAGGGCGATGCTGCAATGACGGCGATCTATCTTCCCGGCATGACGAATGAACATTGCCAACGCTAAAAATGCCCGCTCCCGGTGCGTAATAGCGGTAAAGGGCACATAAAGAATTTTAGTATAGGCAAGTTCTGCCCGGTGATCGGGATGTTCTTTCCGGGCACTGTCGGCAATAAGGCACAATACCCGCGCCATGCGATCCAACCGCCCCATCACAAGTGCCCGCACGGGGGTAAGCCATTCAAACAACGCCTCACTGGTATCGGCAAAAAGGCGACTCACCGAGGCATAAGCCATGGCTTCATCCAGCAGGGGATCGCTATTACCTCTTACCGGGTAATGATGATGCAAGTATCCTTCACGAATACCATTGCCGGAAAAAACAATATTCTCAATCTTAAACCGGGCGCAAATCTCCGCCAGCACCATGGCCGCCACTGGCAGGGTTTCTGCCCTACTCTTCGGAACACCGGGAAGTTTAGCAATAGCCGCGGGGTTCAGCCCTTGCATTTGAGCCAAGCACACCTGTACTGCCTCCGGCGTGACCGTATAATAATGTATATGCTCCAACGGGTAACCAGACAGCTTTTGGTGCATAGTGGCCAGTGCCCGCCATGTACCACCAACGGCATAGAAAACCTTATGGGTACCCTGGGGAGCCTGTTTCAGCTTATCACGAATATGTTTTTGCCCTACCCCTAACAGCGGTAATACACCCAGAGGCAGGCTTATAGTCGCCCCCAAATGCCCCTCGTGCAACACCGTAAGCTCTAGACTTGCTCCGCCCTGATCACCACACAATCCTTTAGCCTCAGGCGCAAACGCCAACACACCAAGGCCGCCATAATGACCTTCTTCCGCCCCGCTAAGCACCCGCAGGTTTAAAGAAAAGTGATGACGAATCTCATCGGCAAAGGCCGCGCCATCACTAGACTCACGAATAGCGGCAGTAGCAAGAGCTATTACTTCCTGCGCGCCCAAATCTTTTGCCAGCAACGTAAACCGTCGCAACGCTTTTAAGGCGCATCTTTTGCCATCACGATCAAGTGCACCCGTTTTACCCAGCGTACGCCCCAGGCCGCAACTGGCCTTCTCATTAAAAACAGGCTGCCACACCCCTGCCGTACGACGATAGAGGACAAAACGCACGGAATTAGAACCAACATCCAAGACCGCTACATCAGTAGGTAACCTCGGGGTCAAAATTAACGATCGTTACGCAGAGCCAAGGTCGGGGCACTTTCACCCTGACCCAAACGACCACGCCCAGAAAGACTTGGATTATGCATAAAGTACTCATGAGCGGAAAAAGGCTCCGCCCCAGGAATCGTACGAATATAACTACCATCCGGCAAGAGCCGCCAGCTTTGTAAACTATCATTTAGATTAGCTATCATAATTTGCTCAAGAATCTGCCTATGCACCGTTGGGTTTTCTATAGGAACAAGGGACTCTACCCGCCAATCAAGATTGCGCGGCATCCAATCCGCCGATGAGATAAACACTTTAGCCTCAGATGATGGCAAAGCATGACCATTGCCGACACAGAGTATCCGGGAATGCTCCAAAAATCTCCCTATCAAACTTTTTACCTGAATCGTCGCCGACAAACCGGGAACCCCGGGTCGAAGGCAACATATCCCCCTCACTACCAACCGAATGGGTACCCCCGCCGCGGATGCTGCATACAACGCATCAATAATCTCAGGGTCCGCAAGCGCATTCATTTTAGCCCAAATACCCGATGGCAAGCCACTCCTCGCGTTTTCCGCCTCCTGCTGAATTAAACCAAGCAATATGGATCGTAATGTCAGCGGCGCAACAGCTAGCTTGCTCATCTGCTGCGGTGGCGCGTACCCGGTAATATAATTAAACAGCTTCGCCGCATCCTGACCCAAGGCACTATCACACGTGAAGAAAGATAAATCCGTGTATACCTTGGCTGTGACTGGGTGGTAGTTGCCAGTACCATAATGAATATAAGTACGAAGCCGCTCCCCCTCTCGGCGCACAACGAGGGATATTTTGGCGTGAGTTTTGAGATTAAAAAACCCAAACACCACCTGCACCCCGGCGCGTTCCAAATCCCGTGCCCATTGGATATTAGCCTCTTCATCAAAGCGGGCTTTGAGTTCAATAACTGCCGTAACGTGTTTACCGGCCTCGGCGGCTTCCATCAAGGCGCGAACAATGGGTGAATCTTTACTTGTGCGGTACAATGTTTGCTTGATGGCTAATACATCGGGGTCTCTAGCCGCTTGACGAAGGAACTGCACAACCACATCAAAACTCTCATAAGGATGATGTACCAAAATATCCTTCGCTTTAATGGCGGCAAAATGATCGCCGCCAAAGTCCCGTATGCGCTCTGGAAAACGGGCATTAAAAACAGGAAATTTTAAATCCGGTCGCTCCTCAGCAAGCAATTGCGTCGCATCGGATAAAGCCACCAACCCGTTTACCGGGATAATGTCTTCCTCGTGCAAACCTAATGCCGTGGTCACAAAGGTACGCAAATCATCGGGCATACTGGCTTCAAGATGCAATTGTATCGCATGACCACGGCGGCGGCGGCGCAGAGCAGTTTCAAAAACCTGCATCAGATCCGCGGCCTCTTCTTCAATTTCAATTTCTGAATCCCGCAATACTTCAAAAATACCCTTAGTTTGCGCAACATAGGTAGGAAACAACTTATCAATAAATAACAAAACAATATCCTCAAGAAGGATATAGCGACTGTCCTCCCCGGGAATTTTCTGAAACCGAGGAATATCCCTTGGCAACGGGATAAGTGCCAACATTCCCTTGCCATCAACGGCTTCCTTACGTAGACGCAAAGCCAAAGCCAGACTCCTATTGGGCAGAAATGGAAATGGATGAGCAGGATCAATAGCTAATGGTGTCAACAACGGGAAGATCGTTGCCAAAAAATGTGCCTCCAACACCGCCTTATCAGCGGCCATCAACTGACTAGGTGTGACCACGTGAATTGTTGCTCGCTGCAACGCCTCACGCAGTTGCAGCCAAATGGCTTGCTGCGCTGCTATCAAATCCCTTGTTTTTTCGTGAATGAGCCGCAATTGTTCCGCCGGGCTTAAACTGTCTTGACTGGGCGTGGTTACACCACCCTCAACCTGAGCCTTCAACCCGGCAATACGAACGCAGGTAAATTCCTCTAGGTTACTGTGGGAAATCGCCAAAAATCGCACCCGTTCCAGCAGAGGGTGTCGCTGGTTGTTGGCCTCGGCCAGCACCCGCTCGTTAAAAGCAAGCCACGAGAGTTCCCGATTAATAAAACGGGAGGAATGCAAACCGACAATATTGGTTGAATCAAGGGGCATCATAATAATAAATAGCACGATGCCGGACAGAGATTAAAGGAATCCTAACACCTATTTAGGATTCAACCCCGACCACGCCGGATCCGAAGCATTGCCCGGGGTTGGTATTTCCCGGAGATTGTACCCTGTCAAATCAACGCTATAAATCCGGCTGCGGGGAATGTTTTTGCCGTCGCCTTGGGCTTCCCGGCCAAACATGATGACCCGGCCATTGGGCGACCAAGTCGGACCTTCGTCAAGATAACTCTGGCTCAGCATTCGTTCCCCCGTCCCATCGACACGCATCACCCCAATATAGAAACGCCCGCTGAGCTGCTTAGTAAAGGCAATCAAATCCCCTCTTGGCGACCATACCGGAGCGGAATAACGCCCTTGGCCGAAGCTAATGCGCTTCACGTCACTACCATCGCTGTTCATGATATAAAGCTGTTGGTTGACACTACGATCCGAGTTAAACACAATTTTTTTGCCATCGGGGCTAAAACTTGGGGAGGTATCAATACCAGGATGACTGGTCAGGCGTTCCACCGCCTTACTACCCAAATCCATCACATAAACATCGCTATTACCGTTTTGAGCCATACTAAAGACCACTTTACGACCATCGGGGGAAAAACGCGGCGCAAAGGTCATGCCCGGAAAATCCCCCAACATCTCCACCCGACCCGTATCCACCTGAAGCGTGTAAACCCGGGGCAAGTTATTATAATAACCAAAGTAAATAATCGTCGGCGCACTCGGGGAAAATCTAGGGGTCAACACCATCGCCCGGCCATCGGTAAGATAGCGGTGGTTAAACCCATCCTGATCCATAATGGCCAACCGCCGCGTGGAACGCCAAGGATTCCCGCTACGCTCCACGTACACTACCCGACTGTCAAAATAACCGTCCTCACCCGTAATGCGCTTATACACCGCATCGGAAATAAGATGCGCCAACCGCCGCCAGTTAGCCGGCGTTGTGTTATACGATAGTCCAAGCAACTGCTTTTGCGCCAGTGTATCAAAAAGGCGAAAACTGACTTCTACCTGGTTCACTGCCGCCATTTTTACCTGAGCCAGCAGGAGTAACTGCGCCCCTATCTGCCGCCATTCACCGTAGCGAGGTACCTCATTGGCACTGCGAAATTCCTGTACATAGGCCGCCGGGTTGACGTGCTCAAACAACGCTGACCGCTCTAGGTTACCCACGACCACATCGGTCATATTATTGGCAATACTGTCAGTTTCGCCGCCACTAGCGATAAACCGCGGCACGGCAATGGGGGTGCGCTCCGTCCGGCCTTGGGTAATATCAAGTTGCAGCTCCGCCGCGGCGGGAGAAACGCTCGCCGCCACGGCCAGCAAAAAAACCATCAACACTCGGGCAAAGGTGAACATAGTCATGCCTCATAGCGCAGCCCGAGGGTGATGCCAAGAGGGGAGGACTCAAAAAAACACCTCCAACATAACCCTACGTCCGCCCATAAAAATAACGAGATTATTGCTCAAGGCGGATTGATGCTTCTAATACGTGCATCCATCTCCGCATCGGTTTTTGGATTCCAATAAGGGCGTGCCTTATTACCCTTTGCGCAAAGTAGTATCTTGATTGGTATGGAGGGCTTACAGGTGAGTTCAGCAACGCCTTGATCAGCAAATTCTGAGTCTGGTTGTCCATTGGTCCAAGCATCAGGGTTTTCATCTCTACCATAATCAACGCGCAGCCCCGTTACCAAAGTCCCCTTAGGGCACGATCGGACGGGGGGACTATAAGGCCCCTCACCAGTGCTTGAGTTTGTGCCCATATTCAAAGGCGGACCAGCAAAAGGATTGGAGCTACTCGTAAAAAAAGTACCACTATTATCATACCCCCACTCCCAAGCGTGTTTTATCTCCTTAATAAAAAAACCAGTGTCGCTATCGCTCGGGTCCATCAGTGTAGTGGTGTGGATAATATAACAATCTTCCTGTCCCACAGGAAACGATAACACCGTATGGGATTGCAAAACGCGAGGGTTACCAAACAGCTTTCCTCCCAGACCGGTTGCAGCAGGCAGTGTAGCCGAGGCACTCACGCCCAAAAAAAATGGCCGCACCAGCGCGTTTAGATTCGTATTGGTAGAGGCACAAGGACACCCTCGATTCTTCGCAGCCACTTCAGCATCAGCGGCCGAAGAATGAACAGTGGCGCAGACACAGGCATTGACGTTATCAAAGTTTAATAACTTAACATCAAGGCCAGATAAAAGATCGCTCACCGATTGCGTTGGGTTTTCCTGTAACCCCGCGCCCACTGCTTTGACCGCACGGGTGACGGCGGCTTTTTGCTGAATCGCCAAGGCGGCCTCCAACACCCCAATAGCAAAAAATACAAGAACCGGCAGGATAATCGCCGCCTCGATAAAGGTGAAACCTTTTTTCTCTCTAAAAAATTTTTGACAATATTGAAAAATTTTCATCATAACCCCCTCATCAATGCTTTGGCGGAATGGGACAGCAGGTATAACGCACCTGATCACGGCAGCAGGTTATTTCTATATCCTCAATATATCGAGCCGTGTATGGGATATCATCTGCACAAAGCTCCCGTACACAATAGTCATAGCAATTGTTGCCCTTCGGATCACAAGACTGGCCCCACTCATCACAATAATCGCGCCTCCCATAAACTGGTTTTGTATCTTGCCATTGCGACTGAATTTTTCGAATCTGGTACCCATCCGGACATTCCCATCCTCCCCCCGCTTGATAGGTATTACCATTAATAGACATCGTGGCGGTCATCAAATCCGTTAGAGGCTTTGGAGGTATAGTTATAGTACTTTTATCTATACACTCCTCTACCCCTGTCAGGGTCATGCTGGAGAGGAAGTAGCCACTTTGACACTCAACATTGCCGCCCAACGTTGGATCGTTGGTATTGGTGCTGTCAATCGTATAGCACTCTGTCGGATTTCCCGCAGTATCTTCCGGGGAGGCCGGAACAAAAACCGTCACGGCGTAGCGTACGGTGGTGGGGCCACCAAACAACTGATCGCCCAGGGGGGTAAAATGCTTAACCTGTGCCTCACCGCTGATGCCCAGCCAGAAGGGGCGACGCCGATTTGTCGTATTGTCCGGGGTACACGCCCCCGTGCGGTTTGCGGCGGCGGCCTGTGCCTGCGCTTGGGTATCATGAATAGTGGCGCAGATCTTGACATTATTAATATCAATAAAGTTCGTGCTAAACTGCGCCTTCACGGATTCGACATTTTCAAAAGGCGTCTCCCGCAGGGTGCCACCGATATTATCCACGGTATTGCCCAGCTCGACCTTCCCGCCCAGCACCCATAGACCCTCTGCCACGCCCAAGGCTATGGTCACCAGAAACGGCAATAGAACGGCCATCCCCACGGCTCCAAAACCACCACGATTCCGGTAAAATGCGGCAATGGTACGGACGATTATTTTTTTCATAAGCTAAACTCCTATCCACATCCGTAATTTTTTAATCATGCACATAGTGATTATTTCCATAGTATATTAGTATTTTTCAGTAGGTTTTTCAAAAACAAGGGTCGTTTGCCGATCATACGAACAACAGGTATACTGATACCGGTTTGCCGTACACCGCCCCTGAAAATTCATCACATGGGGTGCCTCAAGTGTAGTTGAGCTTCCATCGCAGTGATTAACTACTGTTCCGGTACGACGAATGCCATTTCCAAACTGCAATCCGGCCAGACGCAGCATATGAGTGCCTATGGTAGGGTTATAAGGAGCTTGAACACCGCAATTAAAATGCGTATCTCCAACCCCATTGGGAGACACGACCATTGGTTTGAAAGGTCGCCCCGCCGTACCTTTAGAGGTGCTCACCCCGGTGAGAAAAAAGCCGTCCGCACAGCCGACGTGACTCTTCCCGCTTGGCTCTTCCAAAGAATAACTTTCAATGGTATAGCACGTTCTCGGCATACGCTCAAACGCTAGAACGGTATGGAAGCGATAATCAATCGTGTTGCCAAAAAACTGCCTGCCAACAAAGGACAGCGGGGTAAAAGAAGCAGAAGCACTAACACCCAAAAAAGAATCTGGTATGGTCCTTGTAACAGGATCACGTGGAAGAGGTCCTGTATTGTTCGATGTACAAGGACAAAGCGGGGTAGGCGTGGTAGCAGCAGCTGCTGCTGCAGCTGCCAATGTGGTGTGCTGCGTCACACAAAGACAGGCCGATGTTCCATTAAAGTTCACCAACCCATACCCGAGGGATCCCGCTAAACTGTTCACATTGGCGGCGGGATTTTCCCGCATCCGCACGGCCAGCTGTGCCCCTGCTTGCTCAACGCTATACCGGCGAAGCATCGTCCACGACACATCGATCAGGGCAAAAATAAAAAAAACAAACAACGGCAGAAGAAGTGCCGTCTCAATAGCAGCAATCCCCCTTTTACTGGCAATAAGGTGCCGCGCCACCCTTTTTCCACCCATCGCAAAAACAGCATGAGCAATATTCGTGCATGAGCGGTATATATGCTTTTTTTTCATCATAAAGCGCATTCCTTGCATTGTGCCACAACCGATGCCATCTTCCGATTTGCTGTTTTAATTGTCTTCCCGAAAGATTAACAAAATATTAACGTCAGGAAACCTACCACGCGCCCCGGAAGCGCTCTGAAAATCGCTCTGGCGCAGGGTCAATTTCCTGGCCGCCGCTGGGGGTAATCTCAAATATAGCCAGACCGCGTTGAGCAATACCGCGATCGGTAAAGCGAAAAATCCCGTCCACCCCGGCATAGCCATTGGGGTTGCGCAGGTATGCCGGGGATGGCATTGCTCCCGTTTCGTTTTTGAGCACCGCCACCGCTAAAGCTACAGCATCATACGCCAAACTGGCCTGCCGGATGGGAGGTTTCCCGTACACTTTAATGTAACTTTCCTCAAAAGCTTGACGATTATGAACGGGAGCGGCCGAATACCACGCCCCTGTCAACTCCCGCGCGCCGGTTCCTTTTAAAGACTCCCATGTCGCCAAGCCCATAAACTTCACCCCATTAGGGGCTAACCCTTTAGCATTAAACAACGCCACTGCTTGGGCTGCTTCACGCCCTGGGAAAGGTAAAATAAGTGCTTGAAACTCCCCCCCCGTCAAAGAACCTTCCGCCAAAGGGGCAAATGTCGCCAACTTATCCACCGCCTTTGTCATGCTGACAATATCAGTATTGCTGCGCGCCATCACCACTAGTTGACCTCCGTACGCACCAATTGCGGCCTGAGCAGCCTCTAGCATCAAGGTGCCAAAAGGCGTATCAGGAGCCAGCACAGCAAATCGGTTGCGCCCCTGTGCAATGCTGTACTGAACCAAGCGGGCAATCTGATCTTGCGGCATAAGCCCAAGAACAAACAAATTCTCTCCCGGCGCATTATCCACCAGCGTCCGATCGTTAGAGAAGGTCAAAATCGGCACGCTGTTATTCGCTAAAGCATTATCCACCGCCCTAGCTTCCGGAGCAAACAACGGGCCGAGCACTAGGTCAACCCCATTGGCAACAGCTCGCTCTGCCATTTCCGCCGCACGCACGGGGCTGGCCTGAGTATCCAAAGGCAACAGGGTTATATTCCGCAGGCCAGATTCCGACAACGCTAGGTGTGCTGCATCCTGAAGGGACTGACCCACCACCGCTTCGCGCCCTGTCAGAGGAAGGAGAAGGGCAACTTTGAAAGATTTACCTGATGCTGGCAATGACGGTAAAAACGGTTGTTGTGCAGCAGCGATAAAAGTGTCGGATGCTGGTATTGTCGGGGTTAATGGTCGCACCGAGGTCTCGCTGGACAACGGAGGAGCCAATGTTTTCGGTACTGACGCAGGGGGGGAAGGTCGGGACACAGGAACCCGGGGGGTACAAGCCGCCACCATCAACAGCCCCATAATAATAAAAAGAACGCTGCGCTGCACGATTTTATCCTGTATAATGGTACACCATGCCTAGCAGTATTCCCCCGGCCCTGCAACCTTCTCTGCCCCCTGGGCTGTATCTTGTTTCCACACCCATCGGCAATCTGGAAGATATCACTTTGCGGGCTTTGAAGATTCTGCGCGAGGTTGATCGCATTGCCTGTGAAGACACCCGGCGCACCGGGCAGCTGCTCGCGCATTATGGAATTAAAAAACCATTACAGCGGTATGACGATCACGCAGGTGCTAGGGCGCGACCCGCGCTGCTCAAAGCCCTACAGCAAGGTGAACGTATTGCCCTCGTTAGCGATGCCGGCACACCCATTATCGCCGATCCTGGGTATAAACTGGTACGGGAAGCCAGTGAGAACAGCATTCCCGTGATCCCTGTTCCCGGAGCCTGCGCTGCTATTGCGGCTTTATCCGCCAGCGGACTGCCCACCGACACATTTATCTTTCTCGGCTTTTCTCCCCGCACAAGCGGCGCACGGCGTAGTTTTTTCGAGCGATGGAAGTACGCTACTGCCACGCTTATACTTTATGAATCCGGCAACCGCTTGGCCTCCTTATGCAATGATGCCCTATTTGTACTGGGGGATCGCCCCGCCTGCCTAGCGCGGGAATTAACCAAACTGCATGAGACTTTTTACCGCAACAATCTCAGCACTGTTTATCCACAGGAAACTAGGGGCGAATATGTCGTCATCATCGGCGGCGCATCAGCAGAACAGCCCGCCACAGGCTGGGAAGATGCTTTGACCAGAACCCTCATAACCCACTCACCAAGAGATGCCGCCGCCCTGATTGCGACACAGTTTCAAATCCCCAAGCGTACCGTATATCAAAAAGCCTTAGCTCTGCATGGATGATCGCTACGCCCGGCAAACAATTTTACCCGGCATTGGCATCGCCGGCCAGGAGCGATTACGCCAATCTCATGTGTTGGTCATTGGAGCCGGGGGGCTTGGCTGCCCGGTACTACTCTACCTAGCCGCCGCCGGGGTAGGCCGAATTACTATCGTTGACGACGATACGATTAGCATCAGCAACCTGCACCGCCAAGTGCTGTTCACCACCGCCGACATTGGCAAGGCCAAAGTTGAGATCGCCGCCCAACGCCTCACTGCCCTTAATCCTGACGTACGTATTATCGCACGGTGTGAGCGTTTTAGTTCTATTAATGCAGAATCCTTATTAAGTGACGTGGATGCCCTGATTGACGGCAGTGATAATTTCCCAACAAAGTTTCTGGCCGGGGACAGCGCGGCTAAAGCCAAGGTTCCCCTTGTATATGGCGCAGTGCTGGGCTTTAGCGGGGAAGTGGCTGTCTTTTCGCATGGGCACAGTAGTCCCTGCCTGCGCTGCCTATACCCTGAACCACCACAAGGGTTTGTCCCCAATTGCGCCGAAGCCGGGGTACTGGGAGCTATGGCCGGAGTTGTCGGCAGTATGCAAGCCTTACAAGCGTTAGCAATTCTCCTCAATCTTCCAAGTGCTGAAAGCAATCTCATTGTGTTCGACGGTCTAAGTGCCCTTCCCCGCCGCCTGCACATCCCAAAAGACCCCCATTGCGCCCTCTGTTCAGTCCCTAGGGAAACAATTATACTGCCCCCCATGACTAATGTTACCGCTCCTATTGCCCTTGACGTTACGGCTGCTCTTGCTATTTCTAGTGCCTTGTTTGTTGACGTTCGAGAAACTTGGGAATGGCAGGCTGGGCATCTACCCGATGCAATACATCTGCCCCTTAGCCTTATTCAACAAAATTCTTCTGAAGCAGCAGCCACCCTGCCCACCGATCGGGTCATCGTACTATACTGTCAGGCTGGAATACGCAGCCACACCGCCGGCGTCCTCCTCGCGCCGCATATTAAAGGATTAAGCCATCTGTACGGCGGTTTTAATGCTTGGTTACAAGAACAGAATCGCCGTGCGTAACCGACGCTTACCCACACTATTGTACGCCATATTATTAGGCGTTTTGTGTTTCGCTGTTTCCGCTGTCGCCGCTGATACCCCTAGGTTCTTTCGTCTCGCCACCGGGCTGGCCAACGGAAGTTATTTTAATGTTGGTGCGGCACTGGCCAATATTCTTAGTGTACCAGAAGGCTCACGTCCTTGCGCCCAAGGAGGTCCGTGCGGTGTCCCGGGATTACTAGCCGTAGCTCAAACCACCCAAGGAAGCCTTGAAAATCTTTATCTCCTCAAAGATGGTCAAGTTGAGGCTGCTCTTATTCAAGCCGATATTGCCAGTGCCGCATTTGCTGGCACCAAACCCTTTGCTGGCAAGCCTTTTCCTGAATTACGCCTACTAACAGCTTTGTACCCAGAAACACTCCACTTGGTGGTTCGAGATGACAGCCCCATTACCAACATTAAAGCACTATCAGGCCGCCGCATCGGGATTGGCGAGAGACTTTCTGGCACTACCGTGGCGGCGGAGCACCTTCTGGCCATTCTAGGTGTCCGCAATTATATTGCCGACACTCGACGCACGGATTTAGCACTGCAAGCATTGCAAAAAAAGAGTCTCGATGCTGTTATTATTATGGGCGGAGATCCCATTCCGATGCTGGTGAAGGCAACTGAACAAAATAGCCTACGCTTTCTTCTACTATCCGACAAAGACCAACGTCGTTTATTACGCACTTTCCCCGAAACGATGCCTATCACTATTACTAGCAATATTTACAATGGTATTCCTGGACATAACGGCATTGCCATCCCAGTACTGCTTGCCGTGCGCGCTGACTTAGATACCAATATCGTTAAATCTATTACCGACACTTTGCATCGCCATGAAAATATTGTATTATTGAATAAGGTTCACCCTCTGGCTGGTTCACTTATTGAACAAAATAAAAAATATTCAAGCATCCCTCTACACGATGCTTTAAAAGAATAATTTACCGTTGCTGGCCTCCTGCCAAGCTATCAAAAAAGCTGCAAAGTGAGGCTTAGCCTCCTCATTACTGCACAAACTCACTACATCAGCTAGTGCAGCTTTATAATCATCCATCCCTAAAATGCCACGGTGCTGCTGCAACCGAAGGTACAAAAGCCAAGTGTTCAATACATCCGTTTCACAATAATCTCTTACAGCATCAAGCTTACCTACATCCACCATTGCCGACACATCGGCACCATCCACACCAAATTTTCCCGGCAACCCAAAAGCAACAGCAACTTCGTGCATTTTAATCCTTGCCGCCGCTCCAAAATCCGAAAAAGCCTCCAATAAATCGCAATGCCAATCAATACTGTACCGACTACCGTAATTATTCCACTTATCACCACTATTATACAACCAAGGAGCGGCGATCCCATATTTCATTGCACGGTACTTCAATACCGGAACATCAAATGTTCGACCATTAAAGCTCACCAGACGAGGGCGACGCTTTTCCAGATGTCGGAACAGACCGCGCAACAGGTCTTCCTCGCTGCTCTCCAGCGTACCGCCGCTACGCACATCCGTGAGAAGATAGCTCTCATGCTGATCTACACGGTGAATTTCGGCTTCAGCAAAGCTAATAGCAACCACTTTATGAAAAGGCTGACGCAAAAAGTCATTACGACCTTCAGTAGCTTGGAGATGGTATTGGCGCAAAGCCTCTCGCCGCTCGCCAACATTCGCCGAATCGCACCCCGTCAGAGCCGGAGCCGCGTCTGTATCGGGAATTGTTTCAATATCAAAAACAAAAACATGGTTATGCAGCGTCATGCTGGTGTTTGTAGCATGATCATGTTAAAAGCGATAGTGAAAGGAGGCTGTATGCCTTGGGCCTTGATTGTTTTACTTATCCTTATCATTGCTACGCTAGCAAGCCTCATCGTTGGCTTGCTCGGCATGGCTGGCGGCGGGCAGTTCAACACAAAATTTGGCAATACCATGATGCGCCTACGGGTAGGCCTTCAAATTATAACTTTAGCATGGTTTGCCTTTTACACCTTTGTGTTGCGTTAGAGAAAAATTTATCTTTTGGGCTGAAAACTCTATTTCTACAAGGAGGGCACAATATGGCCACAATAATCAAAACCATTGGTGTTATCGGTGCCGGTCAAATGGGCAGCGGCATTACTCATGTTGCAGCACTGACTGGCCTTAATGTCCTTCTCTCTGACATAAGCGATAAAGCACTTGCAAAAGGGCTTTCCAGTATTGCCAAAAATATTGATCGCCAAGTAGCCAAAGGCAAAACCACCGAAGCTGAAAAAACCGCCGCTTTGACCCGCATCAAAACCAGCACCGACTACGCCGTCTTCAAAGATGCCGATTTTGTCATTGAAGCCGCCACCGAACATGAAGATATCAAAAAAGAAATCTTCAAAAAGTTGGTGCCACACATTGCCCCCCACACGCTGCTGGCAAGCAACACCTCCAGTATTTCCATCACCCGCCTAGCCGCCATTACCGACCGCCCGGAACGCTTTATTGGTATGCACTTCATGAATCCGGTGCCGGTCATGAAACTAGTGGAAATTATTAAAGGCATCGCCACCAGCGATGAGACGTTTCACATTGTTCAGACCCTGGCCGAAAAACTTGGCAAAACCACGGTCTTGTCCGAGGATTTCCCGGCCTTTATCGTCAACCGCATCCTGATTTCTATGATTAATGAGGCGGTGTACACTCTCCATGAAGGAGTAGGCTCCGTCCTCGCCATTGATACCTCAATGAAACTAGGGGCAAACCACCCTATGGGGCCGTTTGAGCTGGCGGATTTTATCGGCCTTGATACGTGCGTGGCCATCATGAACGTCCTTCACCACGGCCTAGCAGATTCCAAGTACCGCCCCTGCCCGCTGCTGGTCAAATACGTCGAGGCCGGCTGGCTAGGCCGCAAAACAGGCAAGGGTTTTTACGATTACAGCAATCCGGAAAAGCCCGTGCCTACCAAGTAAAATATGCACATTATGAACATTAAAGAGCAGAATTTTCTAGAGTCCTCTGAGCCTGTCACGATAAACAAACCTGCTCTGATGTTCTGGTCGCGCCTAATACAGACCGGGGCTGCTGTTGTGCTGGCATTAAGCGCGGTGCTGCTGCTGGCACCTTCCACCGGCATAAGCATTTTTAACTTTGTTTATTACCAAACATTCTCAAGCACAGGGCTTGAATCGAACTCTCCATACATTCAGTTTGCCCACGGTATAATCGGCGCAGTACTGGCTGGATGGATGATTGGCATCATCATATTAGCACGCAGCCCGTTCATAGCAGGTGAGCGTTATGCTTGGAATACGATAACCTTTTCATTAGCTGGATGGTTTCTTATTGATACAGGGTTTTCTCTTTTCCATGCCATCTGGGGCAATGTGTTTCTGAATTTGGCAATTGCACTACTTTTTGGTATCCCGCTGCTGGCAACCCATAAATATTTCACTCTAAAAAAATGATATGCATTACCCGCACACACGAGATTATCTCTAAGGTTATTTTTCGGCCATGCAGGCTCGGTGTTTTAAAGCTCGGTGTTTGACCCTAGGCGTGGTTGAAAATGTACGTTATAGTTGTGCAACCATTTATAAATTCAAGTATACTTCCCCAAAAACCTTCTTACCCCCTCCTTAAGCCCAGGCCTAGCCAAAGCAAACGCAATATTGGCCTCTAAGAAGCCGAGGTTATTTCCGCAATCAAAGCGCTGGCCCTCAAACTGGACGCCGTGGAAGGTTTCCTCCCGGATGATTTTGTCCAAGGCATCGGTGAGCTGAATCTCCCCCCCAGCCCCGGTTTGCTTTTCCGCCAAGTGCTTGAAGATACTGGGCTGGAGGATATAGCGGCCAATCACCGCCTTATTAGAAGGGGCCAGGCGCGGCGTCGGTTTTTCGACAATGGCGTCGGCCTCAATGAGATTGCCCTGCTGCCGCGTTGGTCGGATAATGCCGTAGAGACTGGTTTGCTCAGGCGCGACCTCGGTAATGGCCACCAAATTGCCGCCGACTTTATTATACGCGTCCATCATTTGCACCAAGCAGGGCTTGTCGGCCAGCACCAGATCATCGGCCAGCAGAACGGCAAACGGCTCATCCCCAATCAAATTACGCGCACACCAGACGGCATGACCGAGACCCAAAGCTTCCTGCTGACGGATATAGGCCACTTCTCCCGGTTGCGGGATACCTTTTATAAGGGTTTCCCACAATTCTTTTTTTCCACGCTTAAGTAAAGTATCCTGCAATTCATAAGAAAAATCAAAATGATCCTCAATAGCCGTCTTCCCACGCCCAGTAACAAAAATACACTCACGAATCCCTGCTGCCCAAGCTTCCTCTACGGCGTACTGAATAATAGGCTTATCCACCACAGGCAGCATTTCCTTAGGCAAGGCTTTAGTGGCAGGCAAAAAACGAGTTCCAAGCCCTCCAACAGGAAAAATAGCTTTTCGAACAATGCGGTACATAACTCATCTTCTCCTGAGACACGATACTCGTATCAGAGTTCTTGCTTTTTGACAAAAAAGCATTATAGACTTGTTTCCTTCGCTGGCAAGACCAGCTCCGCCCGCGCCGTTGCGAGCGTGAACCGTGAGGAAAAAACGATGGCCTATTATGAGGTAACAGTACTGGCGAGACCAGAATTATCCGCCACCCAAGTTACGACTCTTCAACAAGAAATTGTCGATATTATAACCACTCAAAGTGGTACGGTCGCCAAACAAGAATACTGGGGTCTGCGCCTGCTTTCCTACCCCATTGGCAAGGCTCGCCGCGCGCATTATCTGTACTTTGATATTGAAGTTGCCGCTGCTGGTCAGCACGAGTTGCGTCGCCTTCTAGGTCTTCATGAAAACATCATACGTTCGCTGATTGTTTCGGTGCAGGCTTTGCAGAACGGACCATCGGCTGTCCTACTGGCTAAGCAGCGCGACGAGAACAAAGCGGCTGAAATAGAAGGTTTTGAGGGCATTGATGGTGGGGATCAAGGATATCGTCCACGTCGTCCATCCGATGCCGATACCGACCTTCTCGACGCCTAACTATTGCCAAAAGGATTTTTTATGTCTGAACCTCGCATACCTCACGCCACCGATAGTAATTCCGTCAATCGTAAGGTTTTTTTCCGCCGCAAAAAAACCTGTCCTTTTTCCAGTACGAATGCGCCAAAGATTGACTACAAAGATGTGCGCCTCCTGCAACGTTTTGTTACTGAGCGTGGCAAGATAATGCCAAGCCGCATTACGGCTGTTTCTACTGACAAGCAGCGTGCCTTGGCCTTAGCCATAAAGCGGGCTCGGTACTTAGCATTGATGCCTTACGTGGGCGCATAATCCCAACTGTGCTCAACTCCACTGCACCTGTTGATATTCGCGCTTTGTTGATGACCAAGCCTTGGCTGTCCGTGCTCCTTGCGGGAGTTCTGACCGCAGTACTTAGTGTTGGAATGGCATTACTACCCGTACTGATGATATTTAGTATTCTGCCGTTATTGTTGATAGGTGTTTCTTTATCTTGGCAAGCAGCATTGTTGGCTGGTACTGTAGCTTGGGGCGTATATTCTGGATTATTGTTTATTACACCAAATTCAATGGGTTTTACTCTTGACCAGGAACCAATATTATCCACAGGGACTTGGTATTTTCTACATCAAAACACGCTGTTCTTCTTATTGCGCATAGTGGTGCCTGCGGTTCTTCTTTGCTGGCTGCGAGTAAAGGCCAAAACTTTGGGTAAAAATATCGCTTGGTTGAACTTTCTATTCCTCCATGGAATCGTCGTTACGATAGTAGGCTCTTGGTTGCTAGCACCTGTACAAGAGCCGATAATTAAAGCCCTTAACGAAATATCTTTACGTCTTACTGAAGATAGTCAAGGAGCTTTGACTATTAATAAAAACCAGCTTGTGCTCCTAGCTAGTCTTATTTCCGGCTTTTCCGCAGCGGGCGGCTTTATAACTATCGCCCTAAATATGTGGATTACCAATTTGGTATGTCATAGATGCTTCTCTTGGCTGCGGATGCAACCTTTAACAGGCTTATCTTGTCTATTAGTCATCGTTGGTGCTTTTGCGGGAATAAAAACTCTAGATGATACTATTTTGACCACATCACTTTTGTATTATACTCGCAATCTAGGTATTTTTGCGGCTGCTCCGATCACGCTTCTCGGCTTTGGAGTATTTCAGGTTATTGCCGATCGATGGCAGCTACCCACCTTTTTACGTGTTGGCATAATCATGCTTTCATTATTTAGCCTTTATCCATTAGTTTTCTTTTTCGCGCTGGGGTTTGTAGAACCATTACTTCCCCTGCGTGCACGTTTACATTCAGCGCACAGGAGAAATTCATAATGCAAGTCATTCTTTTAGAAAGAGTTGAACATCTCGGGAATCTTGGTGATGTCGTAACCGTAAAACCAGGGTTTGCCCGCAATTTCTTATTGCCACAACGCAAAGCTCTACGAGCCACAGACAGCAATATAGCTGCTTTTGAAGCCCGCAAAGCTACACTTGCTGCTGACATGGCCAACCAACGTCGAGCCGCCGAGGCCGAAGCTCTTAAAATAAAAGGTAAAAGTATTGTTCTTATCCGTCAAGCTGGCGAAAATGGTCAATTATTTGGTTCTGTGACCGCCCGGGATATTGCTGCTGGTCTCACTTCGGTTGGCTTTAAAATTAACCGTCAACAAGTACAAATAACCACTCCAGTAAAAGCTTTAGGAATCTATGATTTTCGTGTTCATCTGCACCCAGAAGTAACTGCTACTATTAAAGTGAACGTGGCCAAGTCTGAGGACGAAGCCCAAGCTCAAGCTGCGGTGCAGGATACTGGGGTTGCCGCTTAAGAGAGTAGTTTTTCGTCGCGCCAGCATAAAATTTCCAGATCGGGAAAATGACCAAAAAATCCTTCAGGATTAGCAGTCACTAAGGTTAGGTCATGATGCAAAGCGGTAGCACCGGTGATAATGTCCAATACCGAAAGACAATGACCGTGATCATTGAGATACCCACGCAAAAGCCCTGCTGCATTGGCAATATCTACTGTAACTGGCAATAACTGCACCTGACGGCGCCACGCCTGATACATTGTACGTCCATCCTGCAATCTAGAACCAACGCGGGCAAAACCGTATTCTATTTCCATGTCGCTGAGCACTGATAGAGCTATATGCGCTGCGGAAGTTGCACGCATGGCAATAAGAGTACCCTTTTCTCCACGTAAAAAATCCACCACTGTAGCAGTATCTAATAAATACACTGGACGAGAAAGGGGGGTCATCCTCGCCGCAACTCCTCAAGGGTTGGAAAAACACTGCTACCCTGATAATGTATGATACTATCAGACCAACGCGCCGAGGGATCCTCCAGCCGACGCTGCTGTAACCATAGCGTCACAGCAGCCCGAATAGCATGATTTCGCCTCAAGCCAGCTGCTTTAGCCTCCGTTTCCAAAGATTTTAATAAATCCGGCTCAAGATAAACAGAAAAATTCATGTGTTACATTATAACATAACAACTTATACGTGCAACAAGAAAAGCTATATTATAGCAGCTCACCCCCACATAATTTATATATACCCTTCTCACCTGAAGATTTGATAGTGGTAAAAAGATCACAGTAGCCATATTTTTGTGGCAGGAGTTTTTTTAAGGGTGCATTTTTCAACTAGTGAATTTATAGCTGCGCTATGAAATTTTTGCTAAGTAACTATGAACGCAGCGAATTGCTGTTGCAGCACAAGAGAGAGCGGGACAGTCACGTTGCCGATCGGATAAAAGCGGTGCTTTTAGAAGACGAAGGTTGGCGTGAAGATGAGATTGCTCGGGCGTTGTTTTTGAGCCATGAAGGCGTGCGTCAGCATATAAATGATTATATGGAAACACTAGCGTCCGGTTCGCCGAGCAAAATTTTCAAAAATACTATTTAATAACAATAATATAAATCATATTTTTTCTGGTGTCGATTTGAATTCTGGTTGAAGAGTCCGGCGGGTAGCATGTCCGATTTTTTGAATCGGAGAGATACCATGCATGCTGGTCGGACGCTTTTTTCGCAAGTGATGCATTTTGCTCCATGGACAAGTTTTGAGCGGATTGTTAAGCGATATGATGGGGATGCGCGGGTGCGAACGTTGCGGAGCAGCGAGCATTTTCGGGTATTGGCGTTTGCGCAGCTGACGTACCGCGAGAGTTTGCGGGATATTGAGGCGTGCCTTGGGGCGCAGCCGGAGAAACTGTACAGCATGAGCCTGCGCCAACCGGTGGCGCGAACAACGTTGGCCGAAGCGAACGATCGGCGTAACTGGCTGATTTGGCATGATTTAGCGACGGTGTTGATTCTCCGGGCACGGCAGTTGTACGCGAAGGATGCGCTGGATGTGGAGCTGGACAACACGGTTTATGCCCTCGACAGCACAACCATTGATCTATGTTTATCATTGTTTTCATAGGCGGATTTTCGCACCACAAAAGCCGCAGTCAAGCTGCATACGTTACTGGATTTACGCGGGGCTATCCCCAGCTTCATCCATGTTTCTATAGCGCGTTGCGTAATTAGCGGTAGACATTGATAAAGTCTTCATCGCGCTATAAGTTATTTTTGTTCGGCCATTAGGCCGCGGCACTTTGTGCCGTGCGCTGGTTGAAAATATACTTTTCATTGTGCAACCAGCTATACAGGAAAAATTGGCGATGCCCCAGCACTGGATATGATTACTATCGAGGCCGGGGCTATCTATGTGATGGATCGTGGATACGTAGACTTTACAAGGCTGTATGCCATCACCACCGCCGGGGCTTTTTTGGTCACCCGCACAAAATCCAACATGGACTATCACCGCGTGTATTCTTGTGACGCCGATAAAGACGCGGGCATTATCTGCGATCAAGTCATTGCTTTAGATGGTTTTTCTTCTCAGAAAAACTACCCGCAACACCTGCGCCGCGTCCGCTTTTGCGATCCGGAAACTGGCAAAGAACTTGTTTTCCTGACCAATAATTTTCTCCTGCCAGCCACCACTATCGCTGCGCTGTACAAACAACGCTGGAAAGTTGAATTATTTTTCAAAAGGATAAAACAAAACCTCCGCATCAAGCATTTCTACGGCACCTCCGAAAACGCTGTCAAAACCCAAATCTGGACAGCCGTTTGCACCTACGTCCTCGCCGCCATTATCAAAAAAGAGCGCAACCTGGACATCTCCCTCTACACTTTTCTACAGATTCTCTCTGTTCACTCCTTCGAAAAAATCGAGCTTTCCTGCTTCTTTCAGCATGCACATCCCACTCCAGAACACCAGTCAATCGGTAAACAATTGACTTTGTTCGATCTTTAACCAGACGCTAGTGACCTTTCTAGCAGTTCTATTTTATTCTGTCAGGTGGTAAGGCAAATTATGTGGGGTTGCGGGTAAATGGACTTGTAGGGATTGCGGTATGCGCTGGGGGGTGCCGTGTACAGTAAGGCAGGCTAGTGTAATGATTATATCTACAAGCAGCGATTCATCATGAAAGATTTTTTGAACTATTTTTAAGCGCACACCTGTGTTATCAATAATCTGGGTTTGAATAGCAAGGATATGACTAAGCCTTGCGGGCTTAATAAACTTAACTTCCATGCGTTGAACGGCAAAAATAATACCCTTTTCCCAAAGTACCGCATTGGAAAACCCAGAAGTATCTTCTAACCACGCCGCTCTAGCTCGCTCGGCAAATTCCAAATACCGTGTATAGTACACGACACCGCCGGCATCGGTATCAGCAAAGGCCACCGTCCAAGGAAAAACATGGGGCGATAAAGAGCATTCCATTACTAAGACAATTTTGCCAGAGCTTTTGCCGCCGTCAAGGCATCGTAGGTGATGATACCACTGGCTCCTGCACGACGACAGCATAAAAGCTGTTCCATTAAAACGGGTAAGAACTCAATGGAATATGTAGCCGCTGCGGCGTGGAGCATAGCGGCTTCACCACTCACAATATAGGAAAGCAAGGGTACCGATGTGTGCATGGATAGTCGTTGGACAATATCAAGATACGCAAGACCAGGCTTTATAATGAGCGCGTCAGCACCTTCTTGAATATCTGTTTTGGCTTCAGCGATAGCTTCCTTGGCGTTCCCAATAGGAAGTTGATAGCTTTTTTTGTCCGTTAAGATTCCATTTAATGGGGTAGCCCCTACTGCGTTGCGAAATGGGGTATAGAGATGGCTGGCAAATTTGGCGGCATAACTGATGAGCAATGTCTCACCATATCCTGCTGCTTCTAGGGCGTGGCGAATGGCGAGAACCCTACCATCCAGCATATCTGAAGGAGCCACTGCACTTGCGCCCGCTTGAGTATATAGAACCGCTTGCCTTGATAAAATCTCCACCGTAGCATCATTGGCGATTCTGCCATGGTTTAGAAGACCATCGTGACCATGATCGGTGTACGGATCAAGGGCTATATCGGCAATAAGACCAAGGTTTGGACATTCATTTCTAACAATCTGCAATGCCCTGCATAACAATCCATCAGGATTCAGTGCCTCTCTAGCTTCTGGACTTTTTCGCGTTGTTGGAACAACAGGAAATAAGGCTAAAGCAGCAATACCAACATTAGCAGCCTGGCGGCTGATATCCTTCAATCCATGCAACGAATATCGTATAGTATCGGGAGTACCAGCAATCGTGGTATTTTCGGGCTCTTCATGTAAAAAAACAGGCAAAATCAAATGTTGAGGTAGAATATAGGTCTCTGCAAATAAATCGCGCCGCCAATCTTCCAGCCTCTGACGACGTTGTCGTTGAAATAAAAAAGACGTCAATGAATGAAAACCCTGCACCAAAATATTTCCCCCGTGAACTATTGAGTGCCATGATTGCGGACCCCCCTATAACCTTATTTTTATTAGTTAATTACACTATCTAGGACAGCCCAAAAAATTATTTTAACAAATACTTTTATTATTTATTGTGGAAATTTGGTCTTACCCTACACTCTTAAACCCCCCATCCGCCTGTACTGCCTGTTGCACCGCCACGAGGGCAGGGGTAAGATCAACACTGCCAGCCTGTAGCCGCTGGGTGAGCGCGTGTTCGGCGGCCTTGATGGTGACGTCGACTACCTGCTGGCGAAATTCGTAGTGAATGAGGGTTTCGGTGAGGGCGATTTTATCGGCTAGGGCTTGGCGACGTTCTTCGCTATCGCGTTGGAGATCGGCGAGAGCCTGGGCGCGGTAGCTATCGGCTTCGGCTTTGGCACGGGCAATGATATCGGCAGCTTCGGCTTCGGCGTTGTGGAGGCGCTGCTGGGAAGAGTGTTCAAGGCGTTCGGCTTCCTCCCGTAAGCGGCAAGCTTCGGTTAGCTCGCGAACGGCATCTTCTTGATAATTTTTAATGCCATTAGCGATTTTACCCTTTAAGGCACGGCCTGCAAACACTAGAAATAAGATAAAAGCTGCCAAATAAACCAGTTTGACATCAAGCCAGCCAATGTGATGTGCGGCTTCGGCGGCAGCCGTGTGCATATTGCTCATGCTGCTTTTCCGTGTAAAACTTTGGCTACGAGAGCCTTGGGATTTTCTAGAGAGGCAGGAGTAATCTTGCTGTAAGCCGTAGGAAGGAGCACCGCCGTAGCTCGTTCCACCTCGGCCAAGGCTTGAGTACGGAGGCGAGCGATACGCCGGGCAGCGTCTTCGGATTGGGCTAATAAATCCTGCCGCAATTCAGCTTGTTGCGCAGCAATAGCCTTGGTCACATCGGCGCGAATGCCGTCAATCAGAGCGCGGGATTCAACCCGAGCCTTAAGCTCGCTCTGACGCACAGCAGCGACGGCAACTTCGGCGGCACGTTGAGCGTGTTGTGCGGCGTGCAGATCGGCTTTGATGGCGCGTTCACGAAACGCCAGTGCCGCCTCCACTCTGGGCAGCAGCACAAACGTCACCAACACAACCAGCAGGGAAAAGCACACCGCCAACCAGAATAACTGGCTGGCGAAGGAGGCCGGATCAAATTGCGGCATATAGATTTCTTACAGCGTGATAAGCATAATGGCAATAAGGAGAGCAAACAGAGCCACGGCTTCAGTGACAGCCATGCCAACGAAGGTCATTCCCTTGAACTTTGGCTCCGCGCTTGGGTTGCGGGCAGTGGAGGTGATGTAGGCCGAGAAGATATTGCCAAGTCCAATGCCGACACCAAACACGCCAAGCATTGCAATTCCAGCGCCAAGGAGCTTTGCTGCTGCTGGTTCCATGATAATATAATTCCTTTCGTTAGTGGTTAATGGAGGTGGATAGCATCTTTGAGATAAATGCAGGTGAGCAAGGCAAAGATATATGCCTGAATCAACGCTACAAAAACCTCAAAGCCGATAAGAAGTACAGTAAATACAAACGGCAGAACCCCGAAAACACCCAATGTTACGACAAAGCCAAGCACCACTTTTAGCAAAATATGCCCCACCAGCATATTAGCAAAAAGTCGCACAGAAAGGCTCATTGGTCTGACAAAATAGGAGAAAATCTCAACCGGAACCAGCACCGGAGCCAGAATTAGCGGCGCGCCCTCAGGAAAAAATAAATGAAAGAAATGCAGGCCATGGCGCACCAAGCCGATAATGGTCACGGTAATAAAAACTAAGAGTGCCAAGGCCAAGGTAACAATAATGTGGCTGGTAAACGTGAAGGAATAAGGCAACATCCCGAAGAGGTTGCCTAGCAGCACGAAGGTAAATAGAGCAAAAACAAAAGGCAGATACCGCAAGGCCTCAATCCCGGCGGTATCCTGAACCAGATTGCGGATGAATTTATAATACATTTCAGCGCAAGCTTGACCAACAGATGGGAGGAGACGAGAAGGATTAACGAAGTAATAAAGCGTTGCGAATGCAATAATGACGGTAAGAATCATCATCACAGCGGAATTGGTAATTGATAAATCTACGCCAGCCACCGTGGGCAACGGTACCAGGGGAAGAATGGCAAATTGGGTAAGTGGGTTAGACACACATCCTCATGATGGCGGGGCTACCGCGCGGATGACACTTCTAATGCCTGCCCCGAAGCCGAGCAAGATAAAAATGATCATTAGAATCGGAGAAAATGCAAGCCAGCGATCAAGATGGTAACCAATAAACCCGCCAACCCCTATAGGCACAAGAAATTCAATCATAATATGCATAGCCCTGCCCATGGCTTCGCCCTGGGTCTGCGGCTCAGGCGGCGGGGCATCTTCCCCTGTTGCCCGTTTCATATCCTGCTGCAGGCGGCTGAGCTCCTCCTGCAACCGGGCATCGTTGTCATTATTCAGCGGGGGCAACAGGGACACTGGCCAATGCTTTATCCAACGCGGCAGAGAGTGCTTCCACACCTACGTCACCACTGATTTTTGTGTCGCCAACAAAGAACGTCGGGGTGGATTCCACTTTTAGATTATTTCCGGCGTCAAGTCGAACCTCTAGAAGCTTAACTTTCAATGGTTCTGAGGCCAGACAGGCATCAGCAACAGCGGCATCAAGACCTGCTAGAGCGAGCAATTGTCGAAGGGTAGTTATATCGCCGCTGGCATTGTGCCAGTCGGATTGTTTTTCAAATAATAGGGCAATCGCTCCAAAGTACGAAGATTCCGGCAGGCAGCGGGTTAGTTGTGATGCTTGAAAGGATAAATTCTCCAATGGGAAGTCCCGAAAAATAAAACGAACCTTACCAGTGTCGATGTACTTTTGCTTAATGACCGGCAAAGTAGTAGCGTGGAAGTGTGCACAATGGCCGCACCCTAATGAGGCGTATTCTATGATGGTTATTGGTGCGTTTATAGATCCGAGACTGCGTTCGCTCCAAAGATACTGTTTTACTTCAGTCTTGGACTCAACCACTTGAGTAGAAGGGGTAGTTTCAACAGCCGCAGTGGTATCAGGTTTTTGTGCTGAAGAAGTGACTTGTTCAACCTTGTTGTTATCACACGCTGTAAGTAAGCTTATCGCGACTATAATGGTAAAAAAATAAGATAGTTTCATCAATATTCTCCCTAATATCATCACCTCTTAACGTATCCACCAAGTCTTGCCAAGGCTATTTTCAGAGCATCATCAATTTTGGTATCCGGCAATCTGATAGGTATCGCATCTGGTAGTTCTTTTTTGGGCGGCGGGTGAATAAAATCCTTAATAGGAAAATGGATTAATTTTACCCGAGCAATTGCTGGGTAACCAAATAAATTGTTTATTTTTTCTAGAAATAGTGGCGTGGAATGTTGAGCTTGCAAAGCGAATGCGTTAGCAACACCGATATGAATCGTGCCATTGCGATGGTTATCACTGGGTGCAAAAATGATTTTTAACGGTCGTGTGTATTCACCTAAAGGAGAGCCGAATATTTCAGACCAATGGTGTAACAATGCATGATTCGCAAACCCGCGTCGATTAAAAGCGGTTTTCAATAGCAGTGGGATTGTTTTTCCTACGGCAGTGGGCTTAAGGTGCCGGGGGAACGCCTCTGGGGATTGTTGTTCTCGCACCAGAAAAATATGGCCGAAGTTACTTCGAAATAGCAATAGCTTTTGGATTGTCCTAGATAAATAAACAATATAGGATGGAAAAATTGAACTAAATCATTGTTAAATAGACAAAATAAAGAAAAATAAATAGCAAGCCAGATAGAAGAAGATTTAAAGCGGCGTCGGACAGGCTTCATTTACCGCACATCTAAAGAGTTGGCAGATGCCGCCGCGAACGTGCTCGATTGTCGCAGCGTGAACACAACGGAGATAGCAAATGTTTTGCCTCGCGCCATCAATAATAATGATAAAGATGCACGCTATGGCTACCACCAATCGTTTATTGAAATATGTCAGGTGGTAAGCAGCAAAGGTATTGAAAATATAATATCGCGTATTATATTTTCAAGGATAAGCACCTCTTCAAAAAACGCACGCAGCAGCTAGGCTCCATTTCACCGCCATGCCCAACACCCCCACCTCCCTAGCCGCCGGCGTTGCTGTTATCCATGGCTACCTCGCCACCTTGGACGCCGCGCCGGGGGTATACCGGATGCTGAACACTGACCATGAACCGCTGTACATCGGCAAGGCTAGAAACCTCGGCAAGCGGGTTGCCGCTTACACCAAACCCAATACCCTGCCCCTGCGCCTACAGCGAATGATCGCAGAAACCGCGGCAATGGAGTTTATCGTCTGCCAGAGCGAGACGGAGGCTTTATTGCTGGAATGTAGCCTAATCAAAAAGCTTAGGCCTCGATATAACGTCCTACTGCGGGACGATAAAACCTATCCCTATATCTTTATCCGCCGCGATCACCCATTTCCCCAGATTCTCCGCCACCGCGGAGCACGTGATAAGAGCAAGGGACAATACTTCGGCCCCTTCGCCTCGGCCAGCAACGCCGCCGAAGCCATTGTCACGTTGCAAAAAATCTTTCAGCTTCGCCCCTGCCGCGATACAGTGTTTAACAACCGCACAAGGCCATGCCTGCAATACCACATCAAGCGGTGTTCCGCCCCGTGCGTGGGGTATATTGACGCCGGACGCTACGGCGATCTAGTCACGGGAGCGGCTGATTTCCTCAAAGGTAAAACCACAGCGGTACAAGAACACCTGCGCGAACAGATGCTCATCTCCAGCGGCCAACAGGACTATGAACAGGCGGCTTTCTACCGCGATCGCCTCAAAGCCCTGACCCAAGTTCAGGCCAGCCAAGCCGTGCACCTCGACGGCGTTGGCGACGCCGATATTATGGCAATTGCCCGGGTGGGGGGTAAAACCTGCGTTGAAGTGTTTTTTTATCGCGGCGGCAGCCACTACGGCAATACCGCTGAGTTCCTCAAAGACGATGCTCAATTACCTCTTGAAGAGGTTTTGTCCAGCTTTATCGGCCAGTTTTATACCACCACCCCCTCCCCGCCCCTAATCCTTGTCAATCTTATTCCCGCAGAAGAATCGCTGCTCAGCGAAGCTTTAAGCCTGAACCTAGGCTACAGGGTAAGCATCATCAACCCCCAGCGAGGCAATAAACACACAGTAGTACAAGCAGCAGAACATAATGCCTTGCAAGCCCTAGCCCGCCACCATAGCGAAGCAGGGCGAACAACAGAACTTCTCAATCGTTTACAGATATTATTTAATCTCCCAGCTCTCCCGGAACGCATCGAGGTCTATGATAACAGCCATATCCAAGGCACCACCGCCTTAGGAGCAATGATCGTCGCCAGTCCAGCGGGGTTTGAGAAAAAACACTATCGTCTTTTCCGCTTCCCCTCCACTCCAGGGGAAGGCGATGATTACGCCATGCTGCGCCAGATGCTGCGCCGCCGGTTTGCCCATCTTGACGACGGCTGGCAGGCACCAAACCTCCTCCTCATTGATGGCGGGGCGGGACAGTTATCCACCGCGCTCGCATTATTAAAAGAGATGAATTTGCATTTACCCGTAGTAGCTATTGCCAAGGGTGAAGACCGAAACGCCGGCCGGGAGTGGTTTTTTTATCCTGGCAAAGAAACCTTTCAATTGCCGAAAGATGATCCGCTTTTATACTATCTGCAACGCTTGCGGGACGAGGCGCACCGCTTCGCCGTCACCCGCCACCGAGCCAACCGGGGCAAGAATATGCTGGATTCCAGTCTCGACGCTATTCCGGGCGTTGGAGCCAAACGCAAAAAAGCCCTGCTCCTCCACTTCGGCAATGCCAAAGCCGTGCGCAGTGCCAGCATTACCGATTTGCTTAATGTCCCGGGTATTGATGCCACCACCGCCACCAAAATTTTCGCACATTTTACAGGCTAGCATGAAAGCTATCGCCCCACCGCTGCTAACTTGGTACGATAACCACCGCCGTGATCTTCCTTGGCGGCATCAACCGGGAGAGCCTGTAAATCCGTGGGTCGTGCTTGTTTCAGAAATCATGCTCCAACAGACCACTGTTGCAACCATTCGGACACGATTTCCACTATTCTTGAAGCAATTTCCAACCCCTACGGCACTGGCCTCCACACCGGTGGCAGATGTTATGGCCGCTTGGGCTGGACTTGGATACTATAGCCGCGCCCGCAATTTACATAAGGCAACCCAAACCATCATCAGGGATCATCAAGGCCAAATACCCAACAATCAAAGCGCCCTACGCCAACTTCCGGGCATTGGGAATTATACCGCCGCTGCCGTAGCCGCTATTGCATTTAACCAACCTGCCGTGGTGGTAGATAGCAACATTGCCCGCATCATGACGAGGCTCCATGCCATTACCCATCCCCTTCCCGGATGTATGCCCACTTTGATAAAGCTAGCCGGCGCACAAACACCTACTGAGCGTCCAGGCTGCTACGCTCAGGCTCTTATGGATTTAGGTAGTCTCCTCTGTACCGCCCGCAATCCCCAGTGCCCACAATGCCCCCTAGCCAATCAGTGCGACGCCTATACCCAAGGCATCGCCCACGCACTCCCCCGCAAGAAGGCCAAATCCCAACGTCCTGTTCGAGAAGGTATCGCCCTAGTGATATTTGATCCATGGGATAAACACGTGTGGCTACAACGTCGTCCCTCCAAAGGTATGCTGGGCGGGATGCTAGCTTTTCCGGCAACATCATCATGGCTAGATCATATCCAAGCCAGCCCAGCACCAAATGGCTATAAATGCGTGCCAAAATCCGTGCGTCATATTTTTTCGCACTTTGAAGCGCATATAACGGTTCATTACAAGACGGAACAAAATCCTGATTTTTATGGATTATGGCACCCTATCGATGTGCCATTACCCACGGTCATGAAAAAAATTCTCAGTGCAGCGTGGCAAGATCGCCACAACCAATAAGAATCTGGCATAACAACAAAAGTTATCATTCTCTTAACGTGAAAAACGGTACACTGTTGCGGGATGGTGCGTCTTTGTACCTTGGCACTGATACTGTGGTGCTCTGTCGCAGCAGCGGCAGAGCCAGCCTTACGTGTTGGGGAACACCGAGGATTTCAACGTATTGCAATTGATTGGAACGATCCAAACATATATGCGAACGTCAGTGCAGAAGGGATAAAAGTCACAATACACAGTGCAAGCTTACTTCCAGAGCCATTGCGTGGCCTCCCCCGACGCCTACCAAGCGTTATCAAGGAAGTAAATTTTGAAAGCCCCAATACAGCTATTCTGACTCTCCGCAAGCCCTTGACTGTTAAAATGCAAAGAGTAAACACAGCCACAGCCATTGATTTTTATCAAGTTGGCACCATAAATACATTGGCAAACCCTCCTACAACAACAAAATCCAAAGACCTTCTTAATTCACCTTTAATGGTACCCCCTCCGGCATCCAATATTGACCAAGAGATTGCCAAATCACCGCAACCGACATCGGCACCGATTTCCCAATCAACCTCATCCCTTCCACCTGTTGCCTTACCGGACATCTTGACACCTCCACAAAATCCTAAAGATGTACCTGCACAAACTTCGAAGCCTCCGTTACTACAAGTCACTTTAAGTCGGGGCGGCAGCGGTCTAACTCTTCGCTTTCCCTGGCCAAATACCATTGCCGCCGCTGTCTTTCAGCGGGCTGGATACACATGGGTCATCTTTGATGATAAAGCCACCTTTGATGTTGCCGGACTTCATGCCCAAGCCGATAATCGGCTCCGCTTTATCGAACAACAGCAACATTCAAGTCTTACGGTACTTCGCCTAAAAACTCGTGAAGACCTTATTCCTACCCTATGGAATCAGGGACCTATCTGGAATCTTGATTTCCGTCCAGGAACTTTTTCCGTTGATGGAACCGTACGAATACTAGCAGAGCCAGCCACAGGTTCTACCGCTTTTGTAGAACTTATACTCCCTCAAATCATAAGCCCTATCGCAGTAGCCGATCCAGAGGTCGGCGATACCTTATGGGTTGCCCCCACCACTTCCGCTGGACAAGGAAACAAAAAAGATATTGTTTTTCAAGAGTTTAACATCCTACAATCTACACAAGGAATTGTCATTGCTCCAAAAACGGATGACTTAAGCATCACAAGTAACCAAGAAAAAGTGCGGATTACCAGCTCTGCGGGTCTACGCATCAGTGCGCAGCAAACCCCTGTCGCTGAAGTTACCTCTAACACCGAACTTGTTTATAATAGTATTTTATTTAATATGACCGAATGGCGTCAAGGTAACGAAGCAAAATTTATTGCTATACGACAAAATCTTCAGGCCGGGGTTAGTGCTGCTCCCAAGGCACAGCGTAATCCAATGCGTCTGCGCTTGGCACAATTCTTATTCAGCTACGGCTACCTTAGCGAAGCCAACGGCGTGCTAAATGCCATGATTAAAGAGCAAAATAACCTAGAAAATGCCTTGCCTGTTGCTAGCCTCAAAGGAGCCATCGCCCTGCTTACAGGCCACCCAGACGAAGCAAAAGACGTATTCTCCCAAGCTATATACAATCAAAACCCCGAGGGCAAACTATGGTTGGGTGCAACCCTGGCCGCCCTAGGCGACAGTAAAGCAGCCGCACCACTCTTAGAAGCCGCCCGGGGGATTCCTGGGTCTTATCCCTCTCGTCATGCTGTTGAACTAGCTAGCTATGCAGTAGAAGCTTTGATTGAAGCTGGAAAGCCGTCATCTGCATTAACCTATCTCGATGGAGCTTCTTTCAAACCCATGAGCTACGGTCAACGCAAACGTATTGAATACCTCCAAGCACGTTTACTGGCTACAAAAGGCGAACGAGACAGGGCAAATGCCATCCTTACAAACCTCAGTGAAGATCGAGATCAATGGGCTCGAACTAGAGCTGAATTTCTTCTTATTAAAATGGGGCTTAAAGATAATAGAATTACTGCCAAAGATGCCATTGACAGGTTAGAGCGCCTTCGTTTCGCTTGGCGCGGCGATGATTTTGAATTCAGAGTTCTGGAAAAACTCGCTAACCTTTATGCAGCTGAGCGAGAATACCGCAAAAGCCTTCGTCTAATGGGGCTCATCATCAATCGCTTTCCAAAACATTCAGATAAACAGCGTCTTGAGACCGAAGTAAAAGAATTATTCAAACGTCTTTATCTTAACGGCGAAGCTGACAGTATCCCACCCCTCACCGCTCTAGCACTATACGATGAATTTCGGAATTTGACTCCAGACGATGCGTCTGGAGATGCCATGATCCGTAACTTAGCCGATCGCTTAGTGTCTGTTGATTTGCTGGATCGCGCAGGAGACCTCCTATTCCACCAAGTTCGAGAACGGATCACTGGAGCCGAACGCGCCAAAGTAGGCACGCGACTGGCATTACTACGTCTACTCGATAAAGATGCCGAGGGGGCTATTGCCGCCCTCGATGCATCCACCGCACCAGGCATGGATGAGCCAGAAATACTCGCCCAACGTATCCGCCTGCGGGCACGAGCTTTGTTTATGAAAAAAGACTATACAGCAGCTTTAGGTTTACTCGACCCAGATCACAGTGAGGCCAGCCTCAAACTAAAAACCGAAATCTTCTGGGAACAACGAGACTATACCCGCCTCATCCCTACCCTGCAGCGTTTGCTCACAGCCACAGGAAAAGAAGACTCCATAAATGCTGTCCAAGCACGCTATATTCTCAATCTTGGCTTAGCTTTATCTTTATCCCAACAATACACCGCACTCTCAGAGCTTCAGCACCAATACAAAAAAGTCATGGAGAAAACTGAAATGGCTTCAGCATTTAATATAATTGTCCGCACCCCTGCCAACACCGCAGCAAGCCTCAACGATATTACTCGCCAATTCACCGAAATTGGTGTATTCCAAGGGTTTCTTGATGATTATCGCCAAAAACTAAAAGAGCAAAAGCTCAGTGAGTTGACGAATTAAATGGCACCTCTTGTCTGTTTATACCATTTTGCCATCAAATGATTGCAAAATGATTCGCTCAAACGCGGCGCGGGCTTGCCGCTTTGCGCAGATAATGCCTACATATTGAACGTAAAGCGGCATTAAAATGCTTTATAAACAAAAGTCTTATGTTACCTCGGCTACTTTATAACACATTAACAGACAAGATATGCCCTAAAGATAGAACTCTTTGTATAAGATAGGCATTGTAGGATTAATCCATACCCCTGTATTAGCATCCCCTGTTAGCATCCCCTCGACTTCTTAGGATTTGCACCTATAACAACCCCATGCTCGTTCGCGCTGTTGCCACGATTACCTCATTTACCCTGCTGAGCCGGGTGCTGGGTTATGTACGAGATGCGGCCATGGCAAAGGTGCTGGGGGCGGGAATGCTATCAGACGTGTTCCTGATTGCCTTCAAGATTCCCAATTTTTTCAGAAGATTGCTTGCAGAAGGCGCGTTCAACGCTGCCTTTGTACCGATTTTTGCCAAGCGCTACACCGGCGAGGGAGCCGAGGATGCCCGGCGGTTTGCCGGGGAGGCGTTGACCTTATTATTACTCCTCACCGGCACCTTGGTGCTAGTGTTTGAGCTGTACATGCCCGCCCTGGTGCGGGTCATCGCGCCGGGGTACAGCGTTGCCAGCGATGAGTTTGCCCTGTCGGTGGATCTCACCCGCATCACGTTTCCGTATATCCTGCTGGTCTCGCTGGTAGCCCTAGCCGGCGGGGTACTGAACACCCTGCACAAATTTAAATATGCTGCATTTTCTCCGACTTTACTGAACTTGGCCATGATTATCAGCCTCTACACACTGCATCATATGTTTGCTACACCAGCTCATGGACTTGCTATTGGTGTGGTGCTCGGTGGTATTGCACAACTAACACTCATGATATTTGCGCTATGGCGGCATACCATGCTGTTTTGGCCAAGATGGAAATTCCTGAGTGAGCAAACCCGTAGGTTACTGCGGCTATTATTACCGGGTATGCTGGGAGCTGGCGTCTTTCAAATTAATGTATTAATAGATACAATGATTGCCACCTATGCTGGTGAAGGTGCAGTCTCTTATTTATATTATGCCGATCGAATTAATCAATTGCCGTTAGGAAGCATCGGTGTGGCTCTTGGCACAGCTTTACTACCTTTGCTATCAACGCAATTACGCCGCGAAGAACTCAGTGCTGCCAAGGATACTTTCAACCATTCCATCCGCATCGGTATGTTTATTGCCCTGCCATGTACCGCTGCATTATTAGTTCTATCAACCCCCATTATTGACGTTCTTTTCCGCCGGGGAGCCTTCACCCTTAATGATGCCGTAGCCACATCTCACACCCTAAAAGCTTTTGCTATTGGCCTGCCCGCCTATATTCTCGCTAAAATTACCACCGCGCCATTTTTCGCACAGGAGAACACCAAAACCCCGGTAAAAATTGCGGCTTTATGCGTGGCTGCCAACCTCATCATGAACATAATTTTCATGCAATTCTTAAATTATATAGGTATTGCCCTCGCAACTGCGCTTTCCGCTTGGCTCAATATATTCTTATTGCACCGAGTTTTGTATCAAAAATACGGATGGAGTATTGACGCTAAAACCCGCCATTTTATTGCCCGTATTGGCTTAGCATCCCTCTGCCTAGCTATTGTCGGAGGCAGCGGTTACGCATTAGCCCAACACCTGCAAAACTTTCATGATGGAAGCAATCTAAAACGTCTCGCCATTTTAAGCGGCCTGTGCGGTGTTAGCAGTTTGGCTTTTATTCTTAGTGTTCACGCCTTGGGTATAGGAAGTATCCGAAGCCTTCTCCGCCAATTCAAAAAGCAACCTTTATGAGCCTCGTTTTTTCAGGGATTCAGCCCACTGGTAACCTACACCTTGGTAACTACCTTGGTGCAATACGACAATGGATAGCATTACAAGAACAGCATCAATGCCTATTCTGTATCGTTGATCTTCATGCTATTACGGCAACTCAGAATCCCGCCGCATTACGACGTTCGGTACTGGAAACCGCTGCCGCTTTTCTGGCCTCAGGCATTGATCCTGAAAAAACACCGATTTACATTCAGAGCCAAGTCCCCCAACACGCAGAGCTTGCTTGGATTCTTTCTTGCTTTACCCCCATCGGCTGGCTAAACCGCATGACCCAGTTCAAGGAAAAATCTGGAAAAAATAGAGAAAATGCCGCGCTTGGTCTTTATAGTTATCCAGTTCTTATGGCCGCCGATATTTTATTATACCAAACAACCCATGTTCCCGTCGGCGAGGATCAGAAACAACATCTAGAATTAACCAGAGATATTGCCGGAGCCGTGAATAGACACTATGCTGCACCACTATTAACCATTCCAGAACCACTCATTCCTGCCACCGCTTCAAGAATCATGAGTTTACGCGATGGAATGAAGAAAATGAGTAAATCAGATTCTTCAGACTACAGCCGTATCCATCTTTCCGATAGTCCCGATACCTTGCGCCTAAAAATTCAAAAAGCTAAAACTGATTCCTTGCCACTGCCAGATACTAGTGAAGGTCTCCAAAATCGTCCTGAGGCTATGAACCTTCTCACCATTGCTAGCGTTCTGCGCAATGAACCTCTAACCTCCACAATACACCATTTCGCTGGCCAATCATTCAGTGTTTTGAAGTCTGTCCTCACCGATCTGTTAATCGATCGCCTCACGCCCATACAACAACGGCTGCAAGCTTTACTTGCCGAACCAGAGCGACTAACCGCTATCCTTGACGCTGGACGACAAATTGCCACCAATAAAGCAACATCCACCATAAAAAAAATACATGAAGCTATCGGATTGACCTAACGATAATAGTTCAACGATAATAGTTCAACTTGTCATCTTTTCAAAAAAATCGTACAAGTGAGTCCCTAAGTAACAATAATGAGTGCGTACGTGACCAACGCCGCCCTGCACGCTGAGCATTTATCCAAATCCTTTGCCGATATCCCTATCGTGCGCGACGTATCTTTTTCTTTAACTCAAGGCGATGTAATAGGACTTATTGGCTGCAATGGTGCTGGAAAAACAACAACCATGCGCATGCTTACCGGATTTATCACGCCAGATGTCGGAGAAATAGAGGTATTTGGCCAAAACCTGCGCCACAACCCACACGCTGTAAAAACACTTATTGGCTATGTTCCTGAAGGCGCACCATTATACGATGAAATGACAGTGTACGAATTTCTATATTTTGTTGCTGCAGCTCGTGGCATCCCCTTAAAACGACGACAATCCGCACTCTTTTCTGCGGTGGATAAAGCTGACTTACATGAAGTTCTAGAATATCGGATTGAAACGCTATCTAAAGGCTTATGTCGCCGAGTAGCATTAGCACAGGCATTAATACACAACCCACCAATTTTAATTTTGGATGAACCGACCGACGGCCTTGATCCAAATCAAAAAAAATCCGTGCGAACACTAATTCGTACCATGGCTGCCGATAAAGCTATTTTGATTTCCACCCATGCTCTGGAAGAGATGGTAGCAGTTTGTACTAGGCTGGTGTTGCTTTCTAAAGGTAAGATTGCCTACCAAGGTTCAGTGTCAGGCATGATTACAGCAGCGGGTATTGATGAGGCTATTAGAGTGCGCCTCGCTGGAGAAGAATTATCCCGCCTACGGGCTGTTCTTGGTGCCCGCGGCGGTTTGACCGTTATTGACGAGGCGAACAGCCTAAGAATTGAATCGCCATCCCGCACAGCAGAAGAATTATTATCCCTAGTGTGTCAGGAAGCAGCAGGCCTAAACATCATAGAAATTTCTATAGTACAACCCAATTATGAGGAAGCCTTTGCCCGCTTAACAGGGGGGAAAAATATCCATGCGTAAGTTTCCTATAATAAGATTATTTTGGTGGGGACGAGTAGCGGCACTCCTACATAAAGAGTGGTCATCATATTTTACCACACCAATAGCATATGTATTTTTGAGCTTGTACCTACTGCTATCTGGACTATTAACATTCTTCATAGGTGGTTTTCTAGAGCGCAACCAAGCCGATTTGCAGCCATTCTTTACATTCCAGCCTTGGTTGTATTTAATTTTTGTTCCTGCTTTGGCCATGCGCACCGTTGCTGAGGAACGAAAAAGCGGCACACTGGAGCTTCTACTAACCCTGCCCTTGGGAGCAGCGCAGGCTGTACTAGCTAAATGGCTGGCGTGTTGGGGATTTTGCATACTTGCACTACTGTTAACGGTGCCGCTATGGATAACAGTCAACTTTCTTGGCCATCCAGACAATGGCGTTATTATGGTTAGTTATGCAACTCATGCCCTACTTATGGGAGTCTTTGCCGCTATTGGAGTATTTGCATCAAGCCTGAGCCGTCAACAAGTCACAGCGTTTATTATTGGTGTTGTCACCTGTCTTTTTTTTATTTTAAGTGGTACGCCGCTAGTGCAAAAACTGCTTAGTCCTTGGGCACCCGTGACAATCAGTGATACCGTTTCTTCATTCAGTGTCTTAGGGCACGTTGACGGAATCAGTCGAGGCCTAGTAGCATTAAAAAGCATCGGTTTTCTAATATTATTAATGATGATTTTTTATATAGGTACGGTAAGCATAATAAAGCGACAGTTTATACTTTTACCAATATTATTATTACTACTTTTGAGTGGAAACATTTTTCTACGCTTTATTTTTCCCACAGCAGCCTGGGATGTAACACAAGATAAGCTCTATGCCCTATCTGAGGGGAGCAAGCGTGTTCTCAGAAAAATAAAAGAGCCTATTACATTACGATTTTATTATTCTAATGTTCTTAGCCAATCAGCACCATCCTATGCTACCTATGCCCGCCGGGTAGAAGAGCTATTACGTACATATGTGGATGCAAGCCGGGGCAAGGTACGCCTTCTGATTATTGATCCAGAACCATTTTCAGAAAATGAAGATGCTGCATTGGCTCAGGGTCTACAGGGAATTCGTCTGAATACTAATGGAGATAAAGCCTATTTTGGTCTTGCCGCCAGCAATAGCACCGATGGACGTGAGGTAATTTCTTTTTTTCAACCAGAGCGAGAGGCTTTCTTAGAGTACGATATTACTAGAATCATTCAGAATTTGAGCCACCCAGCCAAACCTAAGATTGCCGTATTATCGGCTCTCTCTATTGATGGTGATCCTATGGCATTGTTCACAACAGGTCGTAGCGATAAACCTTGGGCAGTGCTCAGCCAACTACGTCAGCTTTTCGACGTTACAATACTATCTCAAGAAAGCACTGCAATCCCAGAAGACATCAATCTATTGATCCTAATACAACCCGAAGAATTACCCCTAAAGGCTATATATGCCGTTGATAAATTTGCGGTGCGCGGTGGACGTTTACTGGCCTTTATTGACCCATTTCCAGAATTGCGCCGGGTGCGAGCAAAGCTAACCTTAAACAAAGAAAATGCGAAAGCACTGACAAAACTTCTAGAAACATGGGGCTTGGCGATGGATACATCTATGGTGGTAACCGATAGTCGATATGCTCGCAAAGTAAGCATCAGGATTGATGATCGCGACGTGGACATACCTCATTTAGGCTGGTTGGGACTGGACGAACAGACAGTTAATAAAAATGATCGCATTACCGCGCCGCTGGGATCATTAACCATGGCCAGCGCAGGCGCTTTCAGTTTATTACCCAATGCTCCTATAACTATCGAGGTACTAGTGCATAGTTCTAACGATGCCGCATTGATGCCCATGCGCTACTTGCGGCCAGCACCTGATTTAGTTGGATTAATTAAAGATTTCAAACCTAGCGGCTCTCCGTTAACACTGGCTCTACGGGTCTCGGGGATAGTTGCCAGTGCCTTTGATGCCTCTCCCACTGAGGTATCAAAGCATCAAGAAAAAGGAACGAACCCATTTCACGGCGTATTAATAGCAGATACGGATATGCTAAAAGATGAATTGTGGCTTCAAACCGGGTCTTTTATGGGCAACGACGTGACCATTCCAATAGCAGGGAATGGAGCTTTTGTTCTTAATGCGGCGGAGAACTTACTTGGCACCGATGACTTAATAAGTTTACGAAGCCGCGGCACATCCCAGCGTCCATTTACCGTACTAGAAAACAAGGCGCACATGGCAGAGCAACAATTTCGTTCTATTGAACAACGACTCCGCAGCGAATTACAAGAAGCGGAAACGCATCTGAGCGAATTAATGAAAAGCGATGATACATCAACTAGTTTAATAAGCAAAGATCAAGAAATTGCTATAAATGACTACCAAATTAAGATAATTTCATTACGCGGAGAATTACGCCGAGTACAACGATCGCTTCGCCAAGACATTGAACGACTTCAATTGCAGGTGGTAGTGATAAATCTAGTCGCCGCACCGACGTTAGTGCTGCTAATAGCAATTATTAGTAACTGGCATCGTCGCCGTTCCTTGCAGCACGGTACCACTCGGCTGAATGACTGAATGAAAAAAGTTGCCGCCCGTCCCAAATCTACTCAGATACCTGCCTTAAATGGTTGGGGTATGATGATAATAATAGTTTTCTCAGTAATTTGTATAGGTATCGGTATAGGAACTTGGTTAGGAAAAAAAAGTCTGCATTCTAGCGATTCAAGCCTGATGTTTCCTAGGCTTTTAAATCAGCTCAGCGATGCGACGATAGTGCAAGTACAAAATGGCAATGAAACATTAATCTTTACTCGCCTTGGGGATGCTTGGTTTTTAGATAACTATGCCAGTTTGCCAGTAGATGCCAATCGGTTGCGAGAGCAATTACTAAATCTATCTAGAATAAAAATTATAGAGCCTAAAACGCGGGATCCCTCCTTATATGAACGACTAAATGTCGCCGATCCCGGAGCTAAAATTGGCGCAGCAAAATCAATCACCATTCTAGACCGAAATAAAAAAATATTAGCAGGTTTACTCATAGGCAAGCCAGATACTGTGATTGGTGGACGGCTCAGCCGCAATTTTTTTGCCCGCCGAATCATGGATAACCAAGCATGGTTAGTACAAGGTATGGTGTCTTTTCCAATACAAGCAAAATCATGGCTGGACCATGATTTCTTTCATATAGAACCACGTCGCCTACAATCTATTTCTTGGGGCAATGGAATGGAGGTTCAACGTGCTTCCCCATTTGAAGAAGCTATTGATAATCCTTGGACAATGCTCGAATTTTTGCGCTTCACTGACGTGGCACCAAAAGAGAAAGTATTAAATCAGGCATCACTGATTAACACGTTTAAAGCCAAGACATTTGACGGAATGATAATAGAACTAAAAGCGTATAAACCAGCGGCAGGCAGATTGCTCTGGATTACTCTTGAGGCACTTTGGCATCCAGCTCCAGGAATTGATGCTTGGAAATTAACCAAAGAAAAGGATAGCCTTACCTCGGCAGCATTACGATCTTCAGCCCACGTTAAAGCCGAGGTTGAAATATTAACGCGTATGAGTAAAGAATGGGCATTCCAAATACCAGAAGCCAGCCAAATAAAGTTTTTCCCCGTCACTGAAAGGACGGATGATGCGTCAGGGCAATAAATTTGCAGTTCTGAGCTTGTTGTGGACGCTTCCTGCTTTGGCACTAACGGGAGGGGATACGACAAGTCAATACAAAGCCTGTCTTGATCTCATTGCAATTAATCCCATGTCGGCAGCGGATGCGGCTCAGTATTGGGGCGGTATTGGTGGGGGGATGCTAGCCTTACATTGCCGCGCTGGAGCATTTTTTGCATTGCGCCAGTTTCGCGAGGCAGGTGAAATGTATGAGCGCCTAGCTACCAGCAATGAAACAGTGAGTAACTTACCAAACCGTGTAGCTCTTTTAGGTCGTGCCGGAAGGTCTTATCTACTCGCCGGTATTCCGCAAAAGGCTATGACCAGTCTGACTGCTGGTCTGATGCAATCCCCCAATGATCCTGCATTGCGCCAAGATCGGGCGGTGACCCACATTGGTCTAAAAAACTACCGCAGTGCCCTAGAGGATCTAGACGTAGTGATTGCACAACAGCCGGGCAATGTTGATGCACTCATTTTCAGGGCAACGGCTTGGCGCAATCTAGAAGGCTGGAATCAAGCTCATGCCGATTTGGCCAAAGCCTTAGCCCTAGACGCGGGACGGTCTGAAGCGTACCTAGAGCGCGGCTTACTTAAGGCCGCCGGGGGCGACATGATGGGAGCAAAAACAGATTGGGAATATGTTCTGCGCCTTCATCCTCAAGGTGTTGTGGCAAACGCCGCCCAGCAAAACTTGAAAAAATTAGAAGAAAAAAATCACAATCAGTAACATCCCCATCTACTCACCGAAACATAACAAACCTCACCTATGTTTACCGCTTTCTTCTACTAACTGTGCATACATCGCCAGCGTTGCCGCCTGCATTTTTTCCGTGGTGTAATTATGCAGCACCCGATCCCTAGCCACAACCGCCAGATTCACTTTTGCCTCGGCGGATAAATCCAATCCCTGCCGCATCCCAGCGGCGAGAGACACCGGATCGCCGGGCTGGTGCAAAAAGCCAGTGACGCCGGGCAGGACGGTTTCCGCTGCGCCGCCATGACCTGCGGCAACAACAGGCTTACCCATGGCAGCCGCCTCCACCATCACCCGGCCAAAGGCTTCGGGCAACGTCGAGGGAGCCAGAACAATATCCGCCGCCGCGTAGGCCGACGGCATCGCGGCGGTGGGCGGGGCAAACACAACCTTTTCCCCAAGGCCTAAGGAGGCCGCCAGCCTGTGCAAGCTCTGCTTATACTCTGTGCGCCCCTGATCATCCCCCAGCAGCACTAAGCGCAGATCCGGGTACTCTGCCGCCAGCATGGCCACCGCCTGAATCGCCAGCCCCTGGCCCTTCCAGCCCGTCAGCCGCCCAGGGAGCAAGGCAATGCGCCCTTGCCCCCACAACGGCTGCACGGAAACCTTCGCCGGATCAAACACCGCCGGATCGACACCGCGAGGGATAACATGAATTTTCTGGGGCTGCACCCACGGGTAATGGCGGCGAATCTCCCCAGCAATAAAATCAGACACCGCAATCACCGCTGCGCCCCGTACCATCACCGAGTTATAGTATTTCTTCAGCGGCATCGCCATGCCCGTGTAAACACCATGGTAGGTTGTGAGTAATGGCACTTTAGTAGCTCGACACGCCGCATACGCCGCCCAAGCGGGAAAGCGACTCCGAGCATGAACAAGGTCAATTTTTTGATTTATAATGATTTTTTCGACACATAATTTCAGGGAATGGTAATTTTTCCAGCTTTTCCGCGCTGATTCTGCTTGGTGATAGATCGCACCACTTTTTTGCAGTGCCATCACTCTATCTCCGGGAGCCGAAAAAACGTGCGCTTCATCACCATTATTTACCAGGGCGCGAGCAATCTCCAGTGTGCCAGATGTCACACCTCCGGCTTCCAAAGCGGGGAGAACTTGAAGGATGCGCATGAAAATCTCCGTTTCTTTTTTTAAGAAAAGAAATAGTACCGAGATACTCTCTAGGAAGCACAAAAAATTATTTCAAATAAATAAAAATTATATTATGTTAATAAAGTGATTTTTATTACTTATTTCCTCCACGGTGCCGCCGATGCAGCAGCCCTAGACGCTTTTTTAAAACCGCACACGGCGGCGGCGTTTCACCTACGCTCCAACGTGGCCAAGGCTTGATTAGTCTGCCATGGCAACCCGTATAAAGCCGAATACCTCGGTGCCTTTAACGGCGATCGTCTGGTCGGGGTTGTTGGGTACAGCTGGATACATACGCTATTACTGTGCATTGAAGAATTACCGTGCATCCCCCTGCTGGCTCATGCGCTTATTCCCTTGATCAAAAAACGAAGCGGGGTGCTTGATGGTATTTTGGGGCTGCCACAGCACTGCCAACCGCTGATTGCTGCGCTCAACCTTCCAGATAACTGTTTTCGCTGCAACGAACCCGAACGGCTCTATGGCCTCGCCCTAACCGATCTCCGCTTACCGCCACTGTTACACGATCCAAGCTACCGCGTCCGGCGGGCACTACCCTCCGATGCGGAACTCTTGTACCAATGGAACATCGTTTTTGATGTTGAAGCACTTCATAGCGTACCGGGAACACCCCTGGAACAACAAACTATTGCCAAAATCGATCGCCGCATTGCCCTTCAAGAGTTATTTTTACTTGAACGGGATACAGAACCCCTAGCCTTTTGCGGCATCAGCGGTTTTCTCATGGAAGCAATGCATATTAACCCAGTATATACTCCGCCCTTCCTGCGCAACCGCGGCTACGCCAAGGCGATCACCGCCGGAGCCATCCTTCAGCGGCACCAGGAACAGCCCAGCCTAGAACAAGCAGTCCTCATCGTTGAAAATCCCGCCGCCGAACGCGCCTACCAAGCCATTGGTTTTACAAAAATATCAGACTATCAACTCGCTCTGGTACGAGAGGATTATCGCCACTCCCATGCTATGGCTTTATAAAAACGCCTCTTGCAGCCTCGCCACCAAATCCAGTTTCTCCCACGAAAACGCGCCGTTTTCCTGGGGGGCCCGGCCAAAGTGACCATAAGAAGCCGCCACCTGGTAAATAGGCCGGTTGAGCTGGAGGTGCTGGCGAATGCCCTTGGGGGTCAAGTCCATGAACCGGCGCAGGGCGCTGGCCACATGAGCCTCATCAACTTTTGAGGTATCGTGAAAATTAAGGTACACTGACAATGGCTCTGCCACACCAATCGCATAGGACAATTGTAAGGTGCAACGTTCCGCCACCCCGGCGGCCACAATATTTTTTGCCAAATACCGCGCCGCGTAGGCCGCCGAGCGATCCACCTTGGTGGGGTCTTTCCCCGAAAACGCGCCGCCGCCGTGGGGCGCCGCGCCGCCGTAAGTATCGACAATAATCTTCCGCCCGGTCAACCCGGCATCCCCGTCCGGCCCGCCAATGACAAACCGCCCCGTCGGGTTGATGTAAAATTTATCATCGGGGCAGAGCCAACCCTTGGGCATCACTTTCCCGACATAATGACGGACAATCTCGTGGACGTCTTTGGCGCTTAACGCCTCATCATGCTGGTGCGAGACTACGATGGAAGTGGTGCGAACAGGCTTTTCATTTTCGTAAAGCAAGCTCACCTGACTCTTTGCATCAGGACCAAGACCTTTAATAGCGCCGCTGTGCCGGGCTTCGGACAACGCCCGCAGGATCTGGTGCGCGTAATAAATCGGCGCCGGCATATAATCCGGGGTTTCCTTGCAGGCGTACCCAAACATAATTCCCTGATCGCCCGCACCTTCGGCTTTATCGTCGGTTTCATCGACACCTACAGCAATATCTTGAGACTGCTCATGAAGATAATTCTCTACAACCAAGTTTTTCCAGTGAAAACCACGCTGTTCATACCCTATTTTTTTCACTGTCTGACGCACCACTTGCTCAATAACGTCCGGGGTAATAGCATCTGGTCCACGAACCTCCCCGGCGAGCACAACTCTTCCAGTGGTTGCAAGCGTCTCGCACGCCACTCGAGCTTGAGGATCAGCAGCTAAAAACGTATCGAGCACTGCATCAGAAATCTGATCGCAAATCTTATCTGGATGACCCTCTGAAACCGATTCACTCGTAAAAACAAAGCTTGACATAAAAAACCTCATGTTAAAGTTTAAAATTAAGTTAATGCCTGAAGTGCCTAATTCCAGTGAAAATCATTGCCACATGAGCTGCGTCCGCCGCCGCTATAACCTCATTATCTCGAATCGATCCCCCTGGCTGAATCACCGCCCGTGCCCCAGCCTCTATTGCCACCAGCAACCCGTCCGCAAAAGGGAAAAAGGCATCTGAAGCCACCACGGAATCCTCCAACGATAATCCGGCATCTTCTGCCTTACGGGCGGCAATCCGAGCAGCATCCACCCGACTCATTTGCCCAGCCCCAATAGCCAGAGTAGCTCCATCTTTGACATAAATAATAGCGTTAGACTTCACGTGCTTAGCCACGGTAAAGGCAAACAGTAAGTCGGCCTCCTCTTTTGAAGAGGGTTTTCGCACCGTTACACAACGCGGAGCCGTTTCACCCAATACTTGCTGATCGGCTGTTTGCAGTAAAAAGCCACCACTGACTCCCCGAACCGTCCGAGCCCCGAAAGGTACTCCCCCTGCCCCACTCATATCCAAAAGACGAAGATTTTTTTTTGCGGCAAATACCGCCAGCGCATCCTCAGTAAAGCTGGGTGCTAAAACAACCTCAGAAAACACATCCCCAATCAATTGCGCCGCCACCTCATCCAGCACACGATTAACCGCAACAATACCGCCAAAAGCCGAAACAGGATCACAGCGCAATGCCGCTTTGTAAGCCGCCACAACATCTTCGCCTACCGCAACCCCACAAGGGTTCGCGTGTTTGATAATTGCCACCGCTGGATGGTCAAATTCATTGACTAACTGCCACGCCGCATCAGCGTCATTGATATTGTTGTAACTAAGTTCCTTGCCCTGCACCTGCTGTGCCGCCGCCAGACCATACGGTGGCAAGCTAGCATCGGCGTAAAACGCGCCCCGCTGATGCGGGTTTTCGCCGTAGCGCAACGGCTGCACCAGCTGCAGCGGCAGGCTAACCGCCGCCGGGAAGGCTGCTCCTTGATGCTGAGCAAAGGCTTCGGCTATAACAGCGTCGTACTGAGCCGTATGGGCAAAAGCTTTTGCCGCCCCGGCTAGGCGCAAGGCGGCGGTCACCGCGCCATGCGCCTGCACCGCCGAAAGCACCTCCGGATAATCCGCCGGATCGCTCACCACCGTGACATACGCATGATTCTTTGCCGCCGCCCGCAGCAGAGCCACGCCGCCAATATCAATTTCTTCCACACATTCATCCCAGCCCGCCCCGCTATGGCGCGTCTGGGCAAACGGGTACAGATTCACCACCACCAGATCGATAGTACCGATATGGTGCACCGCCAGTGCCCCCAAATGCTGCGGCGTACGCTTCGCCAGAATTCCGCCGTGAATATGCGGGTGTAAAGTCTTTACCCTACCACCGAGAATCTCCGGGAAATTAGTCGCCTCACTCACATCACGAACGGGCAAACCAGCCTCGCGCAGAGCTGTTGCTGTCCCGCCAGTGGAAAGCAGCTCAACCCCACGTTCAACCAATCCTTTCGCAAAAGGCAACAAGCCCGTCTTGTCCGATACCGACAATAACGCCCGCCGCACAGGGTAAAAATCTGTCATGAAGGGCTTTTAAAGGGTGTTAACAATGAGCGCAAGGCTATCCTTTTAACAACGCCTGCAATCCCGTGCGATAATTAGGGTATTGCCACTCCCCATCCGGTAATAAAACTTTGATACGAGAATTACAAACCCTTTTGCACTCTGCGTAAAAGCTGCGCGTCATCGGCGACAGGGTATCCGCCACCTGCTCAAAATCCAACAACGGTGGTGGCACAACACCCAACATTTCCGCAGCATACGCTACTACCTCATGGCTAGGGCATGGGACATCATCGGCGACATTATATATGGCATCAGAGCCATAAAGTCTGGCTGCATCCAAAGCTCGAACAATGTCTTGCACATGAATTCTTGAAAAAACTTGGCCTGACTTAGCTAGGCGACGCGCCACACCACAACGCACATCTTCAATAGCATTACGCCCAGGGCCATAAATACCCGCCAAACGAAATACTTGAACCTTGACCCCAGTTTGCTCCCCAAACGCGAGCCAAGCTTCTTCAGCCTTTATCCGAGCTACTCCTCGCTCAGTTTTTGTCCGGCATAAGCTATTTTCATCTACCCAAACGCCCTCATAATCACCATAAACCCCAGTTGTGGACAAATACCCTATCCATTTCAAAGCTGGTAACGTCAACAGATCCTCCCTATGAAAGCGCAATACGGGATCGCCGTACGCATCGGGGGGAATAGATATTAAAACATGAGCAACTCGCATAAAACGCGCACGAAAGTCTATAATGGGTCGCTGGCCATCAAAAATAACAGGCACAATCCCCGATAGCATCTTTCCCCGCCGGTTGGTGCCATAGATAGAGGAAAAATCCCCCTTCATACGCCACTCAGCAGCAAAAAACTCCGCCGTATACCCGGCACCAAAAAGAAGACCGTCATGCACCAAAACACGGTGACGTTGTCATGTACTTTCGTCAAGCAGTTACGATAGCCCCATCCTGATTCACTGGCAACCGCAATAAATAATTCGGATTACTGAGCACAATCTGTTGCGCCATACGGCTAGCAATGTCTACCACCACAGGTGCACGTGCGTTGACAGTCATTTGTACTGTACCGTCATTTTTCTTATCAAGTGTGACCATATGCAGCAACAAAAGCTTATCCCATACAACTCCCTGACGGGCGCAAATATCTTCTACATCTTCTTTACATAAAAAAGATTCTTTAGCATCAGTAGTCATCACTATAAAAGATAGTTCTGCTTCCTCAATGGATTGCAACAATCGAAAAGGCCCTTCAACTTTCGTCCCAGGAATAATTAGTAGCGCAAAATTGCGATATGTCTCAAAACCAAGCATTCCAGCAGAAAAGCTAAGCACCTGCTGCTGCGGTACTGAAAAAATACCAAAACGATTCTCAATAACAATATCGGCCACTTCTTCTTGAAATGGCTCTTCAACCTGCGTATTGAAAAGTGACTCGTTAGCTTGTTCAAGCAATGTGGCAGCATGGAGGGCGAGGGTCATAAAAAGCTCCTTAATAGGTTGCTCTTTATTAATTCAAGTATTGTGCCAAGCTGAGATTGCTGAATTTACCAATATAAGTAAACTGCGCCTGTAAGTTTGTTTGTTCCAATTGCAACCTAGTTGTTACGTCCAAAAAGTCCGTATCCACCAAACTTCCAATGGTATCTTTTAAAACAAGATTATTAGCATTATGTTGATCGCTAACATCTTCTGTCGCCTTTAAACGTATCCCATTAGCCGCGACAAGAACCCGTATGCCGTCAATTGCATTACTAACCAAATCGATTGCCTGACTTATTGCTGCATCATTCGTAGGAGCATTTTTAACAATGCGCAGACCACGAATATATTGTTCAAATGCAGGGTTATCGGCATTAATACCATAATCAAGACGGAAATTTTTATCTATCTGGGCAAAAAGTATCTGATTGTCGCCCTTATAATAGGAACTATCGGCAACTATAGCCGAGGGCAATGCCGTAAAAAGACTTAAATCTACCGGAGGAGCATCAATGCGGCTACCACCAAAAAGATACTCACCAGCACTGGTCGCATTTAACGTACTAGCTGCCTGTTGCAAGCGCTGGTCTGCATTGTAAAACAACCCTGCTGATGAAGAATTCCCAACATTTCTTGCACTTATCAAATCTACCTTAAAGGCGATTGCCGCATCAAGAAGGCTACTCATATGAATATCCATCTGGGTCAATTTACTACCTATTTGCGTATTCACTGATTCGAATTTTTCTGTGCGGACAGACTCACTTTGCAACGATACTAAGCGACCGGATACACCTCCAAAACCGCTATAGAACTCAGCTTTCTTACCACTGGAAAGCTGATCTTGCAGTGTAGCCAGCCGAACCGTGCTTTGCTGCATAAACATATTGGTGCGCTGAAAGCGGTCAAAAGTGCCAACCCTAGTAATCACGATTTACCTCATGCAAAAATTTGTTCAAGAGCATCAAGCATCTGATTGGTAATTTTAATAGCCTGACCAGCAGCATTATGAGCATTCTGAAATACTGTCAGATTAAGCATTTCCTCCTGCACATCGACAGCAGAAACACTGGAAAACTGATTTTTGACAGTATCGTTTAATCCCTTTACCGTTTTAAAAGCATCATCAGCATTACTAATTTTTTGAGCATTATTAGACAAAAACAATGATGTATAATCAAGCAAACTAGCCTGCAACTCAGGCAGCCCGCCTGAAGCACGAATCATCGTTTTTTGCATGAAACTTTTTGCCAATGAATCAGTAAGGCGAGCATCACCTGCTGTGATAGCCGAAGGGGGGTTCGTTATAGGCAAGGGCGAAGTAAATATAGCATCTGTAAGCTTGCCCCGAGCAAGAAGTTTGGGTTGGGCAACAATTGTTGCCCGCACATCCATAACAGCGGACAAATGGCGTGGGTCTTTAAAATCAAAATAGCTGATAAAATTCTTACCACTAGCTGTTTCTATGGCAGGAGGACTTAATAATGTTAATGTAACAGCCGCCTGACCACTAGTATCTTTAAGCAATAACTTTCCACCAGACGTAATACTGGCCGTAATGCCAATAGCTGCAGTATTAATTTTACTAACAATATCTCCAACGGTAGCAACCGCCGGTGCCGCTGCTAAATCTAAATTGAAACTATTGATAACAGCACCGCTCGGCTGCGTTAAGTTTATCCGTACCAGTCCTGTACCCGTAAACGGAGTGCTATTACTAATACTAGTGTTACTGACCAATAGCGGTGGATTAATCTGATTTAATGGACTATCAAAAAGATCATTAAGACCAAAAAAATGGGAAATTCCTAGATTTTTTCCCGTCATGCTTTCCGTTGGTGCAGGGAACCCAGTAACACTTCCAACCGCAATGCTAGTACCTGCGTTAGCCGTCAATGTCAGGCGACCATTGGTTATACTAGCTGTCGCTAAACTATTGAACTGCACTAGAGGACCACCAATAACCGTAGTCGTTGTTGGGGCGTTAATCGTATCCACTAATCCCTGCACCGTTTGCGGAACAACCGTAGTTAAATTTAGATCGATATAATCTTTTAGAATCCCCGTCGGGGTGGTCACTGCAATACGCAAGGTTCCGTTAGCAAAAAAGGGATCAGAACCATTAACCTGCTGGGTACCCGTGAGGGTTTGTGGCGGCGGGTAAGCCGTTCCTGTGTTATGCAGGGCATTAAGTGTATCATTTAATATTATTGCTATAGTGTTTAATTGATCGCTTATGGTGGGCAGTTGATTGTCTCGCAAATCTATGAGGGCTTTGAACTCCCCATTTCTTAAAGTTTCTGTGAGATCTGTAGGTATGCTAGATGCCGGAATGGTTATACCCGAAAAGCTACCAAAATCATAACGGGTCATGGCATCAACAGCAGTAGTCGGAGTATAGGCAAGATGCCTAGGAACTTGATCAAAAAGCATGTATCCAGATTTAGTATAGACAGCAATACCATTCGCATCACGAGGCATTACAATAATATCAAGTTTTTTGGCTATAGTCTCTATCGCATTATCTCGTTGATCTTCAAGATCACCACTTGGCTTACCTTCTGCAGTTGCGGCAAGAATCTTGGAATTAAGAACACCAATTTTATCAATAGCTATATTTAACTCATCCACGCTCGCACTAATGCGGGAATCAGCATCTTTACGCAAACCTTGTAAAGATGTTTCCGCACCATTAATCTGCCGTAATGCTGCTTGAACCATTACAATAAAATTCATGTTATTAGTTGTATTATCAGGATTAAGTGCCAAGGTTTGTAACAATGTCGATAATTTTGTTAGTTGTGCGGTTAAATCAGAGTTATGAGTCGTATTCCCAAACAGGCTGTCGGCACGCTGTAAAATATCATTTGTCGCTTGAGCTGCACCCAAATCGCTCAGGCTTTCCCGCAATTGTTTTTGTAACGCCGAATCAATTGTTCGGGTAATATTGGCAATAGTAACTTCTCCGCCTTGCCGGGGATCCCAAACTTGAGAAATTTGATTCGCTGTTTTTTTTGTATAGCCTGCTACATTAGCATTAGTAATATTGCTTGATGTGACATCTACCCCTTTTTGGGCAACGCTAACGCCACTAAAAGCCTTCCATAGGGCACTTGTTAACATGACTTATAAATTCTGATCGAAGAGTGCTGTCGCCCGCGCAGCACCTTTTTGATAAAATATACTCGTGCCTTCACCATCAGCAGTATACGACTGATGCGTATCGCTTTCATGAAGCACTGCTTCCCGCAATGCTTCCATCACAAATGTTCTAGCATCCCTAGCAATAGCCAGAGCACGCCGATTCTCTACGATGATATCTTGAAAATGACGAAGTATCTCAGATAGCTGCGCTTTAACCTCTGGAGCTAATCTATACAGTGCCTCCAAATCATTTTGCAGCACGGCAATAATCCTTGCATACGACTCCAGCAACGCATTCTTTTCATTCTGTAAAGGCAGGATAGAAGCAACTTTCTGATGAAGAAGATGTGAGTTTTCCTCAGAAAAAATAGCTATTAGCCGATTAGTAATGGCAATAAGCTCAACAACCTGCATCTCGGTAGCATCCCGCATTTCATTTCGTGTCACTGCAACGGGCATATCAAACCTCCATACTTCGGAGAAGATTCTCCTTAATAGGCCTTGCAAGACCAATGCCACCTCGGTCGGCGAATAATTTCCCATATTCTTGCAATAAGAAACTACGAAAATGCTCTTCCCCATGACCACCGCCAAAAAGAGAATCTGGCTGTAGACCTTCGAACATAGGCTGCAAAAGCTGACCAATAGTTAGGGCTTCAAATTCTTTTGCTTTTTGTTCGGCCTTACGCACAACCTCCAGAGCAGCCCCCTTCTGAGTTGTATCTTGCTGGCGTTGCGGCAATGGCGGCGTTACATCCATGAGTGCTGAAAATGCACTTCGCGCCGATATTTTCTCAGAAACACCAGTAGGCGTAGGCCTAGCCACCGCCGCCACAAGCTGTTTTTCAAAACCAGCCAATTCACTAGGGGAAAAAGACGTTTTCATGGCTACATCACCTCAATATCGGCTTGCAGTGCTCCGGAAGCTTTAATGCTTTGTAAGATAGAAATCAGATCCCGCGGGCTAATGCCCAAGGCATTAAGTCCGGAAACAAGGTCTTGCAGCGAGACTCCCTCATTAAGGACGCCCAGCTTATTGCCCTCTTCATTCACCTGAATATCCGTACGCGGCAACACCACCGTTTCCCCGGCGGCATCACCCAGAAAACCTGCATTAGGCTGTGAAGCAATGGGAGTTTCCGTAATTTTAATGGTCAAATTACCCTGAGCAATGGCCACCGTGCTCACCCGAACATTCTGGCCAATGACCACCACGCCTGTCTGCTCATCCAACACGACCTTGGCACTATTATCCGGTTGAATAGGAAGCTGCTCCAACTTGGTCATCAACCCAGCAACATCCCCAACAAAAATGGGCGGAACAAGAACCTCCACCGTTTTTGGATCAAGAGACTGGGCAACCTCAGTTCCAAGATTCTGATTAATAGCCAAGGCCATACGCCGCGCCGTGGTGAAATCGGCATTACGCAAATTGAGAACAACTCTATCAAGACTGGCCAAGGTAAAACCTAGTTCTTTTTCCACAATCGCGCCATTGGCAATCCTGCCACTGGTAGGCACGCCCTTAGTCACGCTAGCCGCCGCACCACCGGCGGAAAACCCGCCCACGGCAATATTGCCCTGGGCGACTGCGTACACCTCACCATCCGCGCCCATGAGCGGCGTAACAATAAGAGTTCCCCCCAACAGGCTTTTGGCATCCCCAATCGCCGATACACTAATATCAATCCGGCTCCCCTGCCGGGCAAAGGCGGGCAACGTCGCCGTCACCATCACCGCCGCCGTGTTGTTGGTGGACAAATTCGCCTGCCTAGCGTTCACCCCCAGGCGTTCCAACATCCCAACGATGCTTTCCTTGGTAAAAACGGCCTTGTTCAGCGAGTCCCCGGTGCTGTTCAACCCCACCACCAAGCCGTAGCCCACCAGCATGTTGTCCCGGACGCCCTGAAAATCGGAAATATCCTTAATTCTGGTCACGGCCTGAGCCGGAACCACCATTGAGAAAACAAGCAATAAGGACAAAAAGGCACGCATCGGCAGGAGGGATGCGAGAATCGTGCCAACATCTTAAGTAATGTCGACGCCTATATCATCTTTTTCTCAAAAGACGCCGGCAAAACAAAGAAACAACTGGGCTTACCCGTATGGCAGGCCGGGCCGTGCTGGTGCACCTGAAGCAACAGGGCATCCCCGTCACAATCGAGCCGGATATCCACCAGTGCCTGGGTATGCCCCGACGTATCCCCCTTGCGCCATAGTTCCTGCCGGGAGCGCGACCAGTACACTACCCGCCCCCCAGTCAATGTTTCCCGCAACGCTTCAGCGTTCATCCACGCCAGCATCAACACCTGCTGGCTCTGCTCATCTTGAGCCACCACGGGAACAAGACCGTCCTCGTTAAAACGGACAGCTTCAATGAAATCATCGATAACATCTGTTGAATATACCTTCATAATACTGCTAACCCCGCTGTTAAATCTGCCTGTAAATCCTGAGCATCCTCCAGCCCCACCGAAAACCGCACCAATGATCCGGCAGGTAGCGGCATCACGCTGCGCACCCCGGCCAAGTCAACGGGCACGGCCAAACTCTCAAACCCGCCCCAAGAATAGCCGATGCCAAACAGCGTCAAGCTATCAATAAAACCGTGAACCTGAGGCGTTGTGTAACCTTGCTTGAATTCAATACTAAATACTCCGGCGGCGGCGGTGAAATCGCGCTGCCACAAAGCATATTGGGGATGCGAGGGCAGCGGCGGGTAGAGCACCCGCTCAATCGCCGGGTGCTGTTCAAGCCATTGCGCTAAATGCAAGGCACTGGCAGCACTACGGCGCAGTCGCACGTCTAAAGTCCGTAGACCCCGCAAGGCTAAGTACACCTCATCCGGCGCAGCGTATTGACCCGTTAGTGCCGCCGTTTTCTTAAAACGCGGGTACGTCTCCTTCGTTCCCACGACCACGCCCATGAGCAAATCCGCATGACCGCCAACATACTTCGTCAGCGATTCAATCACTCCGTCCGCCCCCAAGCGCAACGGGTTACACCCAATCGGCGTCCCCCAGGTATTATCCGCCAACAGCCGCGCCCCGCGCGCCCGCGCCAACGCCAACGCCGCCGGAATATCCGTCATCTCCATCGTCAGCGAACCCGGACTCTCCACATACACAACCTTAGTATTAGGTCGAAAAGCATCGGCCAGCGCAACAGGATTCGTGGGATCAAAATAACTCGTCTCGACGCCATACTGGCGCAGCAAGCCATCGCAGAACGACCGCGTTGGGCTATACACGCTATCGGTCATCAGCAGGTGATCCCCCTGCCCCAACAACGCCAGCAACGCCGTAGCTATTGCCCCCACCCCACTACCACACAGTACGGCTCTATACCCACCATGCAGCACCGCTAAAGATTCCTCTAGGGCAAAGGTGGGCGTTGTTCCGTGCCGACCATAGCTTGGCACACTATCCCATTGTTTTGCAGCTTCTTTTAAAGCTGCGCAGGACGAAAATAACACACTTGATCCCCGCTGCACCGGTAAATTCACTAAACCGTCATACCGCCCACTATCCCGCGCCAGATGCACCAACCGAGACCCCACTCCAAGGGAAGATTTTTGTTCAACCATCGAAAAAATCTAGCATAAAATAGCTTTCTCGTCTAGGTTCCAGCCCATGAATTCTTCATCCCCCACACGCTGCACTTGGGTACCCACAGGTAAACCCGCCTACGCGCACTACCATGATACCGAATGGGGGAGACCGTCTCATGACGACAGACATCTTTTTGAAATGCTTATTTTGGAAGGTGCCCAAGCGGGGTTGAGTTGGGAGACTATTCTCAATAAACGGCAGGGCTACCGCGTCGCATTTCATCAGTTTGATCCGATCAAGGTTGCCGCCATGACCGATGCCGACCTTGACATTTTATGCCTTGATCCAAAAATTGTGCGCAACCGTCTAAAAATTTTTTCCACTCGACGCAATGCGACTGTATTTTTAAAAATACAACAGGAGTTTGGCACCTTTTCCGCCTATGCTTGGAATTTTGTCGGCGGAACCCCCAACATCGGCTATTGGAAAACACTAGCCGATGTTCCCGTCACAACGCCTCAAAGTGATACCTTATCAAAAGACCTCAAAAAACGCGGCATGACTTTTGTAGGAAATACTATTATATACGCTTGGATGCAATCAGTTGGCCTAGTCAACGATCATGCGGGCAATTGTTTTTTATCGCCTTCTCTGACCCATGAACGAACTTGACCTACGCCTTGCCATTGGCATCAGCATCGTCGCGCTATGGCGATACAGTTGGTTTACCCTACACGCTGTTCGTGCGGGTCTGTACGCTTGGCTGGAATACCCAGCACTACGCCGACGTGCTAATCTTTATACAAAGCACCCTCCCATCGCTGTTATTGTTGCCTCCTATAATATTGATCCTTTGATAACCAATGCTGTTGTCAAAGCCTTATGTGATGCAGCAGCAAACTACCGAGGGATATGCAGCATTGCTTTTACCGTAGCCAACTCAACAGAAAGCACCTTAATTCAAAAACTTTTTCTCCGCTACAAATCAGAAAATGTAAAAACATTTATTCATTTCCAAGAAAATAGAGGCAAACGCGTAGGTCTCGCAGAAACACTGGCTGGCTTATCTCGACATCACAAAACGCCTCCCGCTATGGTCGCATTAATGGATGGCGACAGCATTGTTCCGAAAAATATTTTTAGTCACTGCATAGGACATTTAATGACAAGCCCAAACTTAGGGGCTCTAACCGTCAACAATGTAGCCCTTAATGTAAGTGCCAACCCATACTGGATGGCATGGATGCAACTGCGCTATCATCAACGGCATTTTTGGATGCAGAGTCAATCTTTTTCAGAAGAACTGCTGGTTCTTACCGGACGCTTTTCCTGTTTTCGTGGTGCCTTCGCATTTGAAGAGGGATTTATCAAAGCACTTGCAGAAGATGCCTTACACCATTCCCATCTTGGTTCCATCAAAATGATCACTGGGGACGATAAATCAACATGGCTGTATACAGTACATCGTGGCCTAGGTATGCGTTATTTACCAGATATAAAAATACTATGCGCTGAAAACGAACAACGTCCGTTTTTAGAAGCGTCCCCAAAAAAACTTATTCGTTGGTCTGGGAATATGCTCAGGGCTGGACATAAAGCCTTATTCGAACCGGGTCGGCTTTCTCCTTTTATGACACTTATGCTAATTGATCAAAGAATATCTATTTTTACAGGGCTTTATACGCCAACATTAATGTTTATAATCCTAATTCTAGGGCGCACGGATATTGCACTATATTGGATTTTATGGATAAGCTGCAGTAGAATGTTGTTTTCCTTAATTTTGGGCGGACGTTCTTTTCAGTTGATTTGGCCGCTTTTTCTTGTATATAACCAAATCATTGGCAATGTTTTAAAAGGATATGTTTTGACTCATCTCGATGTCCAAGGATGGTCTCAGAATGCCCAACTTCAGGGCAGGCGCCGTGTCGCATGGCTATCTCATGCTTGGTTTGCACTAGGAGCATTAATAATTTTTTATATTTCGTTATTTACAGTCATTCCATCGCAACGCGATTCAATATCAAGGAACTATTTTATCAATAATGAAATCTCCACATCAACATCACAACGTAACCATTCTGGAGACATGTATGCGTCGCCACACACGTATCGGCTGGGGCATTAAGGTAGAGTGGAAAGGCGAATTCCTTGAACTGGCGAACTGGTCCGTAAGCGGAATAGGTGTATTTTTCAAAGATTGCCCGTGGGGGTTTCATGATGTTCTTGAACTACGCCTCCATCTGAGCCTAGCTGATAGTACCGTTCCTCTCACCGTCAAAGCCATATTGGTGCATAAAAACCCACAAACACACCATGTGGGTTTAAAATTTATAGAAACAACGGAAGGCACAAGTTTATTACTAGCCGAATTCTTCGAAACCACACACAGTCAACAGATTCCAAATGTTTCTAGATTTATAGAAAATCTGCGCTCTGCTCCTGCAATCGTAAGATTTATTGAAAACATTGATGAGAAAAAAATCACCAGAAGGCAAAGCTGGATTAATAGTTTTATTTTCTGCCTTATACTCGGCATTTGCAGTATTGTTGTTTTTAATATCACAACCTCGCTACACCAACACTTTTTCGTATTTTCGGCAGAGCACGCCACCATCGCTCAAAATACTGTGAATATTTACACTCCTAAATCTGGACTGGTTCATTTTCTAAAAACCGAGAAAAATATAGATATCTCTAAAAATGAACCCATTGCCCTTGTCTTGCCTCTGGAAGCAGCGGAAAAAATCACTTTACTAGAATCTGCCATAGAGACTCAAAGAGAGAAAGTAAGAGTACTGGAAAGCTCTGATAAAACAAACATCAAATACCGCAATGCCGTGCAGGATGTATTAAATCAACAAAATACAACCTCAAGTCTAGAAGTGCAAGCAGCCGAAGCTCGACTTCGTGAAGCTCAGACCGTTCTCTCTCAAGTAGAAAAGCTTGCTCAACGCGGCTTTAGTACCCGCCGCGAGCTAGATGCCGCCCGTAGCAAAGCTGCCGCAGCACAAGCCAGCCTCCAAAAAACAAAAGCAACCGCAAGAATTTTCACTCAAGATGCCAATGCCGCCGTTGCATTAGGACGCATTGAAATAAACCTACCAAACGGGCACGTCAGGGAACCATCTGCTGCTAGCCAAACGACGACCGCGCTAGGTATCGCCCAAGCAGAATTAAATGGCCTTGAGCGGCAATATAAGAATATTACTGAAACTCAAGGCGGCACAATTATTCGCAGTCCTTGCAATTGCAGACTTCTCAGACTGAACACAAGCTCTGGACGCTACCTAACCGCTGGCGCGCCTATCATGGATGTTGCAGAAGGCAACAATCCTGTACGTCGTCTTGTTGCCAAGATACACCAAGATGCTATTAAAAACTTGGATCAAAGCATAAAAGCGCATGTCCGGCCTGCTGGTTATTCTACTTGGTATTCTGCAACAATTCATCGTATCGAACGCATCGGTGTGCTCCCTGAAACAAGCAGCCTACCTGATACCGTTGATCACGATAAACGATTTGCAACTGTTGAATTATTACTTGACGATTCTTTGCCGCCAGCAGCCAATGGTTTGAATGCAGATGTATATTTTAACTCAAGAAACACAAAAGATTGGTACAACTATTTCCTCAAGATTCTCCTAGGCATAGGTGGCTCCCAATACTAATTTTCATTATAAACAATGATATCCGAATATTTTACTGTTTTATATACTTAATAACTTCATTATAGGCAACAGTAGAATAATTTCTAAAATTTTCTATCTTTTCTCCGTCTATAATTTTATCGGCTAAAAGATTACCTAGGATACCAAAGCCAAGATTGCTAAGGCTTCCTCGTAGAGTATGAATCATGCGAGAAACTCCAGCCAGATCGTTTTGTTCTTGGTTGTGCAATAACCCATCGAGGTATTTTGGTAGATCATTCCATAAAATATTTAAAAGTCGTTCATAGCCAGCAACACCGATAATCTCAACCAGTTCCTGCACTCGCTCTTTATCAAAGAGTAATTCCTTTGTCATTCATGCGAATCCATATGTTCAACAAGAACCATGGTAATATCATCGGCAAGAGGCTTGTTGTACTCTTGCTGAATTTTGTCTCTTATAATTTTAAAAAACAATGATTTTTGCACAACCTTGGTTAATGCTATAATACCTGCCTCTGTAAGCCCAGAGCTGCCATTAAAGGGGTGCGTAAGACCATCGCTGTATAAAAGGATTTTTGCTCCTTTCGGAAAAGCTAGATATTTTGTTTTATAATTCGTGAACCCTACGCCTATGGGAAGATCGCTATCTTCTAGAGGGGAGGGTTTATTTTGATCGCTGGCAGCCCAATACAAAGCTGGCGGTGCCCCAGCACTTGCAAATTCCATACTGGCAGTTTTAGTATCAATAATTCCATAAAAAAGAGTTGCAAATTGCCCACTAGGAATAACACGAACCAATTCAGCATGAAGATAATCAAGCATTTGTCCAGGGTCATAGCATTGTTCGCAAGTGCTACTGATAAGTGCATCAAGACGAATGGCGTTCAGGGCTGCATTGACGCCATGTCCTGAAAAATCAATTGTATATATGGCTATGCGGCCACCATTGAGGCTACGTATGTTCCACATATCTCCACCAAGCTCAGAACTGTTACAAGTATAAGCTGCGATGGCAAGATTGTGGGTTGTGAGAAATTTTTTGTAATCTTCTGGGCGTGGTAGAGCCGCTGATTGGATTCGTTGCGCAATTTCTAGTTCATTTTCAATTCGTTCTTTGTACTGACGTAATTCATTTATAATCAGTCTACGTTCTAGATGAATGCGTACGCGTGCATTCAATTCAGGACTGTTAATAGGTTTTGTAATAAAATCTGTTGCTCCGGCAATAAAGGCGCGGGATCGATCGCTGGCTTGATCCAAATAAGTTTGTACAATAATCGGGATTTCAATAAATTTTGTATCTTGGCGCAGAATTTTGCATAATGCAAAACCATCAATATCGGGCATAATGAGATCAGCGATAATAAGATCGCACGGATTACTTTTTAGGAATTCCAAGGCATGACGACTATTTAATGCCGTGTGTAGATTTCTATATCCATGCGCACGCAGTAATTCAATAATAAGTGCAAGTGCCGCTGGCTCGTCGTCTATTACTAAAATTCCAGAGGCGCGAATATCATTGTTCATAATGCGATTGATCCTCTGGGAATCTTTTTAATTCAATATGAAGCATTCTCTTATCTTGTGCATAAAAAACATTATTTGCACATTGTTCTACAAGACGTAATCCTCGTCCAAAAAAAGACTTTTCAGGTAACTCATCTTTTTTAATAAAACCGTTCCCTTCATCGCCAATATCCAGTACGATGGTCGTGTTTTCTATAATAATAACATTAATGTAGATTTTTTTACTGGCGAATTCAGGACGTGTAATTCGGGCGTGTAGTTCTGCAACAAATTTATCCATTCCTTCTAAGGTGCCTGGCATTGACGGTAATTCAAGATTACCGTGGAGCAAGGCATTGGTAATCGCTTCTTGCAGGCAAAACCGAACACGAAATTTCAGATCAGCATTAAGATTAATAAAATTATTAATATATTCAGTAATTTCTGTGGCCAGATTTTTCTGGTGCGCTTGCAAACTGGTAAAAGTCCATGAGAAGGCAATAGAATGAAGATTTTTCCAATCATCATTGATTGTTCTGATAGGTTTTTTTTTGGTAGGGATGGCAGTATGTTTCATAATCAAAACTCTATCGTTAAAATTTTTTCAAAATTAGCCAAAAGTAAAGTTTTTTTAACATCGTTCTTTGGGTGACGAATGATAAGCGTTCTGTTTTTGCTATGTAATGTATCTTGCGCTAACAGAAGCATTCCAAGCCCGCCTGAATCAATAAAACTGACATTTTCGATGTCAAAAATATATTGGGAAGCTTCGATGTTCATAATGGTGTCTAAAAGCTTGCGAAAGCTTGATGGATATTTGGCTAAGAATTCCCCCTGTAATTTAACGATTACAGATTCTTGTTGATGGTCTATGCTATATTCCATAAAAGTGCCCCACATCTTTTAAGTGTATAGTAAAGTAATTGCACCTAAAAAGCTAACAAAAGCTTAAGGCAAAGCTTTGCTAGTAAAAAGACACCTGGAACACAAATGTGTTTTAAATCACTATTATGTTGCATATCAACAAACCTCACTGTATATTAGAAACATATTAATAAGGACGTCGGATTATGGCCAAGCAAACTATATCTTTTTTTCAAGGCACTAGAGGACGGTCAGATGCGTTCTCGTTTGAAAAAGGTACGATTAATACTATCAATGCCTTTGAACCGCAGGAAGATGTCCTCGATCTGAAAGGCTCAACGGGCTACACTTATAACGTAAAACAAAACGGGATTGATTATCTTGTTATCTTTCAAAAAAAACAGCCATCAAATATTTCTGCAACAGAGCTGTTTGCAGAGGGTGCATTATTTGTGGAAGGCGTGACTTTTGCGCAATTGAGTGCCGCCAATATTAACGGTACATTGATTAACGCAACGGATGAGACTCAGAAATTAACAGGAACGGCAACGGGAACCCCAGTAACGGCAGCGGTAGCCACAGATGGTAATGCGGTCGGGCTATTGTTGGGCACTAGTGGGGCGGATTCTTTTGCACTGACTCCTGGCACAGTAAACATCGTAAATGGCTTTGATCCAACTCAAGATAAAATTACAGCATCAGGGAATGTTTATTATTCGTTGGTTGAAACAGATGAGTATTGGGGTACAGTTATTACTGGTAAACAACTTCCTACTACGGCAACCGCTCAGGAAATACGAGCGGCCGGAGCACTATTGCTTACAGAGGTTACCCCGGAACAGTTAACAGCACTGAACATCAGTGGCGGCAATTTGATAACTAATGATGATAATGCGACCATAGTACCGCCGCTAGGGGTAGATAGCGGTTCTACTATGGAGGCATCCACCCAAATAACGGGAGCCCTGACGAATTCTGAAACAAAGGAAAGAACAACTGCTGCACCCAGTGCCGCAACGACAAATACGAACACTATTACGGATATAAGCACTAGATTTGGTAGTAATAGTAACGACATAGCTATGTTAAACGGTAACAGTGAATCTGGAAATAAAACTACGCCTTTTATAAATCTACGTGACGGTGATGATACTTTAATCGTCAGCGGGATTCCTAGTGGAACATTTATGCTGGGAGATGGTAACGATAACTTTAGTATTGAGGGCGCAGGAGGGATACTCAATATTATGGCGGGCGGTGCCGGACGTAAAACAGGGCTTATTTCCGGTGCGGGTGATGTTAATGTATTAGCCAAAGACTATGAGATTAGTGTGGCCAGTGATTTTTCTGGCAAACTCATGGTATCATCATGGAATGCAAACGATAAGTTAAGTTTTAATAATGCTGATACTACAATTAAATATGTCAATTTACAAAATGGTCTGATTCGTGCCGATATTGAGTTTATTGCCACGGGGGGTGATGTTTCTGTAGTGCTACAGAGTGCACAAAAAGCTGATTTTGAGGCGGCAATACTGACCAGTTAGCTGTTTTGATTTATAATATTCTTCATTCGCCGAACGCTTTCTTCAAGACCAATGAATACCGCTTCAGCTATTAAGAAATGGCCAATATTAACTTCATGCAGATAAGGTAAGTGTCGAAGGTGTTCCATGGTTGCGTAGGTTATGCCGTGCCCCGCATGGACTGTAAGCCCTTTTTCGTGGGCAGATTTGGCAGCATCGGATAAGCGGTAAAAATTCTCTCTAACAGGGTTTAGACAATAAGCGCCAGTATGTAGTTCAATAGCATCAGCACCGACGGCAGCACTGGCCGCAACCTGCTCCAAATCAGGGTCAATAAAAAGACTAACGATGCTACCTGCGTTACGTAGCCTTGCAACAAACGATTGCAGCAAAGCCACATTTCCACTTACGTTTAATCCGCCTTCAGTCGTCAACTCCGTACGGCGTTCGGGAACTAAGCATACAGCCAACGGGCAAAAATAACAAGCTATTTCAATAATTTCTTCGGTTGGGGCTATTTCTAGATTTAATGGTACCGGGAGTCTTTTTTTTAGCATTGATACATCCTGATCCTGAATATGGCGACGATCTTCTCGCAGATGCACTGTAATGCTATCGGCACCGCCACGGAGGGCGGCCACGGCACCGCGCCATAAGTCTGGTCTTCCTTCCCCACGGGCATTGCGCAGTGTGGCTAGATGATCAATATTAATACCTAATTTTATCATTGCCTTGCTTTTATACCAGAGTATTGTCTTCATTGGTAGCAGCATTGCGCCGCTTGGCCGCGGCAATTTGAATGCGCGTACGGCGAACAGTTTGATAGCGGCGCACAGCGTGAAGGCCTATACTATACGTCAGTAAGCCAAAGAATAGCCCCGCTGGGATAAAACCAATGAGGATGGGAAAAATAAAATGATCAAAATACAAGGCAAAATTCTTTGTGATAAGTTCTACTGGATTGCCAATGGCGTAACTAATAAATACACTGAATGATTCTTTTTCAAGGCTTTTCCCTAAAATAATGACGCCCAAATGATAAACAAACCAAAAAATAAAATAGAAAGTCAATGGATTTCCAATCGCTGAAGACAGAGCACTAGCAATCATATTTCCTCGAATGAGCCACGCTAAAAAGACCGCAAGAGGTGTATGTAATCCTAAAAAAGGAGTAAAAGATATCGCTACACCTGCGGCCAAACCACGGGCAATATTTTCTGGTGTTCCCGGAATACGCAGAGCGCGATATCCAATATACCCCAAAGTGCGCCTGATACTAATCCTCAAGGTTACAACGTCCTTTAAGGTGTGGGCAGCAGAACGCTTAACGCGGCGGCGAAACATAAACTTATAAAACCACGTCACAGTATAACATAATAAAACTATTTCCGATAGAGCTAGTAAATGCCCTCAATAAAATTTTCTTGTGGTGTTACTGTTTTTTTAGTGGAATCGAGAACTGGTGGATTTTTTAGCTCTAATTCGGTATGAGTTACAGGTGCATCACGCTTAAATACTTCTACAGTAATATGATTGTCCCCTGGGCGAGCAACATTTCCGGTATCCGCGTTAATACGAACCAGTGTGACATCACTGGGTATATTGAAGGGTTTTATGGGCTTGTTGGCGAAGGCTGAGGTCATAAAATCACGGAATGCTGGTACTGCAACGGCAGCACCAGTTTCCTTTTCTCCTAGATTTCGTGGTTCATCATAACCTATGTATACACCGGCAACAATATCCGGAGAAAAACCAATAAACCACACGTCTTTATAATCATTTGTGGTTCCGGTTTTTCCAGCCAATGGTCGGCCAAGGCTTTTCAAGTTAGTAGCGGTGCCACGTTGAACAACGCCTTCTAGCATACTGACACTTTGATAGGCACTGGCGGAGTCAGTAACCATTTCAATAACACCTGAAGGTGTTGGAACACTCTGACCTTCCCAAGAAAGCGTTTCACAGAATTCACAGGTGCGAGTATCGTGTTTATAAACTGTTTTTCCTGTGCTGTCTTGAATGCGATCGATGAGGGTGGGATCAATTTTTTGGCCGCCATTAACCAACATGGCATAAGCGTTTGTCATGCGCAGCAATGTTGTTTCATGAACACCTAGTGATCCCGATAAGTATAGAGGCATTTTTTCATATATACCAAAGCGTTGAGCCACCGAACTAACGCTTCGCATACCAATAGACTGGGCAATTCGAATTGTCATTAGGTTGCGTGATTTTTCAATTCCGGTACGCATGGGTACAAGACCATAATATTCTTTAGTATAGTTTTCTGGTCTCCATATTCCTTGGTCTGGCCCCATATCAATGACGATTGGCGCGTCTAAAACAATAGTAGAGGGATTATATCCGTGCTCCAGTGCGGCTAGGTACACAAATGGTTTAAATGTTGATCCGGGTTGTCGCCGAGCCTGTGTTACACGATTAAATTGATTCCCCTGATAATTGAATCCTCCGACAAGAGCCAATACTCTACCTGTATGCGGGTCTAAAGCCACTAAGCCGCCGTTGACTTCAGGGGGCTGAATAAGCTCCCATCCTACAGGAGTCTTGTCCGCCACAGGTCGTGGGCGCACATAAATAACGTCGCCAACGTTTAAAACATCACTGATGGTGTTAATAATATTGCCAAGGCTATTATTTGGTAGGCTGCGCCGAGCCCAGCGCATACTATTTAAGTCAAGACTGACTTCATTCTTATCTTGCCCTTGTAAAATTATGGTTGCGGATTCTTTTGCAATGCGTGAAACAACACCCAGCCTCCAACCAAGTCTAGCATAGGGATTTGGAATTGTTTGAAGACTTGCTTCCCATTTATTGATATTAAAATCCAACCGCGCTATAGCTCCACGCCAACCGTGACGGCGATCATAAGCGATTATAGCGTTTCGCAGAGCCACTTCAGCCGCACTTTGTAAACTCGGATCTAGGGTTGTCTTGACGGAAAGCCCCCCACGATAAACACCATGTTGTCCATAACGAGCGACTAGCCAGCGCCGCACTTCCTCAGAAAAATCTTCAGCCTTAAAAACTTCAGTTTTCGATCGAGGAAGAATAGCAAGAGGTTCATTAACAGAGACGCGAAGCACCTCTCGTGTGATAATGCCATCTTCATACATTCGTGACAAAACCCAATTACGCCGACCGACCGCGGCTGCTTTTTCTTGCACCGGATGGTAATTGTTAGGAGCTTTTGGTAGACCCGCAAGATAGGCGGCTTCAGCCGGAGATAACTCATCAAGGGATTTGTTAAAATAATTCAAAGCCGCTGCAGCCACTCCGTACGAACCCATGCCGAGATAAATCTCATTTAGATAGAGCTCCAGAATACGATCTTTGCTAAGGGCTGTTTCAATTCGCGTGGATAAAATAGCCTCACGAATTTTTCGGCGCAATGTGCGTTCATTGCCGACTAAAAAATTTTTAGTCACTTGCTGGGTAATAGTTGAAGCTCCTTGGGGGCGATGTGGCTGCCCAGTAATTTTCAGGAAAGCGTTTGTTAAAGCCGCTCTAGCAATAGACGGCAAATCAACCCCGGAATGATTATAAAAATTTTTATCCTCAGCGGATAAGAATGCCTGTTTTACCAAATCAGGCATAACCCCTATGGGAATGAAAACTCTTTTTTCTTCTGCATACTCAGCCAACAATCGGCCATCACCACTATGTAAGCGACTAACAACAGGAGGCTGATAGCTTTTAAGCTCTGAATAATCAGGCAAATCCTCACTGAAATGCTTATAAATTATGTACGCAGTGCCAACACTTAATATTGTTCCCGTAACTATAACGGCGGCGAAAAACTGTATCAGACGAACAAAAAAGATGCGCATGTATGTTCGAGTTTATGACATTCCTTAAAGAACTTGTCGAGAGATGAACATAAAATTGTTATTGCGGTGTTATATATCTGGTCAGTGGCTCTTCTTCGGATGCAATTCGAGTTGGAACTATATTGCGAACAAATTGCAGACTTAGTTTAAATGTGATAGCAACTGCTACTATGATAAATTCTTCTTTTTCTTTTACATCAGAAAATCAACATCGTGCAACACAAATTGTCGCTCGTTATCCGAAAGGTCGGCAAGCCTCGGCAACTCTTCCGCTGCTCGATATTGCACAACGTCAAAATGGCAACTGGTTATCCCGCGCAGCCATTGCATATGTCGCCGAATATTTATCTATACCCTTCATGCGCGTCTATGAAGTTGCCAGTTTCTATACTATGTTTAATCTCAAACCTGTTGGTCAATATTTAGTACAAGTCTGCCGCACAACTCCCTGTTGGTTGCGTGGTAGTGATAACATCACCCGCACGTGTGAAGATCATTTGCATATTTCCCTTGGAGACACCACTGCCGATAATAAATTTACCCTAGTAGAAGTTGAATGCCTTGGTGCCTGCGTAAATGCTCCAGTAGTGCAAATTAATGACGATTACTATGAAGATTTAACAACTGAAAGTATTAAAGATTTACTATCAAAATTGGCACACGGTCAAACACCCATCACTGGAAGCCAGACAGGTCGCCAATTCTCTGCTCCTACGGAATCATCATGTACCGCCCCGGCGTAGGTATTGCGTTATTCAACGCCAAAGGCCAAATTTTTATTGGACAAAGAATTGATACTAAAGTGGAATCATGGCAAATGCCACAAGGCGGCGTTGACCCAGGCGAGACACCAGATGTCGCCATGTGGCGTGAACTAGCCGAAGAAACCGGGCTAAAAACTGCACGTTTATTACAACAAGTCCCGGGGGTCTTTCGTTACGATCTTCCCGATGACTTGGCTCCTCTTTTTTGGGGAGGACGCTATAAAGGCCAAGAACAAGTCTGGTTTGCCCTGCGCCACAATGGGGATGATAATGCCATCAATATTCAAACGCCCAATCCTGAATTTAAAGCTTGGCGATGGGCATCATTAAATGAGCTTCTAAACCTCATTGTACCTTTCAAGCGTCCTCTATACACCGCCTTAGTACCGCAACTGGCAAAAATATGGACTGACCATGCTGCATCTTGCTGAAAAACTAGGGCGTCGTTTTTTGCATCTTTTACCGCCAGAACTGGCGCATCACTTGGCATTGACTGCTCTCAAAAACAATCTTGTCCCGCGCATTAGCGTTCCTGAACGTAAAATTACCCTCTGGGGACACACTCTACGCCATCCTCTTGGCCTTGCCGCTGGATTTGATAAAGATGGTATTGCCCTGCCCGGACTCATCAACCTGGGGTTTAGTGCTATTGAAGTTGGCACAACCACCCCGTTGCCTCAGCCAGGCAACGCCAAGCCTAGACTGTTCAGGATACCCAAACAACATTCACTAATCAATCGCCTAGGATTCAACAATGACGGTCACGATGCCCTGCGCCAACGGTTGGAACGTCTTAGTCCCATACTCCGTACCCGAATACTTCTAGGGGTCAATATTGGCAAAAATAAGGATAGCCCTTCCGCTATTGCCGATTACACCGCCGGGGTGAGAGCTTTTGCGGATTTAGCAGATTACTTGGTAGTTAACATTTCCTCCCCCAACACCCCGGGCTTGCGCGCCTTACAAGATAGAGCATCACTTGAACCTTTACTAGAAGCCGTTGCCGATGCCATGTCACGCCAACCATCGCCTAAACCCCTATGCCTGAAAATTGCCCCCGACCTCGATTCTGAAGCTATTGCAGAAATTGCTACTCTAGCGATCGCCTATCGTCTTGGTGGCCTAGTTATTAGCAACACCACCATCACTCGCCCAGAATCTCTACCACATTGGGCTCGTCAACAAACCGGCGGTCTAAGCGGCGTTCCCCTCAAACCCCTAGCTTTGGCTGCCCTTCGTGCTGCTAAAGAAGCTGCCCCTACCTTACCTCTCATTGGGGTGGGCGGCATTAATTCCAAAGAAGACATGGAAGAGCGCCTTGCTGCTGGAGCCTCATTCGTTCAAGTGTACAGTGCTTTTGTTTATCAAGGCGCGGGCGTGCTGCGCTGGTAACTGGTATTCAACACCCACGTCTGGGCATCCCGCCCATAGCCATAATAATCCCGCCTTATGCCAACCTGCTCACCTCCCATACTGGCATACAGTGCCTGAGCGGGAATATTGCTTACTTCAACCTCTAAATACAATACAGTAATGCCCTCTTTTTTTGCTACGTTCATGACCGTTTGCAACATTGTTTTCGCCCATCCACGCCGCCGCCATGATGGTAACACCCCAATAAAAAGTATCTCGCCAGTATCAGCATCGAGCCGTTGGCAAAGGCAAGCACCAACAAGAATATTTTTTAGCACAGCAAAAGAAAAGCCTTGATTTATAATGCACTGATAATAACTATCCTCCCAAATAGTCCCTAGCGTTGCTCGGTGCAACGCGGCCAAACCATCCGAGTTTTGCAACACCATCACATCGGGCTGTTCTTGAATCACGATGTCTTGTACACTGAAGGGGTGACTAAATTCCATGCTCCTCGTTATGAAAACCGCAAAGCGCGCTTTAATGTTGCCATTGATGAGACGTTAGAGGCTGGCATTGAACTATTAGGCAGCGAAGTCAAATCTCTCCGCCTTGGCCGGGCTAGTATTAATGAGGCATTTGCCATCAATCGCGGTGATGAGCTGTACTTGCTAAACTGTACCATTCCTGAATACCCCGGTGCCAACCGCTTTAACCACAACCCAAACCGAGAGCGGCGGTTATTGCTACACCGTGGACAGTTAAATAAAATTATCGGCGCGGTCACTAGGGAGAGAGTCGCCGTTGTGCCACTAGCCCTTTATTTCAATCAACGCGGCCGGGTTAAATGCCTTATTGGTATCGGCAAAGGCAAAAACAAAGAAGACAAACGCGCCACCATCAAAGAACGGGACTGGCAAAGGGAAAAAGCCCGCATCCTCAAAGGCGACTAAAAAATGGCTTTGCCCCGGCATCGCCCTGCTAGGTACAAGAACGGGGTGTCACAGATACTGATCGCTACCCGCAGCAGGTACGTTCCGAGAATGTAGGTAAAGAATAGCGCATTCCAACCCACGGGCTGCTCGGCTAGAACATTCCATGCCAAGATAGAAAATACTGTATTGTCAATAAAATTTGAAACGAGTGCTGCCGCATTGTTCCGTAGCCACAGCATCTTCCCCTGCGTCCGACCGCGCAGCCACGCGTACATATACACATCATTCAGCTGGCTCACCAAATAGGCCGCCAGACTAGCCACAAGCAACGCCGGCGCGGGCAGGAACAACGCCTTCATATGCTCATGATACGGCAGGTTCCAGGCCATGGCTTCCCCGGCCTGTTCCGGTGTTAGCGGGCTGTACCCCAGTGCCATCAACACAAACACTGTAAATACTAAATACCCAGCAAAACCAATAAACACCGCCTTGCGGGCAACAGCCTTACCGTACCACTCATTCAAAATATCCGTCGCCAAATAAATCGACGCATAGACCACAGTACCCAAGGCCACCGGATCAGCGTAAAAGGGAAACTGTACCGCTTTCAGCACGGCAATATTAGCCGCAATCACCGCAATGGGAATATACGCACAAATGCCCGCCGGCCCAAAAAGACGCAGCATAACCAGAAGAGAACTATAGCAAATAACCATCTCTGCCATCAACAACCACGCCGAAGGCAGGCTATTCAGCCATACAACAAAAAACTCAAGCACGCTTATGCGGCAACTTTAAGTAATTGCCTCTTCACGGCCAGAGCTTCCAATGGTAAATCCATATCGGAAGTTTTCAACAAAAACGCATCCAGGCCGCCGGCGTGTTCGACGCAACGCACCCCATACGGGGTGGCGCGAAAGCGAAAGCCGCGCTGTAACTTTTCAGATACTAAGGTTATCTGCTGTAAATTCGGCAAAAAACGACGGCGCGTTTTATTATTGGCATGACTGACATTGTTGCCTGTCTGCACACCCCGACCTGTTAATTCACAACGCCGCGCCATAAAATCCTCCAATCAAAGGACAAGCTTTCTAGCAAAATATAGACCAGCCTGTCAATATTTTCAGCACTTACAACCACGCAGCAATAAAACCATAAAAAACAAAAACCACAAACTATCTGCTGGTTGACCAACCCAAGCATATGCCTATATTTGGCCATCATGGCAACAGTTCCAGCATTACCCGATACCCCCGCTTCCTGGCCGTTTCAGGAGGCAGCTAAACTTCAGGATCGTTCCCGCGACAAAGGGTATATTCTATTTGAAACAGGGTATGGGCCGTCAGGATTGCCGCACTTAGGCACGTTCGGTGAAGTCTTACGAACAACGATGGTACGCCGAGCCTTCGAAACATTGTGCCCCGACATTGCGACAAAACTCATCGCTTTTTCCGACGATATGGACGGCCTACGCAAGGTTCCTGGCAACGTACCAAACCAAGACCTTCTAACTAAGCATTTGCATCAGCCCTTAACAAAAGTACCCGATCCGTTTGAAATTTACCCCAGTTTTGGCGAACACAACAATGCCCGACTGTGCAGCTTTTTGGATGCCTTCGGCTTTAACTACGATTTTCGCAGTGCCACCGAATGCTACAAGACTGGGATTTTTGACGAAACCCTGCTCAAGGTGCTGCACCATTATGATGCCATTATGGCCGTGATGCTGCCAACCTTGGGCAAGGAGCGTCAAGAAACTTACAGCCCCTTCCTGCCTATCTGCCCCACCACGGGAAAAGTTCTACAGGCTGCTGTTGTAAGTCGTGATACAAAAAAAGGTACCATCATCTATACTGACCCAAGCACGAATAAAAACATCGAAGTTTCAGTAACCGGCGGAGCGTGTAAACTGCAATGGAAGGCCGATTGGGCAATGCGATGGGTGGCTCTGGGGGTTGATTATGAGATGGCGGGCAAAGATTTAACTGATTCCTTAAAATTATCGGATAAAATATGCCGCATTCTGGGCGGCACCCCGCCAGTACATTTAATTTATGAGCTTTTCTTAGACGAAAAGGGAGAGAAAATTTCCAAATCCAAGGGCAACGGCTTGGCCTTAGAAGACTGGCTCCGCTATGCCCCTCAGGAGAGTCTTTCCTACTACCTCTTTCTCACCCCCACCAGAGCCAAAAAATTGTATTTTGATGTTATTCCCAAAGCTGCCGATGAATATTTAACTTTTTTGGAAAAATACCACAGCCAGTCCTTGGCACAACAGCGGGACAACCCCGTCTGGCATATCCACGGCGGTGCCCCCCCGCGCCCCGATGCCGATATTTCGTTCAGCCTGCTGCTCAACCTAGCGGCGGCCTGCAACGCCGAAGATGCCAGCATTTTGTGGGGTTTCATCCGACACAGTAATCCAACCCTGACCCCGGAGGCTGCGCCTTTCCTCGATCACTTGGTGGGCTTTGCCGTCCGATATTACCATGATTTTGTTCGGGCAAAAAAAAACTACCGCCCGGCCACGGTACAAGAGGCCGCTGCCATAAAAGACCTCCAAAAACGCTTGCAAATCAGTGATTATCAAGACGCCGAAAGCCTGCAAACCATCGTCTATACCGTCGGCACTGAACACGGCTTTACCAACCTCCGCGACTGGTTTGGCGCACTGTACGCGATCCTTCTCGGCCAAGAAACCGGCCCCCGAATGGGATCGTTTATCGCCCTGTTTGGCGTGGAAGCGTTTTGCGCACTGATTGACGAAAAACTATGACCCAAGCAACCGAAGCACAAAAAACTACGGCTGCCGCTTGGTTTGCGGCACTGCGCGACGATCTATGCGCGGCTTTTGAAGCCATAGAAGACGCAGCCGGCGGCCAACGCCCTGCGGGGCGATTTGTACGCACACCCTGGGAACGCGATCCGCGCACCGGATCAGGCGGCGGGGAAATGTCCATGATGCGCGGCGGCCGGGTTTTCGAAAAAGTTGGCGTCAATATTTCCACCGTCTGGGGCGACTTTACCCACGAATTTCGTGGTCAGATTCCGGGGACAAAGGAAAGCCCGGCTTTCTGGGCGTCGGGGGTCTCCTTAGTGGCACATATGCAGTCCCCCCTAGTTCCAGCCGCGCACTTTAATACCCGCATGATTAGCACTGGTCTTACATGGTTCGGTGGAGGCGGCGACCTGAACCCCATGTACCCGATAGAAAACGATACGGCAGATTTTCATAAAGCATTCAAAGCCGCCTGTGATAAACATGATCCCGGTTACTATCCCCGTTTCAAGGAATGGTGTGATGAGTATTTCTTTATCAAGCACCGTGGTGTAGCGCGGGGGGTTGGCGGAATTTTTTACGATAACCTAACCACCCTATGGGAAAAGGATTTTGCGTTTACTCAAGATGTCGGTCGGGCGTTTTTGGAGATTTATCCGACCCTGATTCGGCGGCATATGCATGAGCCATGGACGCTGGAACAACGGGCTTGGCAACTGCAGAAACGAGGCCTTTATGCCGAATTCAATTTACTATATGATAGAGGCACACAATTCGGCCTCAAAACCGGGGGCAATGTAGAAGCCATTCTCATGTCCCTGCCGCCGGAGGCAACATGGCCATAGGAGGCAACATGAAAGTGTGGGTGGTACTTTTTCTGGTGTTGACCCTGCCCGCTGCGGCGCAACAGCGTTACCCCAGCTATGTTCGCGATCGCACCATCAGCGATTGCATGACGCAAAAACCACCCGTGGCCGTTCCTTATAGCAATTCCCAAAAACGCGCCTATTGCACTTGTTATTACAACTATTTTCAGCAATACGTGCCCTACAATGACTTTGAGAAAACGGATCAACTGGCCAGAGCCGGACGAATAAAAGAAATTCCCATGTCTTTTGCCATGCACGTGGAAAAAGCTGTCAATGCTTGCGGTCAGAGATTTCTCCTTAACAAGCAATAGGATAAATAAAAATGGACACTCATACCTTTGATAAAACATTGCTGGACATTCTGGTCTGCCCGGTGACGCGGCGGCCATTGGAATACCACGCCGACACCAACGAGCTTATCAGCAAGGCCGCAAAGTTAGCCTACCCCATTCGGGAGGGGATTCCCATCATGCTCCCCGAAGAAGCCCGGCATCTTGATTAGGCGGCGGTAAAAGCAGCTTTAGCGTCTTCGGCTTGTTGAAGCCTGTACAAGCGAGCGTACAAACCGCCTTTAGCCAGCAATTCGGCGTGGTTGCCCGTTTCCACCACCTGCCCCTTGTCGAGAACAATAATGGTATCAGCGTTGAGAATCGTCGAAAAGCGATGGGCAATAACAAGGGTAGTGCGCCCAGCGGCGAGGCGGGCTATGGCCTTTTGAATCGATCGTTCGGATTCGGCATCTAAGGCAGAGGTTGCCTCATCAAGAAGCAGGATCGGCGCATCCTTAATCATCGCCCGTGCAATGGCAATTCGTTGACGCTGGCCACCGGAAAGCAGCGTGCCGTTCTCCCCCAACCGGGTGGCAAAGCCATGAGGCAAAGCATCAATAAAACCCAACGCGGCGGCATCGGCGGCGGCGGCGCGGATTTCTTCATCTGTTGCATCCAACCGGCCATAGCGAATGTTCGCCTCGGCAGTATCATTAAAGATATTAACATCTTGGGAGACCAAGGCGGTAGAAGCGCGAAGAGAGGCAACCGTTGCGGTGCTGATATCCTGACCATCAAACAACACCCGACCTTCCTGCGTCTCATAAAAGCGCAGCAATAGGTGGAAAATAGTGGACTTCCCCGCCCCCGATGGACCAACAAGGGCCACAAACTTTCCGGGCGGAACGGTAAAGCTAAGATTTTTCAGGGCTTCATGGCCGCTGGCATAGCGGAAGGTGACATTGTCAAAGCGAATTTCACCCTTGGTAATCTCCAACGGTTTGGAACCCGGCTTGTCGTGAATCGTAGGAATGGTATCAAGCACTTGGTAGAGGCGATCCGCCCCGGCGAGGCCTTCTTGAATGCTGAGGTTCACCTTGCTCAACCGTTTTAACGGCTCATAGGCCAGCAACAGCGCAGTAATGAACGAGAAAAAACTCCCCGTCGTCTTAGCTCCAGTAATCACTTGATGCCCACCGTACAAAATGACGGTGACAATCGCAACCCCACCCAACAACTCCATAATAGGGGAAGAAATCGCCCGAATACGGGTCATTTTCATGCTGAGGTTGAGCACCGCGTCCATCTGTCGCCAGCCGCGCTCGGTTTCAAAATCCTCACGGTTGTAGGCCTTAACATGGCGAATTCCTTGAAAAGATTCTTGAATAAATGAGGTAAATGCCCCCGTCTCCCGGGAGGCGGTGGTGGAAAACCGCCGTACCTTACGACCCAGCTTAGCAATAAAAACAATAGCGATAGGAAAGGTAAAGAAGGAGACCATTGCCAAGCCCCAGTCCTGATAAAAGAGCATTCCCACCAAAAAAATAATGGTCATCGCATCCTTAAACGCTGCCGTAAGGGTACCGGAAACCATCGCCCGCAGACTTCCGGCATCGTAGGCCACCCGGGACAACAGGCCGCTAGAGGTATGCTCATGAAAATACGCCACATCCGCACGAAGCAGGTGGGCATAAGAACGCTTCTGCACGTCCGTCACCACTCGGTCGCCAACGCTGGTTAAAAACAACGATTCGCCGTAGCTAGCCACGGCCTTGAGGGCAAACACCCCAATCACCGCCAACCCTACCAACCACAACATAGCTCCGTTCTTGGCCACGAACACCTCATCCAGCACCGGCTCCATCAGCTTAGCCATAGCCGCCGTAGAGGCCGACACCAACATCATGCACAAAACCGCCAACAAAAACGTATTTCGATACTTGCGGACGTGCTCTTTCCACAAACGACGGGTAAGAACGGTAGTAGGGTAATAGCTGCTCATATTTTTTTCAGTGAGTGGTTAATAAGGGTGAGTGGCGATTCTTTTGCTCATCGTGAAAAATTTTTCAAAATGAACAAAAAACTACTCACCACTCACAACTCCCCCGTAAGCCACTGCGCCAATGCCGCCTTTGGCAAGCTGCCCACCTTAGTGCTGACAGGTTGGCCATTTTTAAACAAAATCAGGGTTGGAATACTTCGGATACGAAACTTATTCGGGGTGTTGGGGTTTTCGTCAATGTTCACCTTAGCGATTTTTACCTTGCCGGCAAATTGCGCGCTCAACTCTTCCAGAACCGGGCCAATGGCCTTGCACGGGCCGCACCATTCCGCCCAGAAATCCACCAATACCGGGCTTTTATCTTGTAAGACTTCTTGTTCAAAGGTGGCATCGGTAACTTTGACAGTGCTCATGGCAAGAATCCTTTATCTCTTCCCTAAATAGAGTGTTTTTGCAGCTTCCGCAAGCAGCACCTCTGTGCACACAAGCCCTAATATTGGCTCTTTTTCAGCATCGGTCCGTTGTAACGCCGTTGCCTTGAATGAAGATAACCGCTGCACGTTGCCCCCTTGTCTTCTCCCGCGCAGCGGGGGAAGGGGGGGATGGGGGTGTTTAAAATTATTAAAAATAATACCTTGTCTTTGCACTCTTGCCCCCCTCCCCGTAAGGCCATCGGCCTTACGCCTCCCCCGCAAGCGGGAGAGGAAGTTGCACCGCGCTCTTCGATAGACTCATACTAATTTTCAGTCTATCGTGTATGATTCAAAATAAAACTGGTCATGGCGAGGCACGAAGTGCCGTGGCCATCTAGGAAAAATGAATGCTGGATCGCCACGCGCCTAGCGGCGCTCGCGAAGACGACCGAGGATGTATACTGGCAAGTTTTTTACGTACGCATTATCCACAATAATCGCTTTATATTACCTGATAGACTGAGAATTGGGATCACAACACTTGTGTGCATAGGATAGCCGCAAACAGAAAGGGGCGGAGAATTTCCCCGCCCCTCGCCGTCTTTCGTTCATTCCGAGGAATTTCCCCGGCGGAGATTAGAACTCCAATTTGGTACCGAGCATTACGACGGTGCCTTCGTTGTCTTTGTTGGTTGCTGTTTTGGCAGCACCCGTTTCGTAGTTGAACATCGTGCCTTCTACGAAGGTGGACAAGCCAGGGGCTACGACATACGTCGCGCCAAGGGAGTACACATCTAGGCTTTGATCGCGACGGTGGTCTTGATCGCCTTCGTTTTCTGCCCACAGCGCGCTGGCACCCACTACAAATGGGCCAGTCTCGTATTGCAGACCAAGGTTGTAGCCTTGAGCATCGCTTCTGTTAGCGGTTTTCTCATAGCCAGAATCACCTTGGAACACATAACCACCACCAAGAGTCCAACCGAGGTAGGACAACTGACCGCCCAATTGATAGGCGGAGAGGTCTTGGTAGCGTGTCGTCGTTGTGGTGGAGATATGATCTTTTGCTTCAGCACCAACATGAGTTGCGCTCACGGCCACACCAACACCAGAGAAGGTGTTTACGTAGTTCAGACCCAATTCATAAGCGTTCTGGAAATTTTCGCGGTTCAACAAGCCGTCTGTAGTTCCAGGAGTGGTGGTGCTACTTACAAACTTCTCGGAACGACGACTACCGGCCGACGCCTTATCCCCGTTCAGATCGGGAGCATAAGACGCACCGAACTGGAAGCCCGCTACGCGAGGGGTGAAGTAGGTCACTTTTGAGGCGTAGTCCGTGTCAAAGGCCTTGAACATTTCGGTCAGGCCAGCAAGGCTTTTACGGCCATCGGCAAGACCATTGCCAGTGGCACTAGCACCGTCAAAGTTATTCACGACGAACTCTTTGTAATCGCCATCAATACCGCCGGTACCGAACTTGTTCGGGGCGTAGTAAGCCATACGGTCGGACGCACCATTGTAGTTGCCCACTTCCGCACGACCAGCAGAGCCGGAAGCGAACACGAGGTAACGCTCACCGTTGTTGGTATCGGAAGTACTGGTGGCCAATTTAATACGCCCACCGTATTTCCAGCCGGCCGCCGCCGTACCATTGGCACGCAGGGTGACATCGGAATCGTTGTAGAAGGCGTCAGGGCGTTGATTCTTATCGCCGTCTTCGTTGGCCAGACCATATACAGCCTTAACGGTACCGCCAAGGGTAATGGTGAGGGGAGCAGCTTTGTCCGCAGCGCTGGCAAAAGAGGCGGAAGCCACAATGCCAACAAGAGCGGTTGTGCCCAGTAAAAACTTTTTCATTCGGAGTCTCCATGAACGAAAGGGTTACGACACTTAGGTCAAGTTGAGGCATAAGAACACTGGTGCAAAAAAGCTGCAATCCTTTTTGCACACCCCCGCGTCACAAAAACAACGAGCTGTTGCATTTGCGACACAGCTTTAAGAATTGCTTAAGAAATTCCCGACGTAAACACCCTTTGCGCCACGGCCATTTTTCTGAAAGAACAGGTGTATGAGTTTACCCTTCATCAAAATGCACGGAACCGGAAACGATTTTGTGATTCTTGACGCACGCACTGTCCCGTTGCCTACATCGCTGGATTTTCAACGACTGGCCGATCGCCGCTTCGGGGTTGGGTGCGATCAGATAATTATTCTGCGCCCTAGCCGCACCGCCGATGTGTTCATGGACATCCGCAACAGCGACGGCAGCCCTTCTGGAGCCTGCGGCAACGCCACGCGCTGCGTCGTCAAGCTGCTGGGATCGTCTATCCGCATTGAAACCGCCGCCGGGCTTTTGGAAGGGCATCTTGAGGCCGACGGCACTATCACCGTGGATTTAGGTCCCGTGCGGCTGGACTGGCGGGAGATTCCCTTAGCAAAGGCTCTTGATACCAACGCCTTAACCTTTGACGAACTTCCCCTAGGCTGCGCCATTAATGTTGGCAACCCGCATTGCGTGTTTTTCGTGCCCAATGTGGAGGCCATTGACCTTGCCACTATCGGCCGTCGCCTTGAACATCATCCCCTGTTCCCCGAACGATGCAATATCGAATTTGCTGAAGCCCTTGGCGACAACCGTTTTCGCGTCCGGGTTTGGGAGCGGGGATCGGGTGTCACCCTGGCCTGCGGCACCGGCGCAGTAGCCGTGGGCGTGGCGGCGTTCCGGCGTAAACTGGCCGGACGGCATACCACCATCATCATGGACGGCGGCACCTTATATATAGAGTATCTCCCCGATGGGCATGGATTACTGCGCGGGGAGGCAGTACGTGTGTTTGAGGGGGTGTGGGAAGGATCCTAACGCCGCCATACCCACGTCACGTGCCCCAGCTTCCGCCCCGGGCGAATGTCTGCCTTGCCGTACAGGTGTACCGCCGCGCCGCCGCAATGGCGGTGATCGGCGGCCTCTAAGGCTTTATTCCCAATCAGGTTTTCCATTTTTGCCCGGACGCCGACTTGCCCCGTGGCTCCTAATGGCCAGCCCAGCACCGCCCGGACGGCTTGGGCAAACTGGCTGGTCTGTGCCCCCTCGATGGTCCAATGGCCGGAATTATGAGGGCGGGGAGCGCACTCATTAAACAGCACCTCCCCCGCCTCGGTCACAAAAAACTCAATGGCCAATAGACCCACCAGCTCAAGATGCGCCGCCAGCCGCACCGCCGCCGCAAAAGCCCGCGCCGCCACCCCGGCATCAACCCCCGCCGGGACAATCGTCTGGCGCAAAATGCCGCCCTCATGATGGTTTTGCGCGAGGGGATACAGCCGCCGCTTGCCGTCCACTCCTTGAGCAATAATCACCGAGACTTCGCTGACAAATCCTACCCGTTTTTCCAGCAACGCCGGTACCCCGCCAAGGCGATCCCACGCTTTGGTATCAGGCTGTTCCAGCGCAATCTGCCCCTTGCCGTCATAGCCATCCCGGCGGGTTTTGAGGATCGCCGGGTACAAGGACTCTGGCGCAGCATCAAAAGCAGCCGCGCTGGCCAAGGGTAAAAACAACGTCGTGCCTAGGCCTGCGGCTTTAGCCGCCTGTTTTTCCAGCAGGCGATCCTGGCTGATGGCCAGAATTTTCGGGCTGGGACGAACGGGTTTCAGCTTTTCCAGAAACTCAGCCGTCGCCACGGGAATATTCTCAAACTCATAGGTAATAACGTCCACTGCCGCCGCGAACGCCGTCAGGGCCGCCTCATCGGTATACGCCGCGCAGGTATGGCGTTCCGCCACTTCAGCAGCGACACAGTCAGCTTCGGGGGCAAAAATATGGCAACGCACCCCCATCTGTGCCGCCGCAAGAGCCAGCATACGGCCAAGCTGGCCGCCACCAAGAATACCAAGAACAGGACGAGTGAGCGTTTGAGTCATTGTTTTTTCTAGCTACCTTACCCAGCCGCCGCAATACCAAACCGGACTTGTGCCGCCGGGTTTTTATCCCTAGAAAACAGAATATGGAAACGATTCCCGCGCTGCTGGCTCTGTTGCCCCGCCTGCAAACGGCGCGGGTGCTGGTTATTGGTGATACAATCCTGGATAGGTATGTGACGGGTGAAGCTTCGCGCCTATCGCCCGAGGCTCCTATTGCCGTTCTACATGCTCAAACAAGCCGGGATGTTCCCGGCGGGGCGGGGAACGTCTGCCGCAACCTTGCTGCCCTGGGGGCACAGTCGTTTCTGGTCAGCATTGCCGGAAATGATGAGGCGGCAGAGCGGTTGCGGGAACACCTCCCCCAGGCAACCTTCATTCCTGTTCCTGACCGCCCTACCCCCGTCAAAATTCGCTACCTCGCCGGGACGCAGCAATTGCTGCGCGTGGATCATGAGGTTGTGGATGCCATGCCCTCTGCCAGCGAAGATGCTTTACTCGATGCCGTGCGACAAAGGGCAACACAAATAGACATCATCATTCTTTCCGATTACGGCAAGGGAACCCTATCCCCCCGTGTCTGTCAGGCCATCATTGCCATAGGTAAACCCGTTATCGTTGATCCCAAAGGCCATAGCTACAAAAAATACGCCGGAGCCGCCTATGTTACCCCCAACCGTAAGGAGCTACGGGAAGCCACTGGCCGGCCCGTGGGCACCGATGCAGAAATTGAGGCGGCCGGACGTTGGCTGTGCACCCAGCACGATATTGGCACCATTGTTGCCACCCGCAGCGAACAGGGAATTAGTATTGTCCGCACCGATGCCCCCACCGTTCACCTGCCCACCTACGCGCGGGAAGTATTTGATGTTTCCGGGGCCGGGGACACCGTTGTGGCGGCATTGGCGGCGGCACTGGCAACGGGTGCCAGCATCACGGAAGCAGCGCAACTGGCCAACACCGCCGCCGGGATTGTCGTCGGCAAACGTGGTACCGCCGTTGCCACCAGCGCGGAGCTGGCTGGTTACTGGCTACGTCGTGAACATCTTGGGTCTCACGGCGGCAAACTCATGCCCGTGGAAACCGCTGCTAGCCTTGCCGCTCTTTGGCACGGTCAAGGGCTGAAGGTAGGTTTTACCAACGGCTGTTTTGATATTCTTCATGCTGGTCATGTGACGATGCTGGCTGCTTGTCGGAAGAAATGCGATCGACTGATTGTTGGCCTCAATACCGATGCCTCGGTGCGCCGCCTCAAGGGCGAAGGGCGTCCCGTTACCCATGAAACAGGACGCGCCGCCGTCCTCGCCGCATTAGAAGTCATTGATGGTGTTATTTTATTTGAAGAAGAAACCCCGTTGGCACTTATTGAAGCCATTTGCCCTGATGTGCTGTTCAAGGGGGCAGACTACACCGTCGCAACGGTGGTAGGCGCAGATCGGGTTCTCTCATGGGGCGGCACCGTTGAGCTAATTGACCTTGTTCCAGGGGTGAGTACCACACAAACTATTGCCAAGGTGCTGGCAAAAGCGTGACGGCGGATATCGTCCTTTACGTTCAAAATCTTCTGGGCGTTGGCCATCTGGCTAGGGTTGCCGCCATTGCCGAAACCGTCGCCGATCTGGGCGGCAATGTTGCCATCTTATGCGGCGGTGTGCGCCCGGCGGGTTACGCCCCGCGAGGGGTAGACTATATCCAGCTAGAGCCGTGCCAGGCCGACGATGCCAGTTGCAAAAGCATTCGGGATAACAGTGGCACCCTCATTGATGATGAATTCCTAGAGCGGCGCAGTGCCCAGCTCAAAGATATTCTCTTGAGGCTACAGCCCAAGGTTTTTGTCACGGAAATGTTCCCTTTTGGACGCTGGCGTTTCCGGCGGGAGCTGTTACCCGTCCTCAACTGGCTACGGGAATGGGCAGCGCCGCCGCGCCTAGCCATTTCCGTCCGGGATATCATTAATCAAGGTTCCGTAACGGGCGAGCGATCCGAACAGGTTGCCGCCCTCATTCGTGAGAAATACGATCATGTCTTGGTGCACGGCGATCCGTTTTTTCTGCCCCTGGAGGCGACTTGGCCCCCGGCAACAACGTTGGCCGATAAGCTCATCTACACTGGCTATGTCATGCCGCCTCGGCAGTTTAGCCAAGAACTGGCCCCTGCCCTGCCCGTCGATAAGGATTTTGTCCTCGTCAGTACCGGCGGTGGTCTGTACGGCGCATCGCTCTACAGAGCAGCCCTGGCAGCACGCCCACTATCCCAACGCTTCAGCCAGCATCACTGGATCATTGTCGCCGGGCCTTATTGCCCAGCTCATGTTCTTGCAGAACTTCAAGCCGCCACCCCCGCTGGGGTAACGGTATTGCCCCAGCATCCGCATTTAGGGACTTTGTTTCCCCTAGCAGCCGCTTCCATCTCCCAAGCTGGGTGCAACACCGTGCTGGAGTTACTCAACACTCGCACCCCCGCCGTGGTAGTGCCTTTCGATGAGGGCAAGGAATCCGAGCAAACCGATCGGGCGCGGCTGTTGGCTGAAAAAGGAGTGTTTACCCTATTACCTGCCGCTAGCCTCACCCCGGCAACGCTGGCCGAAGCCCTCGACAACACCCGCCCGCCCACCGACTTGCCCGACGAAATTCACACCCACGGCGCGGAAGTCAGCGCGATGCACTTACTGTCGTGGTCTCGATCCGCTTAAGCCACCAACCTCCGCAGCTCCCGCACATGGCGCAGAGCCGCCACGGTGGGCGCGCTGGCCTTGCTGGCACCATCGGGGGTAAAGGCTTGGGTAAAGCCCAGCTTAGCCGCTTCCTTCAGACGGCTTTCGGCATGGCCCACCCGGCGGACGTCACCAGATAACCCTACCTCGCCAAAAAACCCCGCGTCCATGGGAATCGGCACGTTGGCTAAGGCGGAGACGAGAGCCGCCGCCACGGCCAAGTCCGCCGCTGGCTCCTGTATCCGCAAGCCCCCCGCCACGTTCAAATAGACTTCCTTATCGGTAAAGCTTAGCCCCGCCCGAGTTTCCAATACTGCGAGCAGCATCGCCAACCGGTTGCTATCCCATCCCACCGTTGTGCGTCGCGGCGTACCATACGGGGCGGGAGCCACCAGTGCCTGAATCTCAACCAGCAGCGGCCTTGTCCCCTCAATCCCGGCAAAAACAGCACTGCCCGAGGCCTTATCCCGGCGTTCGGACAAAAACAGGGCTGAGGGATTGGCAACCTCCTCCAGCCCTCGTTCGCCCATGGTAAACACGCCAATCTCATCCGTGGCCCCAAAGCGGTTCTTCACCGCCCGCAGCATTCGGTAGGTATGGCTTCGATCCCCCTCAAAGGTCAGCACGGTGTCCACCATATGCTCCAGCACTTTGGGGCCAGCAATCGCTCCATCCTTGGTCACATGCCCCACCAGCAACAGCACGCAATCATGCTTTTTCGCCGCCCGAATCAGTTCGTGGGCGCAGGTACGCACCTGTGCCACCGTGCCGGGGGCGGAATCCAGCACATCGGCGTATAATGTCTGAATGGAATCAATAACCAACAAGCCCCAGTCCTGCCGGCTTTCCATAGCCCCAAGAATATCCCGAACGTTGGTTGTCGCCGCCAGCCCCAAGGGCGATCCTTCCACCCCCAACCGTTTGGCCCGCAGCCGCACTTGGCCCAAGGATTCCTCTCCCGTTACATACAGACACGGCACCTTCTCAGCGAGTTGAGCGGCCAATTGTAGCAACAGCGTTGATTTGCCAATGCCCGGCTCCCCGCCGATCAAAAACGCCGCTCCCGGCACCAAGCCGCCGCCGCACACCCGATCAAATTCCTGATTGCCGGTGAGCAAGCGGCGAATTTCGGCTTCTGGCGCAGCCAAAGGTACAATAGCCAGACCGCTTTTAGCCGCAGAGGTTGGCACAAGACCGCCCTGCCCCGGCTTATCTTTTTCCGGCCCGGCGCGCTCCTCCACCAGCGTGTTCCACGCACCGCAGCCGTCGCATTTGCCTTGCCACCGGGGATGGGCGGTGCCGCATTGCTGGCAGACATAGGTTTTGCGTTCTTTGGCCATACATTACTCAGTACTATGCTGTTGCAACTGTTCAATAAGGCTTTGATATTGTCCCGGCGGGGCTTTCTCCCCAATGAGCCAAGCCCAAGTTTGACGTTCATCCTCGCTTAATAAAGCATCCAGAACCTGACACTCCTCAAGGCTCAACCTATCTAAATATTTTTCAGCAAAATTCCCCAGAACAAGATCAAGCTCCTTAGTCCCCCGATGCCCGGCTTGATAGTGCAAGCGTCGGCGCAGCAGGGTTAGATCATCAGTCATTGGGGAAGTACATGCCGGGTATAGCCCTGCATATGCCGCTGCACCCTCTCCAGACCCTCCGTGTCGGCAGCCTCACAACGCGCCACCAATACAGCCTGTGTGTTAGAAGCCCGCAACAACCACCAACCATCGGGCGTTGTCACGCGCACACCATCAACATCACTAAAGCTCTCTCCAGCCTTTTGGAGCAAAGGTCGCAGGCGTTCGATAACCTGAAATTTTTCCGCCTCTGGGCAAGGCAGGCGGATTTCCGGTGTGTTCACAGCTACGGGCAAAGCGCGGCGCAAGGTGCTTAGGGACTCGGGTCGATTACTCAAAATCTCCAGCAGCCGCAAGCCTGCGTACAGCGCATCATCAAAACCGTAATACCGATCAGCAAAAAACAAATGTCCGCTCATCTCCCCGGCTAAGGGAGCCTTAGTTTCCTTCATCTTGGCCTTGATCAAGGAATGCCCGGTCTTCCACATCAACGGTACACCGCCCAGATCGTCCACCCGCTGAAACAGCGCACCACTAGCCTTCACGTCGGCAATGATCGTGGCTCCGGGGTGTTCTTTCAGCACTGGCTCTGCGTACAATTGCAACAGCTGATCACCCCATAAGATTTCCCCCGTTTCATCCACAACCCCCAGGCGATCGCCATCGCCGTCAAAGGCCAAGCCAAGCGCGCATCCTTCATCCCGCACACTGGCAATAATTTGCTCCAAGTTCTTCGCCACCGTCGGATCGGGATGATGCGCCGGAAAGGTGCCATCAATAGTGGTATTGAGCAGGATATGCTGTCCCATTAATTGCTTAGCCAGCATTTCTACTACTTCCCCAGTCGCACCATTGCCCACGTCCCAGGCAACTTTCAGGGTACGCTTGCCGAGGCGCAGGTCAGACAACAAAGCCCTGACATAATCTTCCCGCACGTCGTGCTCCACCAACTCGCCGCCGCCGGGCTGAGCCACATCTGTCGCCGCGATCGAAGCTAGTTCTTGAATCGCAGCACCATAAAATGGTGCACCCTTAATCGTCATCTTAAAGCCATTATATTCTGGCGGGTTGTGCGACCCCGTTACCTGAATACCCCCATCGGTACCCAAATGATGCACGGCAAAATACAGCATCGGTGTTGCCCCAAGACCCACCCGGTGGACGGTAATGCCCGCCGCCTGCAGGCCCTCCTCAAGAGCCAAGGCCAGCTCCGGCGAATGCAGCCGCCCGTCCCAGCCAACGGCACAAGTTTTACCGCCGCCACGTTTGAGCACCGCCGCAAAGCTCAAACCCACCGCCCGCGCATCGGCCGTGGTCAAAGTCTCATCAACAACACCGCGAATATCATATTCGCGGAGAATAACAGGGGCAAATTTATGGGACATAATGTTCCTTGTCCTAAGCGGTAGCGGCAATAATTGCAACGTTGCCGGATTGTTGATACAAAGATTGTATGTCCGCATCCCCGCCCACATGGAATCTTAACGATCTCTATAATAGTGATAACGATCCCGTGATAGAGGCCATATGGCCAGAAATAGACATTGATATTAAAGCCCTAAAGGCCTCTTTTGACGCTTGGACAACGGGCAGCATAGCCCCCCTCATTGCTCAATATGAACAGATCAGTCAACGTCTTGCCCGTGTGGGTAGTTACGCGCAACTGCGCCATGCAGCCGCCACTGATGATCCCGAAACATCTCGCTTTTACTCCCGTATCAACGATCTGATCGCGCCCCGTTCTGAAGCCTTGGCCTTTTTCACCCACGGCCTTATTAGCTTAGATAATGAACCTGAAGCCGGAAAGTATCAAAATTGGGTACACCATCTGCGCCGTCACAAGCCGCACCAGTTACCCCTAGCCGTTGAGGAAATCCTCATCGCCAAAAGCACCACCAGCCGCGACGCTCTAGTGCGCCTGTTTGATGAAACTCTAGCTGCACAGCGTTTCTACCTGAATGATAGTATAAAAACTGAGGCCGATCTCCTGCACATTATCTCCACCAACCCCGATCGCAGCCAACGGGAGACGGCCGCCAGAGCACTGGCGGCCGGACTGGAAAAGCTCCGTCACCTATTTACCCTTATTACTAATACTCTAGCAAAAGATTGGGATATTGAGGTCGCTCGCCGAAGTTTTGCCAACGCCTCCGCACCGCGCCATCTGGACAATGATGTCACACCCATAGCAGTAGAAAATCTTGTTGCTGCCGTTACCAAAGCATTACCTAATATATCCCACCGCTATTATAACTTTAAAGCACAGGGGCTTGGCCTTGAATCACTGGCCTACTGGGATCGCAATGCCCCGTGGCCGAGTAGTGTTCAGCAAAAGTATACTTGGGATGAAGCCAAAACATTAGTGCTAAAAGCCTTTGCCAGATTTTCCCCAGTCTTTGCCGAAATCGCACAAAAATTTTTCGATCATCATTGGATTGACGCACAGCCCCGCCCAGGAAAAGATAGCGGTGCCTTTTCTCATCCGGTTACTCCCGATGTGCATCCCTATATCTTAATGAATTTTCATGGCTCATCCCGCGATGTCATGACATTGGCGCATGAATTGGGGCACGGCGTGCATCAGTACCTAGCTAGACAACAGGGTTTTTTACAGACGGATACCCCGCTTACATTGGCTGAAACCGCTTCTATTTTCGGGGAAATGCTGGTTTTTGATTATCTGCTAGAACAAACGTCCGATCCTGCCGTGCGTCGCACACTGCTTATTGGCAAGATTGAAGATGCCCTCAACACCGTGGTGCGTCAAATTGCCTTTCACTGCTTTGAAACCACTGTGCATGAATGCCGCAAAAAAGGGGAGCTGAGTAGTGAGGATATTGATACTCTATGGCTTAAAGTACAGCGAGCCTCACTCGGCGATGCCTTTGATTTTGATCCAACGTATCGTTTATATTGGATGTACATCCCTCATTTTATTCATACACCCTTTTATGTGTATGCTTACGCTTATGCTGATTGCTTGGTAAATAGCCTTTATGCACGCTATCGCCAAAAACCAGAAGGTTTTGCTGATGCTCTACTCCAATTGCTAAGAAATGGTGGTAGTATACCATCAAACCAAGCCTTAGCTTCCTTTGGCCTCGATCCAACAACCCCAACATTTTGGGATGAAGGGCTAGGCATTATTGCCAAAATGGTTGACAGCCTTGTAGTTTAACGACAAGCGCGAACAAACGCCATGATCTTATCAGCATCCTTTATTCCTAAGCCACTTTCCACCCCGGAGGAGACGTCCACGCCGTCGGCTCCGGTCAACCGCAACGCCTGCGCTACCGTATCAGGACGCAACCCCCCGGCCAGCATCCACGGCCGCCGGATACTCTGACCGGAAAATAATCCCAACTCAACGGTCTGTCCTGTCCCGCCTGCTTGATTTGGTAGCGGCGGGGCATCATATAGTAACATATCCGCGGCAGTATATAATCCACCGCGTTCAATATCAAACAAGGTACGCACGCCAATAGCTTTGATAATGCCCGTGCGAAACTTTTCCTTGATTATACTAACATATTCTGGGGTTTCTTGGCCATGCAATTGCAAAAAATCAGGGCGCACAATGGTAACTATTTCAGCTAAAAATTCCAACGAAGCATTGGCCGTGAGTATCACTACTTTAGCCCTAGGCCTATATTCATTTAATAAAGATACCGCTGCATCTACTGATAAGAACCGCGGCGACCCCGCCACAAATACCAATCCCACGTATTCAACGCCCAGATCATCGCAATGGCGTAATATCGCTGGGGTACGCACACCACAAATTTTAATCAAAGTCATTCGCGCTTCTGTGAGAAAAGCCGCGAACCTTTGTCATCAGGCAGCAGTCCGCATGATAAAGTACACCAAGCATTATGATGCACATTTCTGGCATCATCAAACCCTTCTATTCCAGCCAAGCGAATACGATAAACATCAACACCCTCCATAACCCGCTGCACATAATTTCGGGTTTCCCTGAACGGAATAGACTCCATCCAATTCAACATAGATATTTCATCCGTTCGCGGATCACCAAAAGTCGCCACCCACTTATTCACATTACCAGCCCCGGCATTATATGCTGCGGCGATCATAGGGTATGAGCCATCAAACTGGCTAATCAATCGATCAAGATGTGCTGCTCCTAAAGTAATGTTGTACTTTGGATCACGGGTAAGCTCCACAGGAGAGAATGGTAATCCCACTGTTCTTGCTTCTATTTTTGCGGTTGCAGGCATCAATTGCATCAAACCACGGGCACCCACGGGGCTAAGTGCTGCTGGAGCAAAGACACTTTCTTGGCGAATAATTGCATGAATCAATGGAGGTTCCGGGCTTTCAACTCTTACCGGCAATAACAACAAAGGGAATTCCGCATCCAAAAGAACCACCCCCTCCTGACGCGCTCTTTTAGCTATGTCCAATGCCAAATCCGGACGTCCTTGATGTTGCAGGAATGAGGTCAAAGCAGTAAGATTTTCATAAGATTTATCTGCTTCAAACAGAGCAATGGCAAAAGGGACAGCACGACGTTCAAGACCCGCTGCCTGCAAATAACGAATAGCCCTCGCCAACGGATTTTCCTCAAAACGAATATCGGCATCAATCTTACGATAAACAATATCAAGACTTGGCGGCAGGTGCATTTCTGCTGAAGCAACCTGTCCATAAAATGTTGTTGGATTAGACGCTGCCGCATTAAGCATTTCGCTAGCCAAGCTACGTTCACCATTAGCCTTCGCCGCTCTAGCTAACCAATATTGAGCCCGTGCCTTGGTAATAGGGAACTGCGCGGCACCAACCATATTCTGAAAATGATCTTGTCCTTTTTCAGGGTCTTTAAGATATTCTAAGGCGATCCAACCTGCTAAAAATTCACCATCAACAAAATTTTTCTCCCCGACGACCATACCATGATTGCTAGCAATTGTATATGCTACCTCGTAATCTTTACGAGCATGGGCACGGCGCGCTTGTAGCTCTCGCTCATTCCACCAATCTTCCAAGAAGCCATTAGGTCGAGGAGCACGCCGCATCAAATCATTGGCTGCTGCATCATCACCACGCTTTCGTCTCCAGACAATTCGATCATAGGAAATTCCCGGTGTACCCCGTAATTGCGGCTCCACATTATGATAAGAAGAATCGGCATCCTTATTACCAGTTTGCAATAATCGCCGAGCCTCTGCCAATTCCCAATGGGCGGGACGAACCAGTCGTCGCATCCGCGCCGCCTGACCATACTGCTTCTCCCACATCAAGTGATCCAAACGATTATGGTGATCGTCTTGGGTTAAATAGCTACCAAAACTCGCTTGAAATTTATCTTCAGAATCATTGCTGAAATCGCTGGTAATCCAGATATATTTAGCTAAGTCAATCGCTTCTCTTTTGTTCCCATCCCGTTCCAACAGGATGAGCTGAGCCCAACGCCCCCGGGTCGTTTGTGGCGGATTATCCGCAAGCCATTCAGCAAGATCATCATCCACTAAATCTAAATCAATTTTAGCCTCAGCCTTACGCAACAACAAAGAGCGCTGTGGAAAATCAGATCGCTCATTAAAAAACCGCTTATAATCAGAAAAGGAAGGCTCTACATCATCAAACCGCAACCACGACCAAGCCACAATATCCCGCACCACCGGATCATCGGCTTTTCTCCCAATATTAAGTGCCCCCGCCCAATTACCACTATCACCAGCTTGCAATGCTCTACGCAAAATTTCCACATCATCATCATTAATAACAATACGCGCTGCCTGAACAGGCATGGCATATGCCAACATGAATACCAGAATAAAAAAGTACTTCATGAGGGAAACTATCACGAAGTGCAGGCGTATCGTCAAGATACGTTATAATAATAATGCCAATATCTACATCGTCACTGCACCTATGATAGGTCACATAATTATAGCAGGCTAAAGACTTTTTCGATCTTCCATTATAGCGCGCTGCGGAATTAACAGTAGACTTTAAAAATTCTTCAGCGCGCTATAAGTTATTTTTGTTCGTCCATTCGGACGCGGCACTTTGTGCCGTGCGCTGGTTGCAAGTATACTTTTTTAATTATGCAACCAGCTATAAAACACCACGCGAGGTTACGACTTTAGGTAAATAACATCTACACATTAAACATAAACCAGTATCAATTACGCCATTTGTGATTTTTTAGCTCTGGCTTTCTCCAGAGCAAGATTAAATTCTGCCAATGAACACAATCCAAGCTCTACAGGATTCGTTGACTTGAGATTTTTTTGATTCCAATGCTCTTTATCCCGAATGCGGGCAATAGTTGTTTTTGTTGTGCCTATAAGCTTACAAATCGCCGCGTCACCTAATTCGGGGTAATTTTTAATAAGATAAAAAATGGCATCCGGTTTTTCACCGCGTTTGGTAACAGGAGTGTATCTAGGTCCCTTAACCCGCGGCAATGCTTTAGGAAGAGTATTAGTCGCCAGCGTAAGACGCGCAGCCGGATCGGCCTCACAACGATGAATTTCGTCCAGTGTTAATTGATTAGCAGCAACGGGATCAGCGGGACGTATTTGAGCATACACCTCTCCATCGGCCAAAGCCTGGATTTCCAAACCATGCAAACCGGTAAACTCCCCAATTTGATCAAAGGTTAAAGCCGTATTATCCAGCAACCATGCAGCAGTGGCTTTAGGCAATAAAGGACGGTGCAATGAACTCATAAAAACCTCATTCTTTGGAAAATCACGCTACTAATACGACTTTACCATAAAAATTACCAGCCCTAAGTACGGCATGAGCTTCCCGAGATTGATCCAACAACATGGTTTTATAAACACAAGGGACTACTTTACCTTGTACAATCAAAGGCAAAAATACCTTCCGTGCCCAATTGGCGGCATTATCCACCGCCGCACGCGATAATCGTCGTAAAGCACCACCACGCCACGTTAATCCTTTTGTAACCAATATACTAACAGGAATACCCGAGGCATTACCTTCTAGAGCCGCCAATTGAACAAGAATGCCATAGGGCGCAAGGCAACGCAAATGTTGTGCAGCCATAAAGCCACCGCGGTGATCAATAATAAGAGAAAATCGCTCCGCCAAGCCGTCAAGGTACCCTGGTTTTATAAAATCCAGACAATCCGCAGCTCCTTGCGCCAACACCAAAGATGCCTGCGCTGCTCTGGCTGTTGCTACTACCCGTGCCCCAAGTGCCGCAAACAGACCTACTCCCACGTGACCAATACCACCACCTCCTCCTTGCAATAAAATTGTTTTTGGCATATCTTCGCCCTCACGCCAAGCAAATGCGGCATACGTCAGCAATGCCTCCGGCAGACAAGCTCCCGCCGTAAAAGATACCGTCGCAGGCAACTCAAAACACCATGATGCTGGAACATCAACAATATCGGCATATCCCCCTCCCGCACAAAGAGCAGCAATGCGCTGACCAGTATAAAACCCATCAACGGCAGCACCAGTTGAGATTATTTCTCCAGCAATCTCAAGTCCAAGAAAAGGAGACGCCCCCGCAGGAGCGGGGTATAACCCATCGGCTTGCAAAACATCCGCCCGGTTAACTCCAGCGGCATGAACCCGCACCCGCACATGATCTGCCGCCAATAATGGTAGCAGCACTTGATGCACGACGTAATCAGGGGAAATGGCTGTGGCGTACAAGGTGGATGGATGATTTTTTAAAGGCATTGCTTGTTGAGCTTGACATCGTAGCGCGAGTAAGGCAAGTCATCCTTAATTAATTTTCTAAAAATAAAGAGGGATTTATGTCTAGCGCTGGATTGCCGTGGAGTATTAAGGGCATAAGCGAAGAGGCTCGTTCCTTGGCAAAAGTTCGCGCCGCCCAAACCGGACAAACTATTGGAGCTTGGCTCAATGAGACTATTCTTGGCCATGCAACCAGCGAAAAAACAACATCGGGAAATCCTGAAGGAATTGGTGAAGGTTTTTCTTCTGATACTACCGCAATCTTGCCAACAGGGAGTCGCCTCCCAGCTGCAACTTTACAAAAAATTGCCACTTTAGAGCAAGGGCATAATAAAATTCGCCAAACCAATGAAGACCTTCTACAATTAACCTTAAAATTAGCCCAACGACTCGCTGCACTGGAAAAAATCGCAGAACGTTTTGAAATATTAGAAAAAGATACCGTTGGCTTTGCTGCATCTTTTCAAGATCAATTATCTGACGTAAGGACAAGGGTGCAACATTTAGAACAACCTTCCAAACAACAATCTATTGCCGAATCTTTAACTTTGGGGGCTGGGGCTTAGGAGTACTTTTTTAATCCACGCCCTGGGGAAAGTATTTGCCATAATGTTGAAAGCATTATCACTTTGTTCCACAGTATTAAAAATAGCATAAAAAGCACTACCGCTCCCCGACATACTAGTAGATACAATATTTGGCAGTGCCTCCAAAGCACCCAAAATAGTCCTCAATTCTGGACGTATGCTACAAGCTGCTGGAAAAAGATCATTACGCTCATGTTTGCTGCCTAACCGAAACGCAGCGTACACAGATGCTGTTGCCAAGGAAAAATTAGGCCAAAATAACAACGCAGGCTGATCAAAAGGAACATCTATTGTCTCTAGCACCTCACCAATACCGAGCATTCGGGCTGAGCGATTATAATAACACACAGGCACATCGGCACCGAGGGATAACATCCGATCCTCAATTTCTTTTTGATGTTTAGGAAAAAAACCAACAGCAAACCGCAATAATGCCGCCGCATCACCACTACCTCCACCAAGGCCAGCACCAACGGGAATATTTTTTGTAAGACGCAGTTTCCACGACAAGGTATTTCCTATAGCACGCTCTATTAAGCGCAACGCTTTAACTAAACTATTAGTTTCATTCACTGGAACCTGAGAAGAAAAATCACCATCAACAACAAAATTAAAATTCTGCTCTAGAGTTATTTCCAAAATATCACCCCAATCAGCAAAGACTACCCCACTATCCAATATATGGTATCCATCAGAACGCTTGCCTGTCACATACAGCCAAAGATTGATTTTTGCCGGGCATAAAATCTTGAAAGTATTCATCGCGCGGCAGCAGCATCAAGCTGACTAACCATTTCCTCAAAGACATCATTCCACTCACCAAAAACAGTCTGACGGAACAACCTCATACTAGGATACCAAGGTGTTACTGTTTCCTTATTGCCCCAACGCCAATCAACCATTTTTGAAAGCACCGTCCACACTGGACGTCCCATAGCCCCCGCTAGATGTGCTACCGCCGTGTCCACAGTGATAACTAGATCAAGACCTGCAAGTACTTGAGCCGTCTCGGAGAAAGAAGACAGCGAATCAGCAAGATCATCAATAAGTCCTTCAGCTCCATGTATTTTTATATCATTGCGCCGTTCCCCCACTTGGAGGCTAAAAAAAGCCGTCCCTGGAACCGCTAATAATTTTAAAAAAGGCCGCAAACCAACACTGCGTTGTTTATCATTAGGATGACTGGGGTTGCCCGCCCACACAAGACCAATCTTAAATAAATTACCGGGGCGCATTAAAAAATCAGGAGCGTCTTTATTCGATTCTAGCAATGTAATATAAGGTTTTTCCGGCCAAAAAGGAGCTGAGGTCATGCCCATTAAATGGGGCAGCGATAATAATGGTGCCTGCACATCACATCGTGGCAATGTATCTCCGTAAGGATGAACACCTGCAAGAAAAGGACAATTCTTTAATAACGAAACAAGTTCAGGCTGAACATACGCATGAACTTCGACTTTACGCTGCTGCAACAATTGAGCATACCGAATAAAATGCAAGGTATCTCCAAGCCCTTGTTCTGCATAAACAAGAAGACGCTTATGAGCAATGTTTTCCCCGTTCCAAAGCTGTCCCGATAATTCAGGCTTAGTCACACCGGGAATATCCCAACGTGACTCATATCCTGCAAAACCTTCTTGCAGCTCTCCTGCCATTAATAAGGTAATGGCGCGTTCCCACGCGGCCTCAGGATACTCAGAACGCAATGCTAAAGCCCTGTCAAAACAAAATATTGCTTGAGGTAAGCGCCCCATGGCACGCAACGTCAATCCCTTATTAAAGTACGCTTCTGGTGCGTCGGGACGATTTTTAAGAACTTGATCGTGACACGCCAATGATTCTTCAAAACGTCCTGACAAATAAAGAACATTACCTAAGTTACCCAATACGGACAACGATTGTGGATCAAGCGTATAGGCGCGTGTATAAACCGCCATTGCCGCCTCAATATAACCTTTATTTTTGAGCAGCACACCCAGGTTAATAAGACTTGGTGTATGATCTGGAAAATAAAGCAATAATTTTTTATACAATACCTCAGCTTTTGCGACATCCCCAGCTCGCTGCAAGCCTAGCGCCTGATTAAATATCGCCTGAAAATCATTGGAATGTTGTGCAGAAGCCATGCATTCTTTTTATAAAGATTTTCCCGAAAATCTCCAAGCAAAAGCGTGCAGGTAGCACATGAATTTTTCTTGCTCCTACCCATATTCCTTTGCAGAATAGCAATGAAATTTGATCATTGAGGATATTATATCATGGCTCTTGCTGCTTCATACCCATCAACATCGGGAAATTCTTTTTTTCAAAACTCGCTAACAACAACCGATCCCGATATTTCATCATGGATTAACAATGAACTTACGAGGCAGCAAACCCAGATTGAACTTATTGCTTCAGAAAATATCGTCTCGAAAGCCGTGCTTGAGGCTCAAGGTTCGGTACTCACCAACAAATACGCCGAAGGCTATCCCGGCAAAAGATATTATGGTGGCTGTGACTTTGTAGATGGCGTAGAACTCCTTGCCATTGAACGGGCAAAAAAGTTGTTTTCTTGCAAATATATCAATGTTCAGCCTCATTCCGGGGCTCAAGCAAACCAAGCTGTCTTTCTAACCCTTGTAAAACCGGGGGATACCATTTTAGGGATGTCATTAGCTTCTGGTGGGCATCTTACCCACGGTGCTGCCCCAAACTTATCCGGTAAATGGTTTAACGCAGTACAATATGGCGTGCGTCGAGACGATGGATTACTTGATTATGAAGAAGTCGCCCAACTGGCGACTCAACATAAGCCAAAACTCATTATTGCCGGGGGATCAGCCTACCCGCGCCTCATTGACTTTGCCCGTTTTAGAGCCATTGCGGATAGTGTTGGCGCGTATTTTATGGTGGATATGGCGCATTTTGCTGGGTTAGTAGCGGCGGGTATTTATCCCTCTCCCCTCCCCTATGCGCATGTAGTAACAACAACAACCCATAAAACCCTCCGCGGTCCACGCGGCGGCATGATCTTGAGCAACGATGAAGAACTGGGCAAAAAAATTAACAGTGCCGTGTTTCCCGGTCTGCAAGGTGGTCCGTTGATGCACGTTATTGCCGGTAAAGCGGTTTCCTTTGGGGAGGCACTGCAACCTAACTTCAAAGAGTACGCAAAAGCCGTTGTTGCCAATGCAAAAACCGTGGCGGAGACCCTTATAGAGCGAGGCTTGGCCGTGGTGACGGGCGGCACCGACACTCATTTAGCACTCATTGATCTGCGGCCAAAAAAACTTACCGGCAAAGTCGCCGAGGCAAGCCTTGAACACGCCGGCATGACCTGTAACAAAAATGCCATCCCCTACGATCCGGAAAAACCTGCGTTTACCTCCGGCATTCGCGTTGGTTCTCCCGCCGCGACCACCCGCGGTTTTGGCGTGTCAGAGTTTCGCCAGATTGGTCATTGGGCTGGTGATGTCTTGGATGGATTGGCGCTTGGTACTGGGGATAATAGCGCAGTAGAAAAGCGCGTGCGTGCTGAAGTTGCTGCACTATGCAAAAAATTTCCGATTTATAATAGCTAATTAGCCCTCCGCCAACGCCCCCTTACGCGGCAGCCGTGCCAGCAGCCTGTCAATCAACCCGGCTGGAAGATTAGCCAAAAGCCAGCAAACGACATACAACCGCCGTGGGAAAGCTATCAGGGCTTTGTTTCGGGCAACGCCGTGGGCGATAGTGGCAGCAGCTTGCTCCGCACTCACCATCAACGGCATCGTAAAATCGTTGGTATCCGTCATGGGTGTTTTGATGTACCCAGGACACACGACGGTGATACCAATGCCTCGGTAACGATACAGAGCACGCAGGGCTTCACCGTACACTTTCACCGCCGCCTTACTGGCGCAATAGGCTGGCGCACCCGCAAAGCCGCGAAAGGCGGCCAAGCTGCTAATAATCGCCAGATGCCCCTTGCCCGCAGCTTCCATAGCAGGCAGTGCCGCATGAAGAGTGTGCAGCACCCCTTCGACGTTGGTCTGAAAAATAAGCCGCCGCTGGATATCCGATTCCTCCCCCGCATTGGCCGTACCGCCGGACACCCCGGCGTTGGCAATAACCAAGTCAAACGCCTCCCCCGCCAGCCATTCCTTCACCGTGCCGGGAAAACGCACGTCGACATTATGTATGGAGACTGTTGCGCCTTTGGCTTTACAGGCTTTAGCGACAGATTCTAGCTTCGGCAGCGAACGCCCAGCCAAGCTTAACGTCACCCCCGGGGCGGCATAGTGCTGCGCCAGGGCGGCACCAAGGCCACTGCTAGCCCCGGTAATGGCAATGCGAGCAAAGGATTTTGGCGTGGATTTTCTGAAGATCATAGGCTAATCCTAGCCCATGGCTGTGCTCCACGACAACCCTGGCTTAATGCTGGTACTTTCTTCTCCCTCAGGGGCGGGCAAAACAACCATTTGCCGGGAGTTGCTGCGCCGTAATCCCCGCCTGCGGGCTTCTGTTTCAGCAACAACCCGTAACCCCCGCCCCGGGGAAAAAGATGGTCAGGATTATTTCTTTATTACCCATGAAAAATTCCAAGAAATGGCAACAAAGAAAGCGTTTTTAGAATACGCAACGGTGTTCAAAAACCATTATGGAACCCCCCGCGCCCCGGTGGAGGCAGCGTTGGCCGAGGGTTATGATATGCTGTTCGATATTGACTGGCAGGGTGCCCAGCAAATCAAGCAGGCGGCGCGCAAGCAGATGCTCAGCGTCTTTATCCTGCCGCCGTCCCTGATGGAACTCCGCCGCCGCTTAGAAGGGCGCGGGGGTGACAGTGCTGAGGTCATCAACTACCGCATGAGTCGCGCTTTAGAGGAAATCGGCCACTGGGCGGACTATGACTTTGTTATTATTAACTATGATCTCGATCGGTCCATCGCCGATGTGGAAGCTATCCTCCGGGCCGAAAAGCTCCGCCGCAATCGACAAGATGGACTGACGGATTTTATTCGGGGGTTGAAGGCGGAGGTGGAGTAGGTTCTAAATCAAGCACCTGCTGCAGCACCACCGCCGCCGCGACTTTATCCCGCACCGCCGCCCTAGTATCTCGGCGTAAATCCGCCTCAAGCAACATGCGCTCCGCCGTGCTGGTGGTAAAGCGTTCTTCGGCCCAGAGGATGGGCAAGGCGGGCCGTTCCCGGTGAATCGTCCGGGTAAACTGCTCCACGCCTTGAGTGGTGGGGAGTTTTTTTCCCTCAAGGGTCAGGGGATACCCGATGACAAGGCCACACACGGCTTCCTTGTCTATTCTTGTAAAAATATCCCTCAGAAGCAGTGCTCCCTTGGTGCGCTCCAACACCTCCCAAGGCGTGGCAACACAGCGGCCGGGATCAGATAAGGCCAACCCCACCCGACGGCGGCCATAATCAATAGCCAATATTCGCCCCACACGCGGTAGGCAGGCACAAAAATCATGAGTATTACGGTACAGCAAGGTTGCCAGCTTTAACGTATTGCGCTATGAAAAAAAGCATTTTCTTGTGGGGGAAAATCTTATGAGCCATACTATTATTACGATTGCCCAGCAAAAAGGCGGTGCCGGGAAAACAACATTAGCCGTTCATCTGGCCACTACCTGGTGCCTCCAGGGCAAGAATGTTGCTCTGGTGGATATTGATCCGCAGGGTAGCTTAACGCGCTGGTATGATGTTCGCAAAACCACTTATGGGAACACGGCACTACAACCAGAAGTTCGCACCGTCACCGGGTGGCGATTATCCAACGAGGTTTCTCGTCTTGCTGAGTCCCATGATATTGTCATTATTGACTCCCCCCCCCATACACAATCAGAGGCAAAAAGTGCCATTCGTTCCGCAACGGCGGTGATTATGCCGGTGCAGCCCAGCCCGATGGATTTATGGGCAACGGAACCTACTTTACGTCTGTGCCGCGATGAAAAAGTACCGGCATTAGTGGTTCTCAACCGCGTCCCCGCCCGGACACTACTAACCGAACAGATTCGGACTAAATTAATTGATGAATTAAACGCAAAGATCGCGAACACTCAACTGGGTAATCGGGTTCAACTGGCCAGCACTCTGCTCAAGGGTCGGGGTATTGGGGAACTTGCCCCGCGCACCCCAGCGGCCGAGGAAATTGAAGAGTTAGCAACAGAAGTCTTTCGTTTTTCAAAAAACAAGGTTCCCGAACCCGCATAATGATGTCCTTATCTTTTGATGTGTTGGTCATTGGCGGTGGCCACGCCGGATGCGAAGCAGCAGCGGCGGCGGCGCGGACTGGTGCGCGCACAGCCCTGCTTACCCTCGATCCAACCAATATTGGCGAGATGTCTTGTAACCCGGCCATTGGCGGAATTGGTAAAGGGCACTTGGTTGCGGAAATAGATGCCTTGGACGGCGTGATGGCCAAAGCCGCCGACAGAGCCGGTATTCAATTTCGGCTTCTAAACCGCAGCCGCGGTGCGGCAGTACAAGGAAACCGGGCACAAATCGATCGCAAGCTGTACCGCCGGGCGATGCAGGGTATTTTGAAGCAACAAGAGAATCTTACGATACTCAAGGGCGAAGCGGCCGATTTCGTACTGGACGCACAAAGCCACATTGCCGGGGTAGAAACCACCGATGGCCGCATCATTAAGACTGGTGCTGTCGTGCTAACCACCGGAACATTCCTCGGCGGCATCATTCACCAAGGGGAAAAACAATGGCCTGCCGGACGGTATGGCGAGCAAGCAGTGGTAAAGTTAAGCCAACGGTTGCGCGGCCTAGGTCTGTCCATAGGCCGCCTAAAGACAGGAACCCCGGCGCGACTGTTTGCCGGAAGCATTCACTGGAACCGCTTGCAACGTCAAGAAGGCGATAGTAATCCGCGGCCATTTTCTGCATTAACCAAAACACTGATAACAAAGCAAGTTCCCTGCTATATCACCCGCACCACCCCACAAACACACGCGATTATTGCCGCCAACAAGCACCGATCCCCGGTATATTCTGGACAGATAAATTCGGTGGGACCAAGGTATTGCCCCTCCATTGAGGATAAAGTCACCCGCTTTGCCGATCGTGATGGACACCAGATTTTTCTTGAGCCTGAAGGACTGGACGATCCTCTAATTTACCCCAACGGGATTTCCACCGCTTTACCCATAGAAGTGCAAGACGCCTTCCTGCGAACAATTCCGGGTCTTGAGGATGTGCGCGTGCACCGATACGCTTACGCCATTGAGTATGATTTTCTTGATCCGCGCCAGTTATGGCCGACACTGGAGTCCAAAGCTATTCCCGGTTTGTTCTGCGCTGGACAAATCAATGGTACTACTGGATATGAAGAAGCTGCCGCACAGGGTTTGGCGGCAGGCCTCAACGCCGCGCGCAAGGCCGGTGGCTTGAGCGGTATTACTTTCAACCGTGAGACAAGTTATATCGGTGTTCTCATTGACGATCTGGTGCACAAAGGAACGGAAGAACCCTACCGAATGTTTACCGCACGGGCGGAAAATCGCCTGCATTTGCGCGCCGATAATGCAGCAGAACGCTTAACAACACTTGGGCTGGAAACCGGCCTTATCAATAAGGAGCGCGCTGTGTTTCATGCAAAGCAGCAAGAAACACTAACGCTATTAAAAAAAGCCGCGCTTGAGCTGGCTTGGACACCTATGCAGTTGGCCAAAATGAACATAACGGTAAGTGCCGATGGCCGTCGGCGAACATTGCTGGAATTAATAGCAAAAAGTCATGTCGCGATAGAGCAAGCTCGTGCGCTGTGCCCGGCTTGGGTCAATGCGGACATCTTGCTGTTAGAGCGGCTTCAAGCATCGGCGTACTACGGGATAGAACAAGAACGTCTTGCTCTAGAAACAGGGCAATTGGGTGATGGCGGACTATTGCTACCTGCGGATTTGGATTATGCTGGTATTTCCGGTCTTTCTAATGAGGAGCGAGGAAAACTCACCTTAGTACGTCCAGCAACCCTAGCAGCAGCAGGGCGTATTCCTGGTGTGACCCCAGCAGGGGTATTATGCTTGCTGCGTCATGTGCGTATTGAAGCAAAGAAAAGCAGGGTAGCGGCATGAATTTACAATATTACGATGCTTGTTGGGATGATCACAAAATAGTATCCGCATCCACCCCCAATGCCTGCCGCGAAGGATTTGCAAAATTGTTGCAACTGGGCGTGACCAGTATCCGATCCGGCGGGAAAATTGTTCTATTTGGCAACGGCGGCAGCGCGGCGGATGCCCAACACCTTGCTACAGAACTAACCGTACGATTTGGTAAAAATCGCCCGCCAATTCCGGCATTAGCACTAACTACAGATACATCAGCACTCACGGCAATTGGTAATGATTTTGATTTCTCGATGCTTTTTGCCCGGCAAGTAGAGGCATTAGTAAGCCCTGCTGATTTAGTTATTGGAATCAGCACCTCCGGCAACAGCACCAACGTCATTAATGGCCTTGAAGCCGCAAAAACTAAAGGTGCTTTTGTCGCTGCGTTCAGTGGTGGCAGCGGCGGTTTATTATCAGGACTTGTTGATCCGCTTTTGTGTGTGCCCAGCACCAATACAGCCAGGATTCAGGAAATGCATATTACCCTAGGTCAAATTTTTTGCGGTGCGCTGGAACAAAACCTTGGATACGTCTAGAATAAACCTTTATCGCCGGGAACTGGAGTCTTGGGCATCTAAAACCGCCCTTATTTCAAAAAATCAGCGACAACATATCGATGATCAAATTGCCGACAGCGCAGCGCTGATTCCGTGGCTACATGGCACACAGTTACGAATTGCCGATGTGGGCAGTGGCAATGGCCTGCCAGGGGTGGTGTTAGCCTGCGCCTTGCCGAGGAACCACTACACGTTTATTGAGAGCAACCATAAAAAAGCGGCTTTTCTACAACATCTTACTCAAAAACTTTCCCTACCAGTGACGGTGCGTTGTGCTAGAGTGGAAAGCCTGCCCCCGTTGGATGTGGATTATTTCACTGCCAAGGCATTTGCGCCATTGCCGCGACTACTGGAGCTGCTGGATACCATTGCGCCAGAGAACCGACGATTGCTCCTTCTCAAAGGAAAAAACATTGACACAGAGATAGCAGAAGCGAGGAGACAGTGGACTTTTTCTTCTCTAGAGGTTACAGCCACAGCGACGGGGTCTTTTATCGTAGCTATCAGGGGGTGGAAACGTGGTTGAAGTGTTGCAAGGTAGCGCACATGACGTTGAGCCGATGCTAAAGCCTGAGCGTCGACCCCGTATCATTGCCCTTGCCAACCAAAAAGGTGGGGTGGGGAAAACCACAACAGCAGTAAACCTGGCCACGGCACTTGCAGCGATTAAACGCAAAGTATTGCTTATTGATCTTGATCCTCAGGGAAATGCCAGTACCGGTTTCGGTCTCGCCGATAAAAAACAAATTACTAAGGGTATTTATCAGGCATTGTTAGGCGAGACATCGTTATCAGATGTTATTTTACCTACCCGTATTCCCGGATTGGACGTGGTGCCCGCTACTGCCGACCTCATGGGAGCTGAGCTAGAGCTAGTGGACGTTGCGGATCGGGAAAAAAAGCTGCGCCAAACATTTGGCAATCTTGATCGGTACTATGATTTTATTTTTATTGATTGTCCGCCTGCGTTGGGGTTGCTCACTCTCAATGCTCTAGTAGCGGCCAACGGTGTTTTAGTACCATTGCAATGCGAGTATTACGCCCTTGAGGGGCTGAGTGGCCTTGTTAAAACTTTAGATCGCGTCCGCCAAGCCTACAATAGAGAGCTTATCATTCAAGGTATTGTCCTAACAATGTTCGATCGCCGCAATCGGTTATGTGAGGGCGTAGCCGAAGATGTACGCGGCTTTTTTGGCGATAAAGTTTATAAAATTGCTATTCCCCGCAACGTCCGGGTATCCGAAGCCCCTTCCCACGGGGTGCCTGTTATGCTCTACGATCCACGGTGCCCTGGGGCGCGTGCTTATATGGAACTAGCCAGTGAATTTTTACAGCGTGAAAAAGCCCGTGTTGTTATGGAGACGCCTGTATCATGACATCCGTTGTTACCCCTTCCACTTTAACAGGGAAAAAAGCCGGGCTTGGTCGGGGATTGTCCGCATTATTTGCCCCAACAGGGGAGACTCAAGAAACACAAGAAAGCGTGTTGCAGTTGCCCATGCGCCAAGTGCGCCCCAACACCCAACAACCGCGGCGGCATTTTGATGAAACGGCTTTAACCGAATTAGCCGATTCCATTCGCACCCACGGAGTGCTGCAACCCATTATCGTCCGCAAAGTTGCAGATGCGTATGAAATTATCGCCGGGGAACGCCGCTGGCGCGCAACAGGCAAAGCGGGACTAGAAACGATTCCCGCTATCGTACGAACAGCAGACGATCGCGAAGCACTAGAACTAGCACTACTAGAAAATTTACAGCGTGAAGACCTTAACCCCTTGGAAGAAGCAGAATGCTATCAGCAATTGCTCAAGGCGGGATTATACGATCACGCAGGTTTGGCCCAACGGCTAGGGCTGAGCCGCAGTTATGTGTCCAACCAAGTGCGCCTGCTCAATCTTGCCCCCGCAACCCGCGCCATGCTAGCCGCAGGCCGCATTGGCCCCGCCCATGCGCGTCTTATTCTCTCACTTCCGGCAGATCAGCATGACGATCTCGCAGAGCGCATTGAAAAAGAACATCTTACTGTACGCCAAGTAGAAGTATTATTGCGATTTGGTGATACGATACCTGAGCCTGATGTAAGCGAAAACAATGATACTAAATCAGCATCTCAAACTTTCCAGCGTCGCTTGCCTGACCCCGCTTTTACAAAATATATCAATATTTTGCAGCAACGCTGGCACGCCCCAGTGCGCCTACGTCGGGTGCAGGAAAGTGGCGTAGAAGTCCGCGTATGCTTTAAAACCGAAGCAGAATTTCATGCATTTCTGGAAACAGTGCCCACCGCAACAATTTCCCAAAAGAAATGATACCGCTTTGCGTTCAATATGTAGAAATTATCTGCGCAAAGCGGCCAGCCCGCGCGGCGTTTGAGCGAATCATTTTGCAATCATTTGATGGCAAAATGGTATGAGTACTCTCATTCATTTTATTGCTCCGCAAACTATTCTTGATGCATACCGCCTAGGACTATTTCCTATGGGGCAAACTCGGGATGATCCGACAGTCTATTGGGTGCAACCAACGTGGCGGGGCATTCTCCCTTTTGATAAGTTCCATGTGCCCCGCAGTCTCGCTAAAACTTGGCGGCGCGGAGATTTTGAAATTCGCATAGATACTGATTTCCGCTCTGTCATTCGAGCCTGCGCCGACAATCGCCGAGCAAGTACGGATTCTTGGATTAATGACACTATTCTGGAAACCTTTACTGAATTAAACATACTCGGTCATGCTCACTCCATAGAATGCTGGCGCGGTTCCGATCTCATTGGTGGTTTATATGGTCTCGTCATCGGCGGGGCTTTCTTTGGAGAATCAATGTTTAGCCGCGCACCGGATGCAAGCAAATTAGCTCTCATTGATTTGGTTGCCCGCCTGCGGTTTAGCGGCTTCTGCCTTCTTGACACCCAATTTGTTAACAAACATTTACAACGCTTTGGTGCAATAGAAATCCCCAAGGCAGCTTTCTCTAGAATGTTGGAGGATGCTTTAAAAATCAGCCCTGTTTTCTACCGTGGTATGTTACCAGAAGGAGCAGTATCAGGATTTTTACATCCTAACAACCAAACATCATAAACGGGATGTTCTAACGCCGATAGAGCTGGGCTACTGGCAAACATCCACCCAGTAAAGCGACGGATATTTTCGTAACTTGGTTTCTGCTCATCAATTTCAATAAAGGCCGCACTATCGGGAACTTCTTCATCCACAGTATTTTGGCAAGCTCGCACGGAAAGTCTTAATGTACCAAATCGCACCACCTTATCCACACCAGCCTCAAATCTACTAACTCTTGCTGTTATTTTATCCAAACCTTGGAGCACAGCAATGCTATTAGGAGTATATTTCTTCGCTGTCGTACCTACAGCTTGCGGAGGAAGAACAGGATCAAGCCCCCCCTGACTTTCCGGCTCAGTTCCCAAGGGAACACTCACTGTTTCCTCAATTACAGGTGTTTGTTCTACTCCAATTTGCGCCATAGCAGAGAACTGGATCAATAAGATTGCCAGCCCACAAACAATAGCACGCATCAAGGCTGTGCCCCCAAAGGACTGACTGTAGGAGTTGTCACAGTTTTTTCTCCATTTCCACCACTCGCCGAAGAAAATACAAATCTTGCCAACAAATCGCTTAAATTTGTAGGAGCTTCCGTAAAAGCAAAAGTCTCACCATTTTTAAGCGTATCCGGATCGCCGCCGGGAGTAATTGCAACAAAGTTACCACCCAATAATCCCTCTGAAGCAACCGTGATAACAGAATCTCTGGGCAATTGGATACTTTCGTCTAATGTTACACTAAGGCGGGCGAGAAAAGTGCGTTGATCCAAGCTAAGATTGCTGACGCGACCCACCTTGATTCCAGCAATACGAACATCTGTACCGACGGTCACACTACCCACCTTGCTAAAAACAGCGTGCAGTACATAACCATCTTTCACCCCACGATGGGTGGTGCTGCTATTATAAGCAAATATTACAAAAACACCCGCGATAAGAAGAACTACAGCCCCCAATATAGTTTCAAAAACACTACGGCTCATACGTCATTCTTTCTGGAAAAAGCTGTTTTTTGTACAGGAGGGCACCATGCTTCATAATCTCCTGTAGCGTGAGAACGGTGACTACCCCAGCGTAACTCTCCCGGAGGGTAATAAGCATAAATAGTTCCTGTCAAATTAGGTGTATGATTTTTTTGCCAAACATAGCGATATCTCTCCAATTGGGGTAGGGTATTTTCAGTACGAGTAAGCCAAGCCTGCCATTCTGGTGGAACTTTAGATGCTTCTGTGGAACCCTTAAAAAGCACCCAGCGTCGTGCGTCTTTTTTATCATGAAAATAACGATTACCAAAACTGTCCGCACCCACGTATTGACCTACCCACCAAGTTTTAAGCTGCATTCCCAAACGGCTGAAGTCCATTATCCTTTTCCTGTTCATGTTATTGTGATACACGCCTGTCGTCTATTGTCAATTCTAAGGGAAGGAAGTTTTTAATGTTTAATGCCGATGAATTATTCCATGTCTGTGCCCGTCTTGGAATATCCTTAAGTCTTCCACCAGCTCCCGTTGCCAATTATGTTGCTTATAATTTTGATGGAAGTATTTTATGGATTTCTGGTCAATTGCCTTTTGTTGATGGAAAAATCAGCTGTACCGGAATTGTAGGAGATACAGTAGATCCAACAGATGCAGCCGTGGCCGCTAAAGTAGCTTCTATTAATTTGTTATCTCAATTGCATAATTTTTTAATTCAAAACAACCGCCAAGTTAAAGGATGCCTGCGTTTAGGCGGCTTTATTGCATCGGTGCCAAAATTTACAGGGCATTCTTTAGTAATGAATGGAGCATCCGATATTATTGCTAGTGCCCTTGCACCTCACGGTCGCCACGCTCGTACCAGCATTGGTGTGGCTAGCCTACCCTTAGGAGCTTCTGTAGAAGTTGAAGGACAATTTCTCATTGCTTAGGGCACCTCTAATAACCTCATTTCTAGGGCGATTGACGTCGTCAGGTCTATGCTCGCAATCCGCACGTACGTTTGAGTACGCTTACGTTTGCTCGCACATCCCATCAGAGCCACTCATCCCTAATAAATGGGGTTATTAGAGGTGCCCCTTAGTAGAAAAGACTTATAGCGCGTTGCGGAATTAACAGTAGACTTTAAAAATTCTTCAGCGCGCTATAAGTTATTTTTGTTCGTCCATTCGGACGCGGCACTTTGTGCCGTGCGCTGGTTGCAAGTATACTTTTAATTATGAAACCAGATATATACCCGCAATCAGAAAAGGTTTTCTGATGTAAATTCAAAGCTTTTATTACAAAACGCACAATTCATTTCGATTCTATTCGAATCATCCCACATGGTGGATATCTCTTCATTGGGAAGATTCGAAAGAATCATTTTCAACCGCTGTGAGGTGCATCGACAAGTGGCAAAAACTGGTTGAGGTGGGAATACTCGTACCTCAATCCCACCAAAAAGACGATACAATAACCTTTCCGCTGCAAGCCCACTATCTAATAATTCAGCCTTAGATAGAGTTTCAAGAAGTGCCCCAACCTCATCCCAAGCCGCGTCCTTATCAGTAGCTTTATTCTCATCCTCCGGAAGAGACTGTATAAGCAACGCACCCGAACGCCAAGCGTTCGCCGCTTCTTGCTGTGTTGCAACTATAATTTTAGTGGGCAATTGCACCGATTGGTTGAAATAATGCTCGACCGCCACCCCAAGACGTGAGCCTTCAAGGGCGACAATTCCTTGATAGCGTTCCTTAGTGGCACTAAGCGTTGCCGTAAAAGCTAAGTATCCTTTACCAGTCAGCGATTGTAGGTTTTCCGGATTCACTGGTACAGGTCCCGTGCACTGGGCATAACCACGCACCCCGCCATCGGAGGTAATATCAACCACCAACATAGAGACAGCACCCTCGCTACTCGTTTGCAGAATGAATTTGCCATCCACATCAAAAAAACTGGCCATACCACTTGTTAATGCCAATGCTTCGCCCAATAATTCACCTACTGGTAGTGGATAAGCATGGTATCCTAAAATTGTTGTTACCGTTTGTGCCAAGCGTACCAGCCGACCGCGCACCCCATACGTAGGCAAAAGAAACGACAAAATAATGTCATCCGTCGGACTAACAACAAAAGGATCAAGAACAGTAGGAGGATTGGTTATGTCCACAACCAATCCAATAATGCCATTTGAACATATAAACGATTTTCTGCTTCGTCTAAGACGCGAGATTGTATGCCATCCATTACCGCGTCAACAACTTCTTCACCGCGCATGGCAGGAAGACAGTGCAAAAAAATTGCGGATGTCTTAGCTGCGGCCATCAATGTGGGGGTTACTTGATAAGGCCGAAGCCGATCTTTTTGGGCGAAAACATCCGTACAGCCCATAGACACCCAAGTATCCGTAACAACAACATCAGCACCTCGAACAGCTTCTACTGGATCGATCGTCAAATAACCATCGGCTTTTTTCCACAAAGCCTCTGGTGTTGCAGTCCGCAAAGTAAAGCCGAACACCGTGGCGGCCTCATACCAAGAACGCCAAACATTGTTTGGATCGCCAATCCAGGCAACATTCATTTTTCCAAGATTTAACCCTGCTTCCCGGCAAGTAAGCATATCTGCAAGAATCTGACAGGGATGACTTTTATCCGTCAAGGCATTGATAACTGGAACAGCACTGAATGTAGCCAACTCGGTTAACCGTGCATGAGCCGTAGTACGAAGCATGATAGCGTCACCATACCGTGACAATACCCGAGCCGTATCAGCAATACTTTCACCCCGACCAAGCTGCATTTCATCACTGCGTAAGATAATTGCTTGAGCACCCAATTTCCACGCAGCGCGCTCAAAAGATACTCTTGTACGAGTGGAGGGTTTTTCAAAAATACATATTAACGCCCGATTTGAATGCCGAACCTCAGCAGATTTATTTTTAAAACGAGCCGCCGCTTCAATGAGTGCTGTTAATGTTAACGCATTATGCCCAACAATATCTAGAAAATGCTTAAGCATAACTGACTCTTGCCTCCAAGGCAACAGCAACTCTTTCCAGCTTCATCAATGCGTCTTCTACTTCTTTTTTATTTATAATCAAAGGTGGTAATAAACGAATGACGCCTCCTCCTGCGGGAATAACAAGCAAGCCTTCGGCCAACAACATCTCTGCTACCAAACGATTATCAGGAACACAGACGAGCCCTAACATGAGGCCAGCACCACGGGTGGCACTGAAAACTTGTGGATAGCTTGCAACAAGACTACGCATTCCTTGTATAAAAAAGCTACCCATCTCAATAACATTAACAAGAAAATCAGGCTTGAGAATTTCATGAAGAACGGCAGCACCAACAGCGGTAGCTAAAGGATTTCCGCCAAAAGTAGAACCATGCGTTCCCGTAGTCATACCACGTGCAGCTTCTTTCGTAGCAAGACACGCCCCAATGGGAAAACCACCACCAAGCCCCTTAGCACTAACCAAAATATCGGGTTGAATATTTTCACCCTCGTATGCAAATAAATGTCCTGTACGCCCAATTCCGGTCTGAATCTCATCAAGAAACAATAGAATATTATTTTCATCACACAAATCACGCACGGCTTTAAAGTACCCTGGCGGGGGCATATTGATGCCGCCTTCACCCTGAATAGGCTCTAAAAGAATAGCGGCAGTTTCATTGTTTAAAGCTGATTTAAGCGCATCTATATCCCCATAGAGTACTTGCTCGAACCCAGGAAGCATTGGCTCAAATCCACCTTTACCACAAGCCGACAATGCTGCGAAGGTACGACCATGAAATGAATTTTTAGCGGCAATAATTTTATACCGTTGTGGCTGGCCATTGCTTCGAAAAAAACTACGAACAATTTTAATACCACATTCAATGGCTTCAGCCCCAGAGTTACCAAAAAAGACATAATCAGCAAAACTGTTTTTAATTAATATTTTACCAAGATTTTCCTGACCTATAGATTGATACCAGTTGGAGATATGCCAAACTTTTTCGGCTTGATTATAAAGGGCCTTCATTAAAGCCGGATGGTGGTGACCCAAAGCGTTTACGGCAACACCACTGCCACAATCAAGATATGCTCTATTTTGAATGTCATACACCCAGCAGCCTTCACCACGCACAAAAGCAACCGGAAACGGGCTGTACACAGGGAGAATCGGCGATGAGCTTACAGAAGATGTCACGAAAAATCCGAAAAGAAAATTTTAATCATGATGAATTATTTCGTCAATAAGAACAAGCTTATTAATTATAATAAAATTATTTTATTATCTGAATACAAAGTATTTCCCTTGACATAAACCATCATCTTTCCAACAACAGAGTACTTTCTTTCAGGATTCTTTATGTCAAAGCGTTTATATACAAACTCTCACGAATGGCTCGAAGTAAAAGATAACATAGCCACTGTAGGTATTACCGACTATGCTCAACACGCCTTAGGCGATGTGGTATACGTTGAAGTCCCAGAATCTGGAAAAACTATTACAGCCGGATCGCCCGTTGCTGTGGTAGAGTCAGTAAAAGCCGCCAGTGAAGTCTATGCACCGGTGTCCGGCACCGTTACTGAAAGCAACACTGCTATCCAAACTGATCCATCTTTAGTCAATCGCGCCGCTAATAGTGATGGTTGGTTTTTTCGTCTAAAAATTAATAACCCGAACGAACTTGAAAAATTACTCACCGAAGATAGCTATAAATCGTTGATATTAAATTTATCATAAAAATTTTTGGAGGCTGCTGTGCCCACTATAACATTGGCTGATTATTTTACTTTAGCAAGATTTGTTGCGGTAATACCGTTACTATTATTTTGGTGGCTTCCAGGTGGTGCATGGTTGGCTTTTACTGTTTTCACCATTGCTTGTATTACAGATTTTGCTGATGGAATTATTGCCCGTCATCGCAAAGAGGTTTCCCCGTTTGGTACGATGATCGATCCTATTGCAGACAAAATTCTGGTCATCTCCGCCCTGTTAATACTAGCATTGAGTGAGATTCTAACCATAATAGGAATGGTGGGGTTTTGGATTATCTTATGGCGAGAAATTATTGTATCTGGCCTGCGGGAATACCTCGCTCAGCGCAATCTTAATATTCCAGTAACCCCAATAGCAAAATACAAAACCGCCTTACAGATGATTTCTTTGTCCGGATTATTTTTTGAATATGCTTGGCGAGGTGCAAATACTAATTCCTGGCTTTGGAGTGAAAGTATTTTATTATTGGCTGCTGCTTTAACTGTATGGACAGGAGTGACTTACGTTAAGGCAACGCTTCAGGCATTAAAAAGCTAATCTCTTTTCCACGCTGCTATAAAAAATCCGTCCGTTTGATGCTCATGGGGTGTTAATTGTAAGGTGTTATCTTTTGCCTGTAGTGGTTTTGAAAAATCCACACGACTAAGTGCTTCAACCATTAAAATTGGTGAAAAATCGGTTTTAATTTCATTAAACCAGGCAACCTGATCATCATTTTCTTCCGCCAGCAATGAACAGGTCGCATACCATAATTCACCGCCAGGCTTTACTAATTCAGCAGCTTTTTTAAGAATAGATTTTTGCTTTTTTGATAATTCTTCAAGATCAGTTTTTGTATAGCGAAATCTCGCATCAGGATTACGTCGCCAAGTACCCGTACCTGTACATGGGGCATCAACCAAAACGCGATCGAACTTTCCGCTGTTATTAGCACACCAGCGCTCTTCCAACATCCGCACGGTAGCATTATGTACCCCTGCTTTACGTAAACGACGCTGAGCCTCCTCCAATCGCTTTGGAGCTATATCAAGAGCGACCAATCTCCCTTTATTCTCCATGTTAGCAGCTAACGCTAAACTCTTCCCCCCTGCGCCGGCACAAAAATCAAGCACCGCCATTCCTGGTTTTGCCCCTACCAAAAGAGCGGCAAGTTGAGCTGCTTCATCCTGAATTTCTGCTTGGCCATTATGCAAAACCGATAAACGATCGAAAGAAAAACGCTCACCTATGCGCACACCTAATGGTGAGTATGGCGTTGGTTCCGCCGACAAACCTTCTGCTCGAACTTGATCTAATAATGCCGTTCTGTCACCATGCAATGTATTCGCCCGTAAATCAACCAGGGCTTGTTCTTGAAGCGCACCAAGCAATCTTGATAGATCGGCTCCATAACGGTTTTGTAAAGAGGCTATCGCCCAGTCAGGGCATTCACCCTTCACCGCTACTGGCATACTAGACTCAGCTTCAGTATCAAGACAAAGCTGTTCCAGAGTACACAATTCTATATGTGATAATGGTGCAGGTGCATATCGATCCCCACTATAAAAGTTCTTTAATAATAATTGATTTTTACCTTCTACAATAAATTGATAAGAAAGAAGCCCCAAGCGCGGTGTCCAGTGTACACCAACGCGCATCAGTCGCCACGTTAAACGTACCCGATAACGAAACACACCATACACTAAATAAGCAAGATGTTGCCGATCCTTACTTCCCGCAAAACGATGTTCTCTCCCCCAATGATGTAGTGCCCTATCGACAGGAACACCGCCGTTAGCAGCAGTAAGAACTTCTAAAGCCGCACTGGCCAATGCTTGGGGGGTCATGATAACACAGCTAAAATATCACTATCGTCCACATCCCTACGTTCCACAGCATCTCCAATTGCATTCAACAAAATAAATGTTTTTTTGCCGCCAATCGTCTTCTTATCACTTTCCATCGCCATTAGTAATTCATTTTTATTTAAAGTTAGATCAGGTAATAATTCTTTTAATGTCTTAGGATACTTAAGGCCATTAAGATGTTCTTCAATGGCTGTTGCTTGATCAGCTACCAACATACCTAATCTGACCGATAACCGTGCTGCCAACCGAATACCGTATGCCACTGCCTCACCATGAAGAAGTATTTTACTATCGTATCCAGCAGCAGCTTCCAACGCGTGACCAAATGTATGACCAAAATTGAGCAATGCTCGAATACCAGTTTCTCGTTCATCTTTACTAACTATTAGAGCTTTTGCACGACAGCTATAAGTAATAGCTTTTTGTAAAGATTCATTATCACCATCAAGTATTTTTTGAGCATATTTTTGGCACCACTCAAAGAAAGTGGAATCACTAATAAGACCATATTTAAGAATTTCTGCATAACCAGCACGACGTTCGCGTAAAGGAAGCGTCTTTAAAAAATTGATATCAATAATTACCCTAACTGGTTGGTAAAAAGTCCCTATCAAATTTTTACCAAAATTACTATTGATGGCTGTTTTTCCACCAACAGAACTATCAACTTGAGCCAAAAGGGTTGTGGGAATTTGTACAAAAGGTATCCCCCGTAAGGTAATACTAGCCACAAAACCGCCTAAATCCCCAACTACACCACCACCTAAAGCAATAAGAATCGTCTTGCGATCAATGCGCCATGATATTATTTTTTCAAGAACTTTTTTTAGAGTCGTAAAACTTTTTGCTTTTTCTCCGGCAGGGAGAGTGACAAAAAGTACATTCTTTTTATCAAGGGATTTTTCAATTGTTTTTTTATATAAAGGAGCAACATTTTTATCACTAAGGACTATAACTTTTTTTGTTATATCTAACCATGGTGCAAGGTCTTTTTCTAAATGCGATAAAATATCGCTACCAATCATGATATCGTATTGATGTTGTTTTGTTTCTATAGAAATAATACCAAGAGTCATTCTTCAATATAACAGTTTCATTATAAGAAAAAACTTAATAACACTTTCCTTCTATAATTTTTTTGAAAAATAATGGTAGTAGTAAGTAGTACCCATAAAAACGGGGATAACTTTTGAAATTTTTTTATTCACAGAATTTTCCACAACAATTTTTAAAAAAGTATTTTTGAAATCAAAAAACTAAAAATAATCCCCAACTGCTAAAACTTTTTCATAACAATATTTTTTTATAAGGAACCAGTATAAATAAGGCAAAGACAACGGGAATAGTATTGTTGGTTTTTTAAAATCGATAAGTTATCCACAAGTTATGCACAGTTTTAAGGATAGTTATAATTAGCTACAAAAACCTTTAGTAGCGACAATACCACAATCGCTAAAATTGCTATTCCTACAATTATTTGTGCCGGGACTATAATAAAAAATATTTGTACTTGTGGCATTAGACGCGACACTATCCCAATGGTAATATTAAATAAAATTCCTAAGATAAGCAGTGGTGCTGCTAATTGAATTCCGATATGAAAGGCATCGGCAAAAACGCGACTGAGATGATTGCTTGCATCAATAATACTGAATGCGGTTCCAATAGGGAAAGAAATGTAACTTTGTGCTAAAGCTTTAAAAGTATTATGGTGAAGATCAGTAGTAAAAATTGCCGTTATACCAGCCATAGTTAAAAATACGGAAAAGAGGTTTCCTTGCTGACCTAGGCTTGGGTTTAACAGTGAAGCATTTGACATTCCAGTTTGAAGACCAATGATGGAGCCCGCGACGTCCAAAGTACTAAGTAAAAATTTAGCCATTAATCCAAAAAAAACGCCAATTATAATTTCCTGACCAATGTAAATAAATGTCTGTAAACCGCTTTCTGGAACAATAGGAATGGGTGTAAGAGGCCAAAGTACTAAACTGAACAGTATAGCAAAAGCTAAGCGCACTTTTCCGGGAACAAACATTTGATCTAAACCGGGCATTAAATAAATAAGGGAGCCGACGCGGCAGAAAGTCATTAAAAAGGCAAAAGTTTCCTGCGGAAGAAAGGTTAGCAGGGACATCTTAACTTCCTTGAATCATGCGCTGAAAAAGTTCCAGGGTGAATCCCTGTAAAGTGCTAAACATAAAAGGAAGAAATAATGCTGTTGCGGCAAAGACAGCAATGACTTTTGGAACAAAGGACAGCGTACTTTCCTGTATCTGCGTAAGAGCTTGAAATAAAGATATTATAAGCCCAACAACAAGAGTAATTATAAGAAGTGGTGCCCCAACTTTTAGGGTTGTCCAGAGTGCTTGCTGGGTAATCTCTAAAACATCACCGAAGTTCATAATGTTGGATGTAAAAGTCAATGGTTGATAAATTGTAAACAACAAGCAAAATGTGTACCTATGATAATCATTCTTTTACAGCGTATAGCACCCTTATATGTTTATGTTTTATTAGGATTTTTTGCTGGTCGTTTTTTAAAAATAGACAGACAACAAATGGCGCGTTTGGTTATTTATCTGATTGCACCGTTGATGTTTTTAGGTTCGGTGAGTATTGCCCCATTAGATATCCGTTATTTGTTATTACCCGTTATTACTTTTGTTTTGGCAATATTTATGAGTGGGTTAATGTTTTTGTTGGTTGGAAGATTTTATCCGGATGCGCGGCGTTATCTTATTGCTTCAATATCTGGTACTGGAAATACGGGATATTTTGGTGTGCCAGTCTTTTTGACCTTGGCTGGATCAGAGGCATTGGGTGTGTATATGCTGGCAATGTTGGGGATGACTTTTTTTGAGGCTAGTATAGGTTATTACCTTATCGCGAGGGGTAACTATTCCGTGCGAGATAGCATGAAGCGGTTGTTAATGCTGCCAACACTTTATGCGGTTGGGTTGGGATTATTGGTTAAGGTGAGTGGCGTGGCTATTCCTACTTGGATGTTGACGGGTCTTGAGCAAGTACGCGGGGCTTATGTGGTTCTTGGCATGATGTTGGTGGGTGTGGGATTATCAATGGTGCGACGACTTCAATTTGATATTGCTTTTAATTTCATCTTGCTATTGATGCGATTTGTTTTTTGGCCAATTTTAGTGATGGGAGTATTAGCTTTAGATTATGTATTTTTAGGATTTTTTGATTCATTAGCACGCACAGCTCTATGGGTGCTGGCTATTGTACCTTTGGCTGCTAATACTGTTGCGTTTGCAAGTGAAATGAATCTTCATCCGGAAAAAACAGCTACGGCAGTTGCAATTAGTACCGTGTTGGCAATATTTACCGTTCCACTCGTTGCACAGACATTGTTTCTCTTTTTTTGATGGGATCAGATACTGAAATTTTTTCACCCCAAGATTCTATAAGTTTTTTTTGTAACCCTACGTTATATTTTATGCCACTTTGGTGATGCCAAATAAGTATAGTTCTAATAATTTGTGGAGTAACGATGATAATACCCCATCCAACGCCCGCAGCACTAAGAATTCCAAGCCACTCTCTTGCATCGTTGAGAATTTCAAATCCAGCGGCGAGACTCCACCCTAAAGGAAGAACCCTAATAAGGGTTGGAGCAATGCCAGCAGCATTCATTATAATGACAGATAAGGCTATACGTTTATTGGGATTTTTATCCCATGACCATGCTACTAGTCCAGGAAGCATACCTATTGTACAAAGAAGAACTCCGGATAAAGAAATTAAAGACATACAAAGAACAATAAGTCCGTAAAGAAATTTCACTTTTCCAGTCCAAGATTTTTTTAAATTTGGCGCTCTATTGGGGTTATTTTTTATTTTCATGAAATCACATCCTTAATAGGAAAAAACAAATAGCAGAAAATAGAGCAATAATTGGAGAAACAACGGCGGTTTTCTTAGCCACAAGGGAATTTATATCTTGTAAGGCATACCGATGAAGGTTTATTTTTTTATCGATTCTCAAGTATTCGTTGCGTGCATTTTTGAATTCAATGGAATCTTTTTGTCGTTCTTGAGGGCTGTCAATAATATCTAAAATTTTTAAGAAAGAGCCACTTTGTGCAGCTTGGTCAAGATTTTTAGTAATCTGTGCGCGACGTGGTTCACTATTAAAATGATCAAGATTCTGTTGCAAGGTTTTACTAAACCATGTTGTTATTTTTGGAAAAGATTTATTTCCGTTTTTTTGATTTATTGAATGGAAAATACGAAGTAATGCAATATGTGGTATCCAAGGTTGGCTCTTATCATTTAATTGACGAAAATATTCTTCTTTTAAAAACTTACAGCGGCTGGCAATAAATGCAGTAATATGTCTATCAATAATAGGATTTTTATAATTTAGATCAGTATATTTATTTAGCATTGCCTCAAGAGCTGGAAGAATATCTATAGATTCAAGGACTATAGTGTCCTCAAGAATAGAACTTAAACAAGCAGCTTGCGGATTAAGCTCATAAAAACATCGCTCAAATCCATAACCAAGTCCTTGGTTCATTATAACAGTTTTGAGAAGTTCTAAAATTTTATCAAGGCGATTTTGTTCTTCGGAAATAGAACTTTGAGCACGTAACCAAGAAGATGCAAGACCATGTCGGATAATGTCTGTACAAAATTGTCGTTTCTGGTTATCAAAAAGTCCGGCAAGAAATAGACCCCCAAGCCCATTAATATCAATGGCAACACCTTGATAAAACAAGGGTGCTTCAGGGCATAGAGCAATCAGGGCTTTCGCACTGGTAACGCTTGGGGGTTGGGTTGCTCGTGTGGCAACGGCAAATATTTCATGCAATGAATTGGCTACATCTTCTGCTTCAAGACTTCGTCGAAGCCATATGTTCATTTTATTATCTTGTAGAATTTTTAATGCACTATCCTTGGTTTTTCCTAGTGCATAAACAAGTGATGGAATATTGATATAGTTTATATTATTAAATATTAATGCCCGACCAGCTTTTTTCGGAAATGTGGGCACTTTTGGCGATATGCTTTGTCCACCTAACCATTGGGATACTTGATCGATTGTCCATCGGTTTTCTGGATTATCATGTAAGGTGCCTTTAAGAAAATCCATCATTTCTTTAGAAAATCGTTTATCGCCGATAAAAGTAGCTAAAGTACCGTTCGTTGTTTTTTTAAAAAGAAGATTATCCAGCGTAAGATTTTGTGCGGGATTTTCTCCTTCCAAAAGATGCAAACTAAGTATTCCAAGATTATAAATATCTTCTTGAAATCCGTTGGTACTTTTTTTATTGGCAGGATCAATAAGCATCATTTCAAGGGGTTCAACGGTAAACGGTATTCTCCAACCAAGATGACCCATGAAGCATTCACCTAAAACAATCGATGTTTTTGTATGATCAGAATAAAATATATTACTTGGAGATAAAAATCTGTAAGATAATGAGTTTTTTTGTAATTCGGCAAGTGTATTAATAATCGGACGAATAAAAATTTCACGAACATTGAGTTCTGTCCACGGGGTTATTTTTTGTTTGCCGCCCTCAGGAAAGACAGAAGATCCAGGTAAGGGCGCAACAGCGAATAAAAGACTACCAAAACCAGCACCCAGTGTTTTTTTTTCATAGGCTTCAGGACAAAGAATCGTTGCGTTTGACGTTTTTTTTAGTAGTTCGAGCATATCATAGCGCGGTGACATCATTTTATCGGCCATGAAAGCAACCATTAAACGTTCTTCATTTAGTAAATCTGTTGCTTTAAAAGCAAAAACCTGACCAAGCGAAAGATCATGCATACATTCATGAATAATATCGCCCATATGGACAATGTAACGCTCGCTCAGAATAATTTGGCTTTTTTTACGGCCATCGGTGCCGTCCTGAGGCTGCGGTTCTTTAATTAAAGTCACGCCTATATTTACCTTGTTGGAATAAAATGGAATCCAAAGATAAAGATAGTATAGAAGTACTAATGTTTCGTAATCGCTTCGATTTTTAAGATGAAGCTAGTTCTAAACTAGCTTTCATGGCTTTTTTAAGCCTTTCTTGCTCTTGTTCGGCAAGGTACTCTGTTTTTCGCCGTTCCATCATAAAAGCAGGCATAGGGGGAGCGGCTTTATATTTACCGCCTTTGCTTGGATCCACAAGGGTTTTGAGGACGGGATGTTTGTAATATGCTGGGGTATCACACAAAATAGGCCGAGAAAGATACCCTTGAAAAAGGACATAATGCTTTCCTTTGGGAATGGTCATAAAATCTTCGGGGCGGAGCAAGGGTTGTCCCTGCAGGCTACGCTGAACGTTGGCGGCAAACGGGTTTGTCTCTCGGCTTACCCCCATGGTGCGGGAACGAGAGGCCGTTTCCACGGTGCGTTGACCCACCATTTCTGAAAAGCGTTTCGCAGTAGTCTCATTGTTCTGGGCAAGAACAACCTTGGCGGCAGTGGTGGAAATAACCGTTTCTACCTCGTCCTTGCCGTACACGGCGGTAATCTGCCCTAAATCTTGGCCAATCATCAAAAAGCTTACTTTTTGACCCCGACCAACAGCGGGTCCATCAATCAATGCGCGCAGTTTGGGCATTTGTGGAAATTCATCAAGAACGAACAATGCAGCAAAAGGACCAACCTTGCGACCATCAGCAGTGGATGACTTTGGTGGGTGGGCAACTAGCCAGGCGGAGAGAGCTTCGACCAGCAGCCCAGTGATAACGCCCAGAGCTTTGGCATCTTGCTGGGTTACGCAGACATAGATGCTCATGGGTTTATATTCCCCAGTTACCGGATCGCGCATCCCTCGTACGTCCATGAAGGAAAAATCGCTTTGACTGGTACGATCGCGGACAGCTTTATTTTTAAACACAACAAGACCCCCGTCCATGGTGGACATGATAGAGCCACGTTCTTTATCGGGGGTATTGGCCAAGGCTGTAAGTTCTAAGATGGCACGATTACTATAATTACCCGCACGGCATTCTTTTACGGCATCTGTGAGCATATCCCGCATAGGATCGGCACTCATGGCTGCCATTGGATTGGTTTTGCGAAGCTGTTCAACTTTTTCTTGGGCGGAAATTTGTGCTTCTGTCATCCAATCCAGTAGCATAGGAATGCTTGGTTCTTTGCCTTGCCAATTTAGAGGTATATTATTCCAGTTCCCTGCTTCTATTTTTGAGCATAAATAGTGAATGAATCCGGCCAGCACGGCTCGTCCTCGTTTTGTCCAGTGGGGATCGGCACTGCCCTTTGGTTCTTCGATAAGAATATTGACCAAGCGATCAACGTACAAATCGCGCTGTGCCCCTGGGGGAGGCATAGAAGACGGAGAAAGAGCATTCCATCGTGGATAGAAAATCCCCTTTTCTGGCTGATCAGATGCTGCCCATTCTAGCTTGAGGCAAAAGCTGTGTTGGCTGCGATAGCCACTTGTAATATCAAAAAGTTCCGGCTTAACGTCATTAATAATCATGGACACGTTATTACAGGTAAGAATAGTAGGCACGACAATAGCGACGGTTTTACCAGTTCCAGGGGGGGCAACGCACAGGACAGATAAAGTTTCGGGAAGTTTAAGGAATTTACGTTGATATTCGCCTAGAACGACAATCCAACCTTTAAGAAGCTGCATTTTGTCAACGTCACGTTTGGTTGCCATTCGGGCATTACCAAAAGTTGTTACCAAAAAGGTGTAAGGATTGCTTAGCATAAACCCGACAAAAACCACCAAGGTACCGCCCAATGCCGTAACAATCTCAACGGGTAGAAAAATAAACCGCCAATCGTAGGGGTTTCCGTGGCGAATAGTGGTAATCCAGTTGAGATGCCATTGCCACCAAGCAATAGGATTTTTGGCCATACCAAAATATTGTTCTACTGCCATGACGACTTTTTGTGAGACACCAAACTTAATAAATGTATATGTTGCTGTAACTAAAGGCACAAAGAAAAAAAAGGCGATAACAGACCCGATAAGCACCTGAAAAAGATATAGGGTTGCCTGCTTTTGTTCGGCGTAATCTTGGCGGTTAAAGGGGCTTAGAACCATCTTTTTTCGCCCTTATTTTTGTCATGCTAGCAGGTTTTTGTACCAGCGTCACCCCTGATGCTTCATGGGCAACTTTTTTGACAAGATTTGGCGCATCCACAGCGGTGATGATGCGTTTTCCTGAAGATCTATCGATTTGAACAATTCGGCCAAAGCTGCGGGCAAGAATTTCAACGGCGGCCTCGGCATCGAGTTCTGGATCAGTCTGGGTGAGGTTTTGCCAGAACGCCCGCAATGCCATTTCTGGTGAATCGGCGTGAATGGTTGCCATAAAGTTGGAATGACCAGTAGTCATTAAACGGTATATACTTTTAGCATTGGTAACCGAAACCTCTCCGCAGACAATAACATCAGGCGTCATTCGGACAACGGTATCAAGGATATGAGTATAGCCAATCTTGTTGGCACCGGCGGTACGCGAAACAACAAAATGAACACGGTTAGGGTGAGGAACAACAACTTCTCGTGTGTCTTCCACGGTCACAATGCGTTTGTCACGCGGAATAAAATCAATAAGGGCGTTTAAAAATGTTGTTTTTCCTGTAGATGTTGCGCCGGATATTAATACAGCTTCGCCATGTTGTACGGCGGATACCAAATCTTCATAAGGAAAATCGCTGTAACGCTTTTTTTCAACGCCTCGATGCACTAAGTCTTCTTTTGTTTTTTGTTGAGGGCGCAAATCAAAATCATCGAGGCTGAATTTTTTATTCAGATCAAAACGTCTTATACATATAGCTACCCCATTGGTATCACCCATTTCATAGCGCACATTGGTGCCAAGCACTGCCTGAAAACGATGTCCTTGTGGTAAGGTTGCGGCAAGAATAGGAAGATCATTGAGATCAAAAGACTGTTCTGTAATATTGGCGAGCATTCTACAAAGGGCGTGCAAACTGCGCAGATTTAATTCTGTTGCCGCAACAGGTTCCCACCCAGGCTTTCCATGTTTTTTTATCATGATTTCGCTGGGACGATTGATGGCGATTTCTTCTACTTCTCTGCTGGAATAATATTTTTCAATGGGCTGAAGTGCCCTGAGGAGAAGGGGATTATCAAGAGCGGTGCTATTGTTAAAAGTACTCATAAGGCTAAGGTTTGTTTATAGTTGGATTAACATTGGGGCGGCCTGGACCATAATTATTTGCGGCGCTGCCGACTTGATTGGTGCCGCTGTTATCAACACCAAAAGCACCAGCAGGGGAGCCGCCTGTATCTAGGCCAGGCTGGCCAAGTGCACCCGCTTTCGATACTTGGCCTATAATTTCAATCAGGCGTTCAGAACCTCCAGCAATATCACCGCGTTGCAGGGCGCGAATAAGTGCTTGAGCCTGACTCACAAGATTTCCGGCTTCACCCGCAACAGTAAGAAGCTGCGGGGTTTTGAATTCAATATCCTGTGTGGGAAGGATAACAAACCGCGTTCCGGCGGGAACAGTGATAATGGGCTGAAGGGCAACGGTATTCTGGATAAATTCTTGGGATTTTTGTACTGCGTCAGCACTGAGCTGGCGTACCGCTTGATTTTCTCGTGTGGTTGTCTCGGAAGTGGATGTGCCAAGAACGCCCAATGCGCCTGTGGTGGTAGTCGTGGTGACTTGTGAGGGTGATGCGGCATAATTAGCCGCAACTCCAATGGCAGAAACCAAAAGTGGTATTCCAAAGCGATCAAAAAGACGGTTATCAACATCGCCTATTAAGCCAACGCGCCCCATGGGATCAGCAGAAGGAGAGCGAACATTTATACCAACACCGTCAGGACGAATGATGCGATTCCAGACAACGGAAAGCCGTGACGTTCCCGCCTTGTTAGACCCGTCGTATTCACCAATGGCGCGACTGCCCGCGGGAATAAGTATGTTACGACCTTCAGCAGAATAAACGTGGTTTTCTATAATGGCAATAACACGTCCTTTGGGGATTTGTGAGCTGATGGTGTTTTCCAGAACGGCTGGAATATAGCGATCGCTGGTAATCATCCGCGTTCTGTCAATCGGGTATGTTGCCACTGTTTTACCATAACCAATATCTTTGTAGTCTGAGTCAGACATAATCCATTGATTGCGTTGTTGACCAGTAAAGGAAGGAGTGCTGCTGAGGCGACCTTGGCGACGTTCCATTTGCATACGCATGGCCTCAATTTGTTGCTGTGTTGGGCCTTCGGGTTTTTGTTGAGCAATTTCGGGGGGAATATAGGCTTCGGCACCGGAACCGGAAAGCTGTATAATAAGGCTGTCGTTCTGACCGTTATGGGTGATGACAATACTGGCGGAAATTTTCTGATTATTAACTGGTCTGAACGTAACCTCAAGACGGCAAGCTTTTCTAGAAGGATCAAGCACAACCCCAGATAGACAATTTCCGCCGAGGATAAATTCTGTTACGGTCTGCGGGTTAAGGGTGATATTTTTGATGGTGAGTGGCTCATCACCCTCATTTTCAAGTGTAATGTCACGAGTTTGATCGTCCCCAATGGCGTTACCACTGCCAAAATCAATATTGCCGGTAAGATTTGTTAATAAAGCCGGCTTTTTCGGAGCGTCTTGTTGTTGACTGGCGATATTAAGCAGATCCTGCACCGGGGTGGCGTCAGCTTTTTGCTCCTGTTGTAGTTGTTGGGGAGCTTGTTGTTCGCTTTTGCCACAGGCAGATAAGCCCAATACAGCTAAGAATACAATGGCTATGACTAGAAAGTTGTGAAATCCAAAAAGGGGAGCATCCTTGCTCATCATCTGTTTGCCTCGCTTTCGATACAAACAGTATGGCAAAAATTTAAAATATGTCAATAAAATTTGTGACATAAATCACTTTTATGGCTGGGGTGTGGTTGAGTGTTTTTTGGGTGCAACTTTTTTCTTTGATTTTTCAGGTTTAATATCTGTTTTTGCAGGTTGTTCGAGTGGTGATTCTTGAACAACCTGGGTTGTCGGGGCAATAGAAACACCACTGTCATCTTTTATCAATGGGGTAGAGGGAAATGGCCGTGGTGGTTTAACGTCGGTGTGTCCGATAACATTTGGAGATTCAAGGATTAAACCTAGATTGCGATCTTGGCCAATAGTCACGCCAGGTAAAAACACGGAGCGCCCACCTTCAATAACAAATGACTGGGTGGTTGAAATCAAAGGTAAAGTATCAGGCAGACGGCAGGGTGCACTTGGCCGTTCTAGTGTTATTGCATTCATGGTTAAATTGACTCCTAGAATACCCTCTTGATTGCGTGTGGCTAATTGTAATGTTGTTGCCCCCATCGGGTTATCCAGCATTGGGCAACCTTCTGTGGCAGTATTAACGCCGGCAGAGGCTTGTATTTCCCCGCCAAGTGGAACAATAATAAGGCCATTTTCAATAATACTGTTGCCTAAACGCTGTGCTGTCAGGCGCCGAACAACATCATCGGCGGTAAATTTTCCTAACCAGGCGTCGTTTTGTTCTACAGCACCAGGTACAAGATCAGTCGGTGAGGCTGTGCTCGCATAGCTAATAAGCCGTGTACGGAAAGCCACCGTAGGTAGACGGCGTTGTTCTTGTAAGAATGATTCTACGGCAGCTAAGCTAGATCGACTGGCGGTGAAATGTAACAGGCGTTCTTTGCTGTCAATGTTGACATTAACAGCTCCGGCGGCAGTGATGGCTTCAACAAAAGAGCGATAGGGATTGCGGGACGCGTTGTATAAGGCGGCATTACTTTTTGGATTGTCTCTTTGATAATCACTAAAGAAGCCCAAGGGAGGAAGGGGTACGGTGTAGCTGAGCGTTTGTTTTAGATAGAGGGTTTGCCCCTGGCGCAATACGAAAAAATTATTATCTTGGCCTAAAGTATTTAATGCTTCGTCAAGGGTTCCTGATAAATTAATATTTTGTAGGCCTCGATCGGAAATCCCCGTATCAATATTTAGCTGTAAATCACTGTCCGCAATTAATCCGAGCAATACATCGGATAGTAATGCTTCTGGTAAAACAATGGATTTGATAGGTCGATTGGGGAGAGGCTCACCTAATTGATCTTGATAAGCCCAGAAAAACGGCCGATTCGTGGCACTGTCTATAGCAACAGGTATTACAGGCTTAACAATAGAGGGTTCTGGCGGCGTGATTGTTGCGCATCCTGTCATGAATAAATATAAAGCTGTCACTATAATGTTTTGATTTTTTAATTTTTTTGACATTGTTTAATCTCCTATTTTTTCAGGTAATTATTTGATCCATCCTTGCTGAATAGCAGTAGGAGATGGTGGGGGTGAATCGTAGGTGCGTGCGCCGCTGAAGGGCAGTACAGGCATAGATTGGATGGGCGGACGTTGGCCGAAACCAGTACCAGCTGTTGCGGGTACTGTGGTAACAGAGTTTTGATTATAAATGCTTTGTGGCCTAGTATAGCCCGGAGGTAGCATATGAGTGGTAGATGGCATATTGCTATATAATTGCGGGCCGCCAACGCTGGCCGGGCCAGCGATACTGATATTATTGGCTACGCCGCCGTAAGCTTGACTGTAACTGCCGGGTTGCGGGGCGGGCTGAAGTGGCACAACGGGGGCGTTTTGGTAGTTGGCGATCCCTTGTGCTGCAATAGGCCCAGCAACGGCGGGGATGGAACTGCCGCCAATGGCGCCGCCATTGCCATTGGCGAAGTTGGGCTGGCGATTAACCCCGCCAATAGGAGCACCGCTGTATTGTGCGCCAAGCCCGGCATCGGCAACACCATCAGGGCGATTGTTGAAGAATAGGGAAGGATCATTGCTGGGTACTGGCGGTGGCATACTGCGATTGCCTTCGAAGGTTCTTGGCGCGCCGGCCTGGTAAACACAGACGACGCGATCGCCATTGCGTAAGGTGAAATTGCCAATGGCTTCGGCAACAATGATATTGCCATTTGGCCCCATGGTTCGGGTGTTGACCATACTGTCTACACCATCAACCACGCGGAAGACGACTGGACGGCGGACGGTATCGGCTTTTTCACCGTAATCAAAATACGTCCATAGGCCATCGGTGAACGCTCGAAGGGGGGCAATCTCTACGTCGGCTGGGGTGGGGGCGTAAATTTTTAAATCAAAGCGCAGATTGGTGGGATCAAAAGCAATGGAGCGAACAAAATCCGGTTTGGTGGGAGCAGTGCTTCCGGTGAAGGCAGTACCGCTGGGTGTGCCGGTGAGGCCACTCATGGGTTGATTCACAAAAGGCTGTCCCGTCAAGGCATTGATAGGAGTTCCGGAGCCGGGTGCCATGGGAACGGCACCAACGCTTCCCGATGCGCCGGAATTGGCGGGGTTGGCTAGAACAAATACCGTGAAATCGGTGATATTTTTGGAGTTCCATCCCTCTGAACGCAAATAAAAGTTATATATATTGCCCGATGCGCCAATAACGGTCATGTTGGTATCGGCTCCAGGATGGGTGGGGCGGATAGCAATCATATAATCTCTACTTAGTTTTTGGGCTTCGAAAACGGTTCTGTCCCCCAGAATAACCTCTGAAATGCTCTCCCATTGCGGTAATTCAATGGTAGTTTGCATAAATTCCCGCGTTCTGATCGCCATGACGTAGTCAGGCCGCCAGACGTAGCGAACGATGCCGGGGGAAATTTGGCCACTACTGGGGGCTGGGTTGTTCCAGCTTTGTTGAATTGCTCCCAGCGGTGTTAAATCCCGAATCATTTGGGGATAGTTGCCTTGGGACTGTTGTTGCATATCTTGTTGTGTTTGTTGAATAAAGTCAGGCTGCCCTGTGTCTGTTGGTGCCACATTCGGATTGCCTAATGGTGGTGCAAGACCAATCTGCGCCCATGCGGGAACAGCTAAAAATAGGCTAACTATTAAGGGTAGAAACCCCTTCATCGTGCTTCCATCCGTTGATAAGTAAGCACTGTAAACCCAAGAGGGTTAAGATATTGTTCACTTAAAGACACAGCCTGTTGCCTAAAGCCAAAAGTGACGCGGGAAATCCACGATTTTCGCCCTTTGACAGTGCCGCGTTTATCAATGACTGTTATCTCAAAGTACACTTCGATTACATTGGAGCTTATCCGTTGTGTTCTAAATATCTCAACATTCTGTCCAAGATTTGCATCACGAATTTTGGGATAGACATCAGCCATTTCTTTAAGAAAGGATTCAAATTCGCGTTGTGGTACGCGGGGTCTGATGTACTGCGTCCAGCGCCGTTGTTGTTCTTGTTCATCAAAAACAAACTCCTCACGAATTTTGACGAATTCGTTGGCCATGCTTTCTATAAGAAGTTGGAAACCACTGGCGTCCTTGCTGATGGGCTCAATGCGTACAATCTGTTGATTTTTATCGCTGAAGGTGAGTAAAAATGGTTCTACCCGCTTTAGGGGGGTGAGGACGCTTATGGTAAAGACCAGTACAACATTGAGCAACATACTCACGGTAAAGGCCAGCGCAAACACGCGGGTGGTGAATAGCTGGCGTTTGCCTTCTAAGGCCGGAACGCTGACATCGGCGGGGTAGGCACCTATTTTATCTTCCCCTGCATAGGGGGCAGGGCGGAGCGATTCGCCAGTATTGACGCCACCAAAAGCTGCTTTGAGTTTATCGCCCAGTCCCATGAATATTCCTTATTCTAGGTGTTGCCAACAATAACCGTTCCCCATTGCTGGGGGACTTCAAGACAGGCGCAGGGGCTTTGTTTCAAGGCATCGGGGGCGCGGCCAATGCCTACGGGTTCCGGCACTTCTTTGCTGCCAAAAATAAAACTACAGCCTCCCAAGAGGAGAGATATTAATAGAACAAATCCAAGCCTCATCCCTTCGCTCCCTTTGTTGTATTAAAGGTTTGGAGTAAGTGTAGGCGTGGGAAGGTTACTGATTCGTTAAAATTGTCCGAACGTCGGTCAGGTGGCCATGAATGGCGGCGGCGGCGGCCATGATGGGGCTGACAAGATGGGTGCGCCCTCCCCTGCCTTGCCTGCCTTCAAAGTTGCGGTTGGAGGTGGAGGCACAGCGTTCCCCCGGTTCCAAGCGATCGGCGTTCATGGCCAGGCACATTGAACAGCCTGGCTCCCGCCAGTCAAACCCGGCGTCGCGGAAAATTTTGTCGAGGCCTTCGCTTTCGGCTTGTTCTTTGACCAGACCAGAGCCGGGGACGACCATGGCGCGTACGCCAGTTTTGACGTGTCGGCCTTTGGCGATGCTGGCGGCGGCGCGGAGGTCTTCGATGCGGCTATTGGTGCAACTGCCAATGAACACGGTATCAATGGCGATACTGTCCAGCGAACTGCCAGGCGTAAGACCCATATATTCCAGCGATCGGGCGACTGCTTTCTGGCGACCTGAATCGTTGAAATCCGAAGGATACGGAACCTTTCCGGTAATGGGGAGGACATCCTGCGGGCTGGTGCCCCATGTGACATGAGGAGCTAGATCCGCCGCGTTTAAGGTTACTTCCCGATCAAAGACAGCATCAGTATCGCTGTGCAAGGTTTTCCAGTAGGCGACCGCTTGATCCCATAAATCCCCCTTGGGGGCGAGGGGACGACCCTTGAGGTAGGCGAAGGTTTTTTCATCCGGGGCGATAAGACCCGCCCTAGCTCCAGCCTCAATGGCCATGTTGCAAATGGTCATCCGTTCTTCCATGGATAACCCGCGAATGGCGGAGCCGGCAAACTCCAAGACATAGCCGGTGCCGCCCGCTGTGCCGATAGTACCGATAATAGCAAGGACGATATCCTTCGCGGTGACGCCAAGACCCAAGGTTCCGTCTACCGTGATCCGCATATTCTTGGCTGGTTTTTGCAACAACGTCTGAGTGGCCAGAACGTGCTCAACCTCAGAGGTACCAATACCAAAAGCTAACGCCCCAAACGCGCCGTGGGTCGAGGTGTGGCTGTCGCCGCAGACAATAGTGGTACCGGGTAAGGTAAACCCCTGTTCCGGACCGATAACGTGGACAATGCCCTGCCGTTTATCATCCATGCCAAAACAGGTTATTCCAAACTCGGCGGCATTGTGCATCAGGGTATCCACCTGAAGCTTTGATTCTGGATCGGCAATGCCCTTGACCCGGCCCTCGGTGGGGACGTTGTGATCGGGCACGGCCAGCGTGGCCTTGGGTGCGCGCACCTTGCGACCGGAAAGTCTCAACCCTTCAAAGGCTTGAGGGCTGGTCACTTCGTGCACCAGATGGCGATCAATGTACAGAATGGTGGTGCCGTCGTCTTGAGCATGAACAACGTGGGCGTTCCAGATTTTATCAAACAGTGTCTGTGCGGGCATAGAGGGGTATTAAATCATGGGAAAAGGGAGGGTGCAACTAGTACATAATTTTTCCTCGCCTTATTCAGGACTGTATGATAAGCTAGATATAATAACAGGGAGGAACCACGATGCTGGAAATCGGAGCCTTTGAAGCAAAAAACCGCTTTTCGGAACTCTTACGCTGGGTTGAGGCGGGCGATGATGTCCAAATAACACGGCACGGTAAGGTTGTTGCCGTCCTCATGGCACCGGAACGGGGGCTTGCCCAAAAAGCGACAGAAGCCTTCGGCCTGTGGGAATCCCTAGCGGGGAGCATCAAGGCAACGCCCGCCGAAATCACCACATGGGTCAAAGAAGACCGTCCATGAAACTGGTGCTGGATAGTTCGGTTGTGTTGTCTGCCCTGCTGGAGGATGAACAGGCGGCCTATGCGCGGCTGATCATTCACCAGCTGAAACAATCTGAAGTCCACGGCGTTGTTCCGGGATTGTTCCTCACCGAAACTGCCAACGGGCTTTTAATGGCTCAGCGGCGCGGGCGACTGGATAAGGAAAAGCTGACGCTGCTGCTGAAAGCCTTGTCCATCATGCCTTTTGAGCGCGTTGAGCTGCCCGACGTCGCGCAAACAACAGCCCTCGCCCAAAAACATCAACTGACCGTTTATGATGCAACCTATCTGCATATAGCCCTACGGGAGGGTGTACCGCTGGCGTCGTTGGATGGTGATTTGCGAAAAGCGGCTCTGGCTGAGGGGGTATATTATCAGTCGGCCCGTTCACAATGATTTTAAAAATAAACTTTACTTTTTTAATAATATTGCTATAGATAAATAATGAATCCAAATTTTTTCGCCAAAAAATTTTTAGAAACAACAAAGGGTGTTGTTTCTTTGGCATTCGGAGCGTTACTCGCGCCTTTTACACTACGGTGGGGTTCTTCTTATGAGGGATTGCCACAAGGAAATCCCCCATCACAAAGGCCGCCACAAGAATTAACTGTACCAGATTATGAGAATGTGAATCCTGAAAATGCGTTGTCCGTATTGGGTGTATTAACGCAAGGGGGCGAAATTACTGGAAGCATTCTTGGCCATCGCGGAAATACAGATAGTTATTCTCCAGAAGGCGTTGATATTTCAACATTCACAGCCAGATCATTGTATGATGCCGCCCATACCACGGCCGAATATCGACAGCCTGTTGGATTTGTTGATCCTGTTTCTAGTCTGGCAACAAATGATTTTCACCCTTATGTTGTTGGTATAGAAGGGCAGCCTCGTGTCATTTCAGCTGGCTTAATGCCAATAAATCCAGGAAATTATAACCAATGCATTAATGAATTTGAACGCTTTGTAGCAACCACGCTCAGGGAAAATTCCGAATGCAAGCGGTTAATAGTTCCTATCGGCCTTACGGGGGATCCTGGCCATTGTGTTTCCATGATTATTGATCGAACCGATTCAGGTTTACGTGTCCATATTCAAGATATTTTTGGCAAAGAACAATACACTGAACAGAAATTGGATCTTTTTAAGGCGGTTGATCGGGCGGGCAATGCTCTGGGAATATCCAATAATAACATTTACGCAACCTGTAATCCTCAGCCAACTTGGAATCGTGGCGGGCCTTGCGGCGTAATGGCCGCTCTTTTTAACAAAGACATGATGGAACGTGCGCTGGAGGGTGATATGGAAATTCCTAATGTTGCGCCTTTTTCTGCAGAAGGGGTTGAATACGCCTATATGATTCATGATTTGGCTATAGGACAGATGGGAAATTCTTTAAGAAATAACCTGCAACAACAATATAATCGCGCGATGGAATAAAGAAGGTCGCTTAACCCCCCATCACAATTCAATCCCCAACGCCGCCCCCACGGTAAAAATATCTTTATCCCCCCTGCCGCAGAGGTTCATGACCAGCAAATGATCCTTCGGCAGTGCCGGCGCGATTTTAAGGACATAGGCCAAAGCGTGGGCGGGTTCTAGTGCGGGGAGGATGCCCTCAGTTCGGGCGAGGTGCTGAAACGCCGCCAGGGCTTCGGTATCGGTGGCGCTGGCGTATTCCACCCGGCCGGTGTCGTGAAGGTAGGCGTGTTCCGGGCCGATGCCGGGGTAGTCCAGCCCGGCGGCGATGGAGTGCCCCTCGACAATCTGGCCGTCGTCGTCTTGGAGCAGGTAGGTTTTA
>JBKCUA010000014.1:0-96377 GCA_046318675.1 Holosporales bacterium
AAACCCAGACGGCTAAAGAATGAGGTGATTTCCCGCAGGGTTTGCTGCAACGGATGAATACTACCCACAGCCAAAGGGGCAGGTGACAGGGTAATGTCTACTTTTTCCCGAATTAATTTTTCCGCTTGCTCCGCCGCCAACAGCGTTTTTTTGCGCGCATCCAACGCCGTTGCAATCTCCTCTTTCAAGAGATTAATCGCCGCACCAAAGGATTTACGCTCCGCAGGTGGAAGGCTACCAAGTGTTTGCAGTAATGCGGTTATACTGCCTTTTTTTCCTAATAATGCAACGCGCAACTCTTCCGTTGCTGCGCTGGAAAAGGTAACAGCAATGGCGGCCATTGCCTCACTTTTCATGGTCTCTAGAGAATTCATGCCACACGCTGATAGAACATCCATACCCTTAAGAGCAAGGGCGAAAACAGTGCGAAAACTGATTGCATCGCCTTCAGCCCTAGCCTATGGTGGCTGCCTTTTCACAAGGAAGGCTTGACCATGACCACCCCTGCGGCACTGAAAGTGTTTTACGACAAAGACGCTAAAATCAATGATATTCTGAGCAAGAACATTGCCATCATCGGCTACGGCAGCCAAGGGCACGCCCACGCTCAAAACTTACGGGACAGCGGCGCAAAAAACATTGTCATCGGTCTTCGCATTGGTTCTGAGTCGGCCAAAAAAGCCGAAGCTGCGGGTTTTACCGTACAAGACCCGGCTAAAGCCGCCGCCAACGCCAACGTGGTGATGATTCTTGTTCCCGATGAAAAACAAGAAGAACTCTATACCCAGCACCTCAAAGACAGCCTACCCAAAGGTGCGGCATTATTGTTTGCCCATGGTCTCAATATTCATTTTGGCTTGATCGAAGCCCGCCCTGATCTCGACGTGCTAATGGTGGCTCCTAAAGGCCCTGGCCATACCGTTCGCGGTGAATATCAGCGCGGCGGCGGGGTTCCCTGTCTTCTTGCTATTCATCAAGACGCCAGCGGCCACGCCCGCGCCCTGGGTCTTGCCTACGCTAGTGCCATCGGCGGTGGCCGTGCCGGCATCATCGAAACCACCTTCAAAGAAGAATGCGAAACCGATTTATTCGGCGAACAAGCCGTGCTCTGCGGTGGTCTTTCTGCCCTTATCAAAGCCGGGTTTGAAACTCTTGTCGAAGCAGGGTACAGCCCGGAAATGGCCTATTTTGAATGCCTCCATGAAGTAAAGCTCATCGTTGACCTTATTTATGAAGGCGGCCTAGCCACCATGCGCTACTCCATCTCCAACACTGCTGAGTACGGCGACTACCGTACCGGGGAACGTATTGTTACCGATCAGACCAAAGCCGAAATGCGCCGAGTGCTGGATGACATTCAATCCGGACGCTTTGTCCGGGATTGGGTGTTGGAAAATAAGGCTGGTTGCCCATCCTTTAAGGCTACCCGTCGGCGTGAGGCTGGCCATCCTATTGAAGCTGTGGGGCAACGCCTGCGCGCCATGATGCCTTGGCTGAAAGAAAAACGCTTGGTAGATACCAAAAAAAATTGATTGATGTAGTATCTTAAGGGCAGTATCAAGTGGTTGTAGAGCGGGTGTGGTGAAATGGCAGACACGCAAGATTTAGGTTCTTGTGCCGTAAGGCGTGGGGGTTCAAGTCCCTTCACCCGCACCACCAATGGTTTTTAATCTATAAAGGAAAGTCAGGAATTTTTTCATGCACGTTGAAGTCACAAAAACCGATGGCCTATCCCGTGAATTAAACCTGCGCGTGCCAAAAGCCCGCTGGGACTCTCAGGTTGAGGCTGAGCTTGGCCGTATTGCCAAAACCGTCCGCCACGCGGGGTTCCGCCCCGGCAAAGTGCCTGTCAATGTCATCCGCACTCAATATGAAAAACAGGTTCGGGCTGAAGTCTTGGGTCGCACTATTAGTGAATCTGCGGATGAAGCTTTGCGCCAAATCAATCTAAAAATAGCGGGAAAGCCCTACGTCACTATTAATTCTACAAGCGACGATATTGATTGCACGATTGCCTTGGATGTCCTGCCCGAGATACCCGCTATAGATTTTTCGGAGATTACCGTAGAAAAGTTTGTAGTACAACTTCCCGATGACCTTATCACAAAACGCCTTGCGAATATAGCGCAAATGTTCGGTGAAGAATCCCCGGCCGATGCCGATCATGCGGCAACATGGAATGATATTGTTACTGTCAACATCACTGTTACCAACACTACTACTGGTGCCGTCCTTAAAAAAGAGGAAGACCTGCGTTGGATATTAGAGAATCCGGAAGCACAACAGCCAGCGGATGCCATACTCCTTGGCCAGAAAATCGGCTTTACCACCATTGCTGAAACCGATGTTTTTAACGTACTGGAGCCTGATGCTCTTAAAGAAGCCGGGGCAGTGACCACCCATATTACCATCACAGGCATTCAACTTCTTAAACCACACCCTATTGATGACAGCCTGGCAAAAAAAACCGGAAACGAAACAATTTCTCAGACCGAAGAATGGATCAAAAAAATGACCCTAGAAGGGTTTGAGGTGCCGATTAAAAACAAGCTGCGCCTGTCTCTCCTCAATGCTTTAGATTTAACGTATTCTTTTGATCTGCCCCCAAAAATGTTGGAAAATGAGCGTACTGTCGTCACCCGGCAATTGAATAAAAAAGCCAACGCCTTAACTGAAAAAGACAAGGAAGAAATTGATAACCTAACCAAGCGCCGGGTGAAGCTAGGCCTTTTGTTGGGGTATCTTGGCGATCAACAAAAAATTGATGCCAGTGATGATGATGTGTACAAAGCCATCAACGCTATGATCGCCAATAGCCATCCAAGCGAACGAAAAGGCTATCTGGAATTTTTCCGTAATAACCCCCAAGCTATTGAGAGTGTTCGTGGCTCCGTATATGAAAACAAAGTCACGGACTGGTTGCTTGAAAAAATCACCGTCACGGAAAAGCCGATTACCATTGATGAGCTTCGTGAGCTTATAAAACAAGACGAAGACGAAAGCGACAACATTGCAGAAGAGCACGCCCACGATGAGCATTCCGGGCATTCACACTGATGCCTGATTATTTTGATGGTTTTCGCATTAAGGGAAAGCTTGATGAGGCAATTTTTCTTGTCGGCGATCTCTTTTCAAACGAACAACGTAATTACATCATTGAATATAGAGACGCAGGCGAATGGTGGTTAGCTTTTGACACATTATGTGAGATTCTTGCGGAAGAAGAATTACCTGTTAGCCAACAGCTCTCTGACATTCTGAAAGAAATAAAACAAATGTTTGAAGCATCAATCTAGACTGCGCTTATATGCCAGTATTGCTACAACTTCGGTAACGTCACACCTCTTTGCCCCATGTACTTACCGCCGCGATCTTTATAAGAGACTTCGGGCGCGCTAGAGCCTTGCAGGAACAAAAACTGGCAAATCCCTTCATTGGCGTAAATTTTCGCGGGCAGGGGGGTGGTGTTGGAAATCTCAATCGTCACATGGCCCTCCCACTCAGGCTCCAGCGGCGTGACGTTAACGATAATCCCGCACCGGGCATAGGTGGACTTACCAAGGCAAATCACCAAAATATCCCGAGGAATGCGAAAATATTCGACCGTACGGGCAAGGGCAAAACTATTCGGAGGAATGATACACACATCGGTGGTGCGATCGACAAAACTCTGGGCTGAAAAAGATTTGGGATCAATAGTAGCGGAGTCAACATTGGTAAATATCTTGAAGGCATCAGCCACCCTAGCGTCATAGCCATAAGACGACAGGCCATAACTAATCACCCCATCCCGGCGTTGCGCCTCAACAAATGGCTCAATCATCCCGGCTTGGGCAAGACGACGAATAGCGTGATCGGGAAGAATCATAATTGATGAGTAATGAGTAGTGAGTGGCGAGTGGTGTTGTCGACGTCTTGTTTTAAAATAGTATTTGAATCACAACCTACAGAGGAAAAAGAGAGCAACTCACCACTCACCACGCCCCGCTCACCCTCTTTGCGTTTACGCAAATTTCCCCGCAACGCCGCCGCAAGACGTGCCGTACGGGCATCTTGAGGGGTGGTCATGGGAACAATTACCCCGCCAGTTGTTGCGCTACTTCGGCGGCAAAGTCCTTGCTTTCCTTCTCAATACCTTCGCCCAAGAAAAACCGCGCAAAACCAGCAATTTTCACCGGGCTACCAAGGGCTTTGCCTTGCTGTTCCACAAGGGCGCGGATGGTGAGCTTGTCGTCACGGACGTACGGCTGTTCCAACAACACTACTTCCTCATAGTACTTACGCACCCGGCCATCCACCATTTTGCCAATGATTTCCTCTGGCTTACCAGACGCACGCGCCTGTTCCGCCAAGACGTTGCGTTCACGCTCAAGAGCTTGAGGGTCAACACTGGAAATATCCAACGCTTGAGGCGCAGCAGCGGCAACGTGAAGGGCAATATTTTTACCCAGCTCGCTTAATTTGTCCGCAGCAGCAGCAGACTCCAACGCCACCAGCACGCCAATTTTACCAAGACCCGGCGCGACGTCATTGTGAACATAACCAACAACAACACCTTGATTCACCGACAGACGCGTCACGCGGCGCAGGCTCATATTCTCGCCAATCGTCGCCACCAAGCCTGTCAATGTATCGGCTACGGTCTTTCCGCCCGCCAACAAAAGAGTTTTCAACGTATCAATATCCACGGCATTTTTGTCGAGGCCAGCTTTAGCACTTTCACGGCAAAATCCCTGAAACTGCTCATTACGCGCCACAAAATCGGTTTCCGCGTTGACCTCCAGCACAAGGCCACTGGTCGCCGCTGTCACAACGGCCACCAGACCCTCCGCCGCCACACGGCCAGCTTTTTTGGCCGCTGCGGATAAGCCTTTTTTACGCAGCCAGTCCACCGCCGCTTCCAGATCGCCCTTGGCTTCTTCTAAAGCCTTTTTGCAATCAAGCATCCCGGCACCGGTTTTTTCCCGTAAATCCCGCACTTGGGCGGCTGAAATTACAATGGTCATGCGGCGGCTCCTTCATTGGTTTTTTCATCAGCAGCAGGAAGGTCTTCCAGCGCACCTAAATCCACACCGCTGGCCACCATGGCTTCCTGCATCCCGCCCAAAGCAGCCGCAGCAAAAAGATCACAGTACAGCTCAATCGCCCGGCGGGCATCATCGTTGCCGGGAATCGGGTAACGAATACCTTCGGGATCGCAGTTGCTATCCAGCACGGCAATCACGGGGATTTTCAGAACGTTGGCTTCTTCAATGGCAATAGATTCTTTATTGGTGTCAATAATAACCACCAAATCCGGTTGCCCGCCCATGTCTTTAATGCCGCCCAAAACCTGCTCCAGCTTGTCCCGACGACGGGTCAGCATGATTTGCTCTTTCTTTGTCAACCCTTCCATTGGGTTGCTAAGCTTTTCATCAATTTCCTTGAGGGTTTTCAGGGAATTGGAAACGGTTTTCCAGTTGGTAAGCATCCCGCCCAGCCAACGGTGATTCACAAAGTGCTGACCACACTTGCGCGCCGTTTCAGCAATAACATCGGCAGCCTGACGCTTACTGGCTACAAACAGAACACGCCCACCCTTGGCAACGGTGTTGTGAATCACCACCAATGCTTGGTGCAACAAGGGCACGGTCTGTTCCAAATCAAGGATATGCACCCCGTTGCGGGAGCCGTATAAATACGGCTTCATCCGGGGGTTCCAACGCCGGGTCGTGTGACCGAAGTGCACCCCCGCGTTGACAAGTTGCCGCAGACTAAAATGCGGGACGGCCATAATCTCAGTTTCCTTTCCTGTTAAAACCGCCACAGGCTGACACGGAAAAACCGCACAGAAAAGCCACCTGTGTGAGAGATATGGTGCTTGTAGCGTTACTAAAAACTCAACGCAAGCAATTTATTGCTTTCCAGCCCAATAAAACCCACACGCCCCCGCCTGTCGCTCTGGCAGGCGGATACCGGGCAGGGACATCCCCGCCACCAGAATTTCTTCTATTTCCGGTAAAGGTTCCGCCTCGCCAAGAGCAATAACAAACGTAACCGCAACGCAGCGGCGATAGGGCACACGCACAATGCCCGCCCCGCGCACCTCCAACAGCCCGGCCAGTGCCGCCGCGGGTCTGGCCACCACAAGGCCACCCTCAATGGACAGCTCCACCTGATCGTCCGCCACCAGCGTCCCGCCATAATCCTGAATCAAACAGCGGGCAAGTGAAGACTTACCACTGCCGGGCTTGCCGCGAATCAACAGGCCGCCCTTGGGCATCCAGACCGCTGTAGCGTGCTCAAGCATAAGGATAGACAGGAATCCGACGCTCCGCCGCCCGAAACGCCGCGCTCAATAGTCCGCACACAACAAGATACAAAACCGCTGCGCCCAGGTAAAAAGGCAATGGCTGGTATGTTTTGGCCACCAGGGTACGGGTGACGCCCGTCAGCTCCATCAGGGTGACGGTACTGGCCAGCGCACTGGCCTTGACCAGAATAATCATCTCATTGCCCAGCTGCGGCAGGAGGCGGGGCAACGCCTGCGCCAACACAATCCGGCGAAAGCGCACAGCCCGCGCCATACCAAGGCTCTTAGCGGCCTCAATATCCCCCTTGGGCACATGATTGATCGCCCCGCGCAACGCCGCCCCCAAGTACGCGCCAGCGTTGAGACCAAGAGCCAGCACCGCGCACCAAAAAGGACTGTCCAAAAATCCGCGCCAAGCTATCGTACCGTGTAACCATTGCCACTGAGCCAATCCATAATAAATCAAAAATAACTGCACTAACAAAGGCGTGCCGCGGAAGAAAAAAATATACCCGGCAGTAAACCGTTGCAAAAAAACGCTGCGCCCACCCCGAAACGTACCCACGCCAAGGCCAATAACCGATCCCAATACCGCCGCCAGCGAAACAAGCTGTACCGTCAAGAATGCCCCCGCTACCAACGCCTCGCCATAGCGCACCACCCATTCAACCATAGCCGCGCCTCGCCCAAGCCTCACCGCGCCGCAGCACGGCGGTGCTAACCATCGTGACCATCAAATACAACCCTGCTGCGGCAATATAGAACGCAAAAGGCATTCCCGTTGCGGCCACGGCCACTTGGGTCTGACGCATAAGTTCGGGCACACTGATCACCGATACCAACGCCGTGTCTTTCAATAACACCAAAAATACATTCCCCAGTCCCGGCAGTGCCAACCGCACTATTTGCGGCAACACCAGCCGCCGCACGCGCAGCCATCGCCCCATACCAAGGGAACGCCCGGCATCAATATCCCCCACGGGCACCTGCACCCACACCCCGCGCAATACCTCGCCCACAAGTGCCCCAAAGGATAATGATAAACCCAAGATTCCCACCACAAAAGGCGAAAGCACCACGGGTTTCACCCCCAGTACCTCACTGATACTGTTAACCACCACGCTACCACCAAAGTATAGAGCCAACAACACGATAAGTTCCGGCACACTGCGAAAAAAAACAGCATAAGCAACGGCAAATCGTTGCAGAACAAAAATGCCCGACCGCTGCAACAACAACAAAAACGCACCCACAACCAAGGCACCGAACGCCGAACTCAAGGCTAGCAACACCGTCCAGCCAAAACCCTCCAGCAACAGCGGGGCAAAACTAATAAAGGAAAAAGAGGTCATGGGTGAACCTCTATTATACCAAGATTTACTGATATCCCGGCTGTACCAGCTTGTCCGGGCTATCCACCAGAACAGCCTCACGCAGGCTGCGCTTATTATAGCCGCGCATCTTACGATAAATCTCCAGATTGCGGGAAACTTGAGCTTGGGTTAAATCACGTTCCAATAATCTTTTTGCCGCATTTTCCCGCCCGGCAAGGCCATACACCAATGCTAAATTACTTCGGTGCTGCGCCGTTGCGTTGGGTTCAATCACCACGCTTTGGAGAACATTAATCCCGGCCTCAACATCGCCACCAAGAGCCAGCGAAAGCCCCATATTGTTGCGTAGATTCAAATTTTGAGGTGCTAATCGCAGTCCCTGCCGATATGCTGTCTGGGCATTTTTATGATCGCCTTTGAGATCATAGGCCGCACCTAAAGAAGCGTAATTCTGGGGCGTTGGTTCCGCCAGCACCGCCCGTTGAAAGGCATCAATGGCTGCATCAGGATCATTAGCCTTAAGGGCAGTACGACCATAACCCACCAGTATTTCACGTGCACCTGGGCTTATTTCCAAGGCTTGGCGATATTGAGCAACAGCCGCCTGCGCTTGGCCTAAGGCTAGCTTGCTGTCACCTAGCTTAGCTCTGGCTTGGGCGTCTTGGGGATTACGCTTAATAGCTTCTTCATAAAAGTCACTGGCCGCCTTGGCATCGCCAGCCGCCAGCTTGGTATCGCCTTCACGAATCAAAGAACCGCGATCCAATTCGTCCACAGAACCATCACCAGCACAACCCGCAAGCAAGAATGAAGCCGCCAAAACAATTATCGTTGTTCGCATAGATGTCATCGTGCTACCTTACCATTGTTAAAAAATATTAAACATTGGCTTGATAGCATCGTTACTTCAGAGAGGCAAGATGATGTTCTGTTCACTGTTACAACGCTTTTGTCGAGGACGCGGCGGCACAACCATATTAGAATTTGCACTGCTGGCTCCCTTGTTTTTTATTGTCCTTTTTGGTGTCATTGAAGTATCTGTTATTATTTTTAAAAGTTTTGCTGCTGAACACGCTATTAACGAAGTTGGGCGTAAAGTTGCCCTTGGTCAAATCAGTAACAATGACATCCGGCAAACTATCAATAATGGCTCTTTTGGTTTTATTACTATTGATACGGTTGCGGAATCCGGGTGTAACACTAATTGTGTTTGCGTTGTGGCTTTCAGCAATGTCGAAAATCTGGCCAATGCCCAAAAAGCCAGCAATGGCGGTTGCCCGGCCTCTGATGGTACAACATCTTCTACCCCCGATGCATTGGTATTGTACCAACTGCGTTACCGCCATCAATTTTTTACCCCTCTAGGTTCATTGTTGTCCTTGCTAGGCAGTGCCGGGGGCGGTATGACAGCGGGGTATCTTGATATGAGCACCAGCACCCTTGGCAAAAATCAACCCTATTAAGTGCTTTTGGAGCAACCGCAGCGGTCTTCAAGCCGTTGAGTTCGCTATTCTTCTGCCAATTTTTATGATGCTTATTTTTGGCGTTTTTGAAGTGGGACGGTACATTTTAATCACTCAAAAAGTAAGCCGCGCCGCCCATACCTTGGCGGCCATGATGGGGCAGACAGGCTTTCCCAGACCGTGCGATATAAGCAATATGCTCATCGTGGCCAACAATGCTCTACGGCCTTTTGATATAAGCCAAAATCAACTGCAAAATCACGCCGTATTCGCCATTAGTGGTGTCAATAATGATGGCAGTGTCCAGCGAGCTTGGGCGTGCACCTTGGGCAATAGCAGTTTTGCGCCCAACCCGGGGGAGGGTATTATCAATGGATCAAAGCTCACCTTAACCGATAACGAAGGAGCTTATAATATTGATGTTGTTTATGATTATCAGCCGGTTTTTTTTAAAAGCACTTACACAAAATTTTTAGGTACAGCTCCCAACGGACGCCTGACCATCAAGCGATCAGCGATTGTGCACCCAAGCCGTGCGCGCATGGTGCCTTCATGGTCGAGGGTGCAGGCGCAAGAACCACAGTGCAGCCTCAGCGGCGGGGTTAGCTGCAATTAATAATATTTTTACTAAAATTTTATATATTAGGGCAAGCCTTCCCCACCGCGTAAGAAGCGGGGGGAAGGGGGGATCAACGCCCGCGATCAGCTATGGATCGGGACTCCCGTTTTTTGATTGAACCTGCTTTCCTGATTGGTGGAAGCTCTTTTACTGCCTGCAATCACAAAGGGGAGAGAAAATTTCTCTTGCTCTCCCGAATCTTGTGTCTTACTTTCAAAAAACGCCTTCCTGGAAGGTCTTTTTGGAAGCTGTCCGCCGCTCTTCTTGATTTTTTCCTTGGTGTCTTGGTAGACGGGAAAAAGAGAAGAGCGGTAGGGCCCTCGGTGCCTGGCCAGGTCTTTGAGTTCCTATTGTCAAAATATCAAAGCACTTGACAGAAGTCAATTGGGGGGCTGCACTTTTTTATTTTGGTGTGTCAAGCGTTTTTTTAATGGCGTTTTTTTTAATGGCTTTTTTAGGGCACTTCTATTATGGCTGGTTGCACAATTAAAAGTATAGTTGCAACCAGCGCACGGCACAAAGTGCCGCGGCCGAATGGCCGAACAAAAATAACTTATAGCGCGCTGAAGACTTTATCAATGTTTACCGCTCATTACGCAACTCGCTATAATCCGTTTATGACCGAACATTTATTCAACAAGCGACTCTTGGGGCGGCCGTGTGGGATTCGTTAGCGTGCGCATAATAAAAGATGCTATTGTCCAAATAAACAATGCCAAAATAATACAAACGGGTGCTTCTATCGCGTAATGATAGCCAAAGTATATTGAACCCATGATGATACAGAGTAAGAAAAAAATCGCCCCCCAAAAATAACGGGTTTTATAAAAAAACAAAACATAAAGCGATGCAATAATAATATGCAAGGACGGCATTGCGGAAATTCCGCCACCTAACCTAATCTCTAGATAATTACCTGCAAGGTATTGTTGTGATTGCAAAATAACGCTATCTTCAGAAAGATTATCGCGCAAAGAAGGCAAGAGCGGATTAAAATGTTTTGCTAAGGTAGGATCAAACATATGAGTAAAAACAGGCCCAGCAGAAGCAAAAACAGAAGCCAAAATAATACCACAAAAAACCCAAGCTAAACAATACGATAAAAGAAAATTATTTCTCTTATCTGTTGATTTAGAAAAAAACACAAGCAATGGTGCATAAAACATAGCTGTACACCATAAAGGCATATAAAGGCTCTCTATATAATCAATAAAGTTTTTATCAATAAAAGAATGCAATATGCGCCAAGCATCATCACCAAAAAGAAAATGATCCAGCGATGAAAAATAAGCATCCCATGAAAACCCCCAAATATGGGGTATAGTTATTTTTGATATAGTAAATGATGTCAATAACAGTGGAAGAACAAAACATTGTAATATGAATACTTTATAACCAATATGGCTAAGATACATTTTTAAAAGTGCTGTAGGGGGTGGCATTTTATGACTGGAAAGTATAGACATTGCCTTTTTAAATGTTGATAATATTTCATTATTATTCAGATAATTTAAATGACGATGTGCGATTAATAACGATTTAAGTCCATCAAGAAATTCAACAACAATAACCAGTGACAATATAACAAATACAGGTAGCGTAAAAGCAATAGCATAAGTCATTATCATTATAAAAATGCCATCAGGTGATAGATTAGTTTGTGAAAATAAACTAACAGCAAGCATGCTGGCGAACAAAGCAATACCAAGACAAGGCAAAAAGTATTCGTGCGAATCTTCACCGAAGGACAGCCTGTCATGACACCAAAAAAAACGCTTCACCCGTATTGGAGGAGCATCCTTGTGGCTTTTAATGTTCATAGAACCACTCCAAAAAGGCAGCGTTGTATAGAGTGCCAAGCGACAAGAACAGCATACACTAAAACCATTAATGATGTGCTTTTTAAAAATTCTACCCCGCCAAACTCTCCGCCACCACGGCAATCGCCGCATCCACCAGTTTCTCATCCTCAGCCTCGGCCATGATCCGCACCAATGGTTCGGTGCCCGAAGGGCGCACCAACAGGCGACCTTTGTCCTGCAACATGGCTTCGGCGTGTTTTATCGCAGCCACGACCGCCGGTGCTGTCAAGAACGCCGGATCACAGCGGACATTGTGAAGCTTTTGGGGCACGGGGGTAAAAGCTCTGGCTAAACGGCTGAGCGAACCGCCTTTTTCCACCAAAATAGAGAGTATCTGCAAGCTGGCCACCAATCCGTCGCCCGTAGTGGCATAACCGCCGACGATAATATGCCCGGACTGTTCACCACCAATGGTACAGCCTGTACGCCGCATTTCCTCCAGCACATAGCGATCGCCCACCTTGGCACGGTGCAGCGTCAAGCCCCGCGCCGCAAGAAAACGCTCTAACCCCAAGTTGGACATAAGAGTACCCACAATACCGCCGCCTTGCAGAATACCTTTTTGCTGCCAATCGGCGGCAATCAGGGCGAGAATCTGATCCCCGTCAATACTGTGACCCAATTCATCAACCATCACCACCCGATCGGCATCACCGTCCAGCGCAATACCCAGATGTGCCCCGTGTTCAAGGACAGCCTGACGCATAGCCTCGGGGTGGGTGCTTCCACAATGTTCATTGATGTTAAAACCATCGGGATTAACGCTGAGGGGGATCACCTGCGCGCCAAGCTCCCACAAGGCCGTGGGCGCAGCCTTATACGCCGCACCATTGGCGCAATCCACAACGATTTTAAGGCCGTCCAGCCGCATCCCCCGGGGCAGCGTCGTCTTCACCATCTCAATATAACGCCCCAAGGCATCATCAATACGCCGCGCCCGGCCAAGCTCCCTTGATCCCGCCACCTGATCAGCCAGATCGCTAGCCGCCCGGCGTTCAATTTCGTCTTCCAACGCATCGGATAACTTATACCCATCCGGGGCAAAAAACTTAATGCCATTATCGGCATACGGATTGTGGGATGCCGACAGCATAACGCCCAAATCCGCACGCATGGATCGCACCAGTCGCGCCACGCCGGGGGTGGGCAGGGGCCCCAACAGCAGGACATCCATCCCCATGCTGATAAACCCGGCCGTCAAAGCCGGCTCCAGCAGATACCCTGACAAACGGGTGTCCTTGCCAATCACCACGGTGTGGCGGCGGCTTTTATCGGTGCAAAATAAGCTGGCGGCGGCCTTGGCCAAGCTCAAGGCAACCTCCGGTGTCATCGGCCAACGGTTGGCCGCCCCGCGCACGCCATCGGTTCCAAACAGGCGGCGGCTCATGCTCTGGTGAGGTCTTTGTATTTTTGGCTCAGGAGTTTTGTCACCGCGCCGGGGGTAAACGATAGCTCATCGAGCCGCCCCACGGGGGTCAGCTCCGCCGCCGTTCCAGTCAAAAAAACCTCTGTTGCTATCGTTAAATCCTCCGGCGGGATGTGCCGCTCTAACACATTAATACCATTATCAATGGCCAGTTGAATCACCGTCTGGCGGGTGATGCCATTAAGGAAGCAATCAGGCACCGGGGTATGCAGCACCCCGTTAATGACCATGAAAATATTAGCCCCGGTCGCCTCCGCCACCAGCCCCCGATAATCAAGCATCAACGCATCCTGAAAACCCTTGCGTTCAGCCTCATGCTTGGAGATGGTGCAAATCATGTACAGTCCCGCCGCCTTGCTTTCCGTTGGGGCCATGTTGGGGGCAGGGCGGCAATAGCGAGCGCGGGTCAGGGCAATACCATTCTCCAGCAACTCCGGTGCGTAGTATGTTTTCGTCTCCCACGCAGCAATGGCCACATGAATCGTGGTGCGCTGGGCGGCAATGGCCATCATCTCCGAACCGCGCCAGGCCACCGGGCGAACGTAGCCATTCTTTACGCCCTGCTTTTCCACCGTGGCCAGTGTTGCGGCGTTAAGCTCCTCCACCGAATAGGGAATCTTCATATCCAGCAGTTCCGCCGAACGAATCAGGCGCTGGCTATGCTCCCGCAGCTTAAAAACCTTACCGTCATACACCCGCAGACCCTCAAACACCGAACTGGCGTAATGCAACCCGTGGGTCAGGATGTGCACCTTCCCCTCCCGCCACGGGACAAACTTCCCATCCACCCAGATAAAACCATCACGGTCATCAAACGGGGCAGCGGTATTGGAAAACTGGCTCATAGGGTATCCTTTATGCAACGGCGGAAAACCTACGCAAGCTGCAGGGGAAATGCAAGGAGGGTTATACCGTTTGTGCCGTGCACGGATTACCCACAATCACATCAAACGTACTGCCTCCACCTTTCGCAGCCGATCCCTTAAACTAGCCGCCCGTTCAAAATCAAGCTCCTCCGCCGCTTTGAGCATTTCCTTTTCGAGTTTTTTCACGTCAACATCGAACAGTGCCGGATCGGGGAGGTCAATGTCCGCCTGTACCGCTCCCATCGTCTCAGCAATGGCCTTGCGGACGCCTTGGGGGGTAATGCCGTGCTCTTTGTTATAGGCGGCCTGTTTCGCCCGGCGGCGGTCGGTTTCATCAAGGGCCGCCCGCATGGACTTCGTCATGCGATCGGCGTAGAGAATCACCCGGCCATCAATGTTGCGCGCCGCCCGGCCAATGGTTTGGATAAGGGCCGTGCGGCTGCGCAGATAGCCTTCCTTATCGGCATCCAGAATCGCCACCAGCGCGCATTCCGGAATGTCCAGCCCTTCGCGGAGCAAGTTAATCCCGACAAGAATATCAATCACCCCAAGGCGCAGATCGCGGATGATCTCAATGCGCTCCATGGTATCCACATCGCTGTGCACATAGCGCACCTTCATGCCCGCCTCGGTGAGGTATTCCGTCAGAGCCTCGGCCATTTTTTTAGTCAGGGTGGTAATCAGCACCCGCCACCCTGCCCCAATGACTGCCCGGCATTCCGCCATCAAATCATCAACTTGATTGAGCGTCGGGCGAATAGAATACGAGGGATCAAGCAATCCCGTGGGGCGCACCAGTTGCTCAATCACCTCACCCCCGGCGCGTTCAATTTCCCAATCATTGGGGGTGGCGGAAACATGAATGCTTTGCGGCCGGAAAGTGTCCCACTCCTCAAACTTGAGCGGCCGGTTATCCATACACGAGGGCAGGCGAAAGCCATGTTCGGCCAGCGTCATTTTCCGGGATCGGTCGCCCTTATACATCGCGCCGATCTGGGGCACCGTAACGTGGCTTTCATCAAGGATGAGCAGGGCGTCTTTGGGCAAATACTGAAACAGGGTTGGTGGCGGCTCTCCCGGCTTGCTGCCCGACAAATACCGCGAATAGTTTTCAATCCCGGCGCAGGTGCCCGTGCTCTCCAGCATCTCGAGATCAAAGCTGGTGCGTTGCTCCAGACGTTGCGCCTCCAGCAATTTATCCTCAACGCGCAACTCGGCAAGGCGAACCTGCAAGTCAATTTTAATCTGGGCAATCGCCTGGCGCAGGGTCGGCCCTGGCGTGACATAGTGCGAGTTGGGAAAAATACGAATCTCATGGAGCTTCGCCAGCCGCTCCCCCGTCAGGGGATCAAACTCCACAATATCCTCCAGTGTGTCGCCGAAAAAGGACAACCGCCAAGCACGATCCTCAAAGTGCGCCGGGAACAACTCCAGTGTGTCGCCATTGATGCGAAAACAGCCTCGCTCAAAGCCGATCTGGTTGCGCTTGTATTGCTGGGTAACAAGTTGATTGGTTAGGTCTTTAATCTTGAGGCGTTGGCCAGCCTTCACCTCAATGGACATCTCCAGATAACTCTCGGCACTGCCAAGACCGTAGATGCAAGACACCGAGGCGACAATAATCGCGTCGCGCCGTTCCATCAGGGCGCGGGTCGCGCTGTGGCGTAACTGGTCAATCTGCTCGTTAATCGTGGATTCTTTTTCGATGTAGGTATCGGTGCGGGGAACATAGGCTTCTGGTTGGTAATAATCATAGTACGAGACAAAATACTCCACCGCATTATCGGGAAAAAATGCCTTCATCTCGCTATACAACTGCGCCGCCAATGTCTTATTGGGAGCCATGATAAGAGCGGGTCGCCCGGTTGCGGCAATGACATGGGCTATCGTAAAAGTCTTTCCCGATCCGGTCACACCAAGGAGAACCTGATCCTTCTTGCCAGCCTGTAGCCCGTTGAGCAGCCCAGCGATCGCCGCAGGTTGATCCCCAGCCGGGGCAAAAGGTGCGGTAAGATTAAAAGGTTGCGGCACGAAAAGGGCTTACACGATTTTACGACGGATCAGCAGAAATTATTTTTGGTTATAAAATATTTCTTTCCAAATGCTTATACTCCATCGCATCCCCTGTGGGGTAATAGGCCTGCTCTGCCCCCGCAAAAGCGTCCAGCAACGCGTGTGTGTAGCTTGCCGCTTGAGCACTAAGGGCAGCGGCATCATCAACAGCAACTCTTCGACCCGGCAGCAAACGATCACCCTTAAGGTGCCAATACTCAAGCCTCACCTCGCTGTTATACAACGCCCCTTCCAGAAGAAGCTGCAACGCTTTGCCATTTTGTAAATCTTTTGCCGTCGGCGGCGATCCGGTTTTGTAATCAAGAATAATTATGCCCTCGGCATCCCGATCAACCCGATCAGGCCGGGCGGTGAGGATAAAATCCCCCAGCTTGCCGCGTATGGTTTTCTCGCTCATCACCCATTGTCGTCCATAGCGTGCCAGCGTTTGATGCTGTTGCATTACCCAGGCCACGGTTCGGTGCAGGCGATGCCGCCAGACAAGCTGCTGCGCTGGGGAAAGCAGTAACTCCTTCAGTGCCGCCTCCAACATAGGCGATGGATCGTGGCCTTGCGCCGCCGCCTCCAACGCCCGGTGCATCAGGATACCGTAATCACGGTGATCGGCCTGTTCTTCTAATACTGCCAATGCCCGCAGCCGCAGGATTTCCGCCGCGTACCACGCGTAGGGGTCGCGGCGCAGGCGATCGATGCTGGTGACGCTGTACATACTGGGGCGTGCCAAAGCGGGCGGGCAAGGTGCCGCGACCGGCGCAAGGGTCAGCGGCGGGAAAAGAACAGCCTGGGCTGTGTGCAATGCCTGATCTTCATGGGGCAGGATAAGGCCATGCACCGCCGCGAACGCCTCAGCCTTTAACCAGAACCCGCACGGTGAAGTCTCCGCCATGCGTGCCCAAACAACCTCCGACGCCGCTGATAAGCAGCGAAACAACAAAGTATTCTCCGCCGCAATGTCCGATCCCAGCAGTTTTTCCTGCGCCACACTGAGCAGCGGCGACGATAGCCGCCGTCCCGGCCATGATGCCTCCGTCGCATCGGCGAGAATCACCACATCGGCTTCAGCCAACCGTGCCTCCCATTGCCCCAGTATATGCACCCGTGCCGTTGTGGCCTCTGGCATTACCAACGCCTGTGCTTTCAAAGCCGCCTCCACCAGCGGCGCGGCCATGACAGCGGGCAACGCATCGGGGACTACCGGGACATGGATGCTCGCGCCCAAGGCCTGCACCGTGTCGCTTAACACCGTAAGCCGCCGGGAGGCCGTGGACGCCTGCCGCCAGGCCAATGCGGCCTGATCGATGAGGGTGTTATACTTTTGCAACAACCCCGCCTGCCGCTCATCGGCCATGTGTGCGGGCATAGCCTGACGCCGGCGCAGGGTATCGCTGCGCAGGCTATATTCCAGCAGCGGGGCCAACGCCCCATTGTCACCAAAGACGCACTCCGGCAGGCGTAATAAGGCCAGCGTCGGCTCCCACGCTTCGGGCTCCTCAAGGACGCGCAGAACAGCGCACACAAACCGCGCCTGGGGCGAGGCCGCCCACGGCGGCGGCACGCTGACCGTCAAGGCTACCCCGGCATGGGCAAAGGCTCGGACGATGTTCTGGCTTAAGGCCGCATCGGTGCAGACAACCACCACGTCTTTATCGGGCTTATCCTTGCACAACGCCGCCACTGCGGCGGCCAAGTGCCGGGCATCCGGGGCCACCAAGAGCGACAACCCACTTAACTCATTTTCATGTATTTTCTGCCACGCCCCCCGGGACGGGTTCGGCATGGTGATGGCGTGCAGCAGCCTGCCGCGCCGCGCCGATCCCGCCGGGGGCGGGGCCGCCGTGGCCAGATGATCCAGCATCTTATCAACCACGCTGCCTTCCGTATCGGGCAAGAACACCTCGCCTTCAGGAAGGCTATGCAGGGCTTTTAAGAAATCCAGCACCACCGGGGACAGGCTCACCACCCCCAGGCTCCACACACGGTGGGTTTCGTTGAGCGACATAGTTGCTTGCTTTAACCCCTCCACGGCGGCTTCGGCGGCGGAGGGGAGGCGTGTTGGCTGCCAGCCGTGGGCCAGGGCTTCCAGCACCTCCTGCCGCCGCTGACCATGCAGGGGGGAGGCCGCATCGGGTTGCTGCACCAAGTGCAGCGGCGTAATCCCGGCCCAAGCGCACCGATCCAGCAGGGCCAACCACTCCTGCGCCCAATACACCGCCTGACGCGGGGTAATGCCGGATAACACGCGCAACGCCGCGCCCGCCGCCGCCGCCAGGCGTTCTTCTGGCGGGCACACCGCCGCGTTCAGGGGCGGCTCCCCCACGGCGTGCAGGCGCGGCAACGCTTCTGGGGGGAGACCATTAGCAAGAAGTTTATCCCGCAATACAATCGTCGCCCGCCGGGTTGGTAGCCACACCGTTACCGATCGAAGTTCCCTATCCTGCGCCAGCCGCGCCGCCGCCAAGGACAACAGCGGTGTTCCGGCGGGAACGAGGCTTAGACCCACAGGCTCTTTTCCAACAACATTGCGTTGTAACGCCGTTGCCTTGAAGAAGATAACCGTCGCCGGTTGACCCCTTCTCCCGCGCAGCGGGGGAAGGTGAGGATGGGGGCGTCTAAAATAAGAAAAACAAATGACTTGTCTTCATGCTTTGCACCCCCACCCCGGCCCTCCCCCGCAAGCGGGAGAGGGAGGTAAACCGGGCCCTTCAATAGACTTATAAGACTTGTGTGCATAGGGTAGCACCCCCCATCCCTTACGCGCCGGGCTTGGGACTGAAATGTTCCTTGAATTTGTTCTCCACGCCTTTCCAGGCATCGGCATCGGGCAGGGCGTCTTTTTTCTTGCTGATATTGGGCCAGGCCGCCGAATAGCTGCGGTTGGTTTCCAGCCATATTTCCGCGCCGTCCTTATTGTCAGGAATAATCGCCTCCGCCGGGCATTCCGGCTCACACACCCCGCAATCAATGCACTCATCGGGGTTGATGACGAGCATGTTCTCGCCCTCATAAAAACAATCCACGGGGCATACTTCCACGCAGTCGGTGTATTTGCAGCGCACGCACGCTTCAGTCACAACGTAGGCCATGATGTTCCTCTACAGAGGGTTGTTTATAGAGGGGGGAGGCTAGGCAGGCAATCTTTTTTGACCTAGAATGCCCATCATGACCACCATCCCTGACGTTCTCCTCTCCATTTGCCGCGATGTGCGGGAGATAGTGACGCGCCAGAAAACACAACAATCACTGGCGGATTTAGAAGCGTTGCACCCCGCTGTGCTCCCTCGTGGTTTTGCAAAAGCCCTGCACGCCCGCGCTGCGACGGGACGCCTGGGGGTAATTGCCGAAACCAAGCGGCAATCGCCCAGCGCCGGCATCCTCCGCCCGGCGTATGATCCCGTTGCCCTGGCCCAGGGCTACGCCGCCGCCGGGGCGGATGCCCTTTCGGTGCTTACCGAAGAATTGGCCTTTGGCGGTAGTCTTAAGGATTTGCAAACCGTGCGGGGGGGGTGCGCCCTGCCGTTGCTGCGCAAGGATTTCATGATCGATCCGTATCAGGTGGCTCAGGCGCGGGCGTATGGTGCCGATGCCATCCTGATCATCATGGCGGCGGTGTCGGACACACTGGCAAAAGAATTGTTTGATGCGGCTAAGGCCTATGAACTTGATGCTCTGGTAGAAGTTCATGACGCGGCGGAGTTGGAACGCGCCGCCGCCCTGGGCGCAACCCTCATCGGTATCAACAACCGCAACCTGCGCACCTTGAAAACAAATATTACCACCACGGCGCAGTTGGCCGGATTAGTCCCGCCGGGAGCCTTCCTCATCAGCGAAAGTGGCCTAAAAACCAAAGAAGACCTTGCCGCCGTGCAAAGCGTCGGAGCAAAGGGAATTTTAATCGGAGAGCACCTCTTGCGCCAGCCCGATCCGGGGGCGGCGTTGCGCGATATGCTATAACGCGCTATAAGTTATTTTTGTTCGGCCATTCGGCCGCGGCACTTTGTGCCGTGCGCTGGTTGCAAGTATACTTTATAATTGTGCAACCAGCTATATTTAATAGAGGTGCCCAATAAAAAGTATCTCATGTTATTTTTCATGAAAGCCAGACTTTTCCCTTGGCAGTTCATCAAAAACCCGCAAGAATAGCTTCCATGAACAACCAGATGCAACAAATTCTCAAACAGGCTCAAGCAATGCAGCAAAAAATGCTGCAAGCACAAGAAGACCTTGCGAAAGCCGAAACACAAGGACAAGCTGGCGGGGGCATGGTCAAGGTTACCGTCAACGGTAAGCTCCAAGTACGCCGGGTACAGATTGATCCATCTCTGATTACCCAGGATGATAAAGAGGTTTTAGAAGACCTCATTGTTGCCGCTTGCCGGGATGCTCAGGAAAAAGCAGAAACAGCCGCCAGCGACAAAATAGCCAGCCTGACCGCTGGTATGCCTTTGCCCCCTGGTTTTAAGCTCTAAACGACTGTTCACAGCTTTGCGAAAGTCCTTTGTGTCTCAACAAGATAACAATCCCTTGCCAGCACTGCTCAAAATGCTGGGCAAGCTTCCCGGCGTGGGAACGCGGTCGGCGCGGCGTTTGGCGTTGCACTTACTGCAACGAAAGGAAACCGTGCTCTACCCCTTGCTGGATGCGCTGGACAATGCCGCCGCTCAAATAACGGCGTGCCGACATTGCGGCAATCTTGATGCCACTGATCCTTGCACCTTATGCACCGATCCCAAGCGTGATGATCACCAACTTTGTGTTGTGGCTACCGTGGGCGACTTATGGGCACTGGAGCGCAGTCATAGTTTTCGAGGTCGCTATCATGTCCTTGGCGGTTTATTATCGGCCATAGATGGCGTGACTCCCGAACAATTGCGCTTTGAAGCATTAATAGAGCGAGTGCAAAAACTCGGCTCTACAGAGGTAATCCTCGCTTTTAACGGCACAGTAGAGGGGCAGACCACGGCCTTCTACACAGCGGAAAAACTCGCGTCCCTAGGGATTAAAGTCACCCGCTTGGCCTTTGGTATTCCTATGGGTGGTGAGCTAGACTATCTTGACGAAGGAACGGTTTCAACGGCATTGGCGGCACGTCAAATTTTTTAGGATATTCTTAACTATCCCCTGCTTTACCCTTCGCTGAGAAGGGAAAAGCATTCATGAACCGCAACCACCGTCGCTCTATGGCGCACAAAAAACTCCACGTCCACGATGTGGATGGTATGCAAAAAACGGTCAATGAGGCCTTACGCTTAGCAGAAAAAGAGCAATGGCATGAGGCAGATGCCCTCTGTCTTCGGGTATTAAATGCTATCCCCAACAATCCCGATGTATGGTTTTTTCGCGGCCAATTAGCGTTTAATCGCGGATTACTAAAGGATGCTGCACACTATATAGCTAAAGCCATTGACCAGAATCCACAAAAGACAGACTACCTAGGTTTTGCCGCCCATGTGAGCCAGCGCGGCGGCAATATTGGGGATGCCATCACCTACGCTCAACAATTATTCGAACGAACCCAAGACCCCCAACACCTCTTACACTTGGCGAATATTTACCTGGAAAGTAACAATTTTACCCAAGCAAAACCGCTGTATGAGCATTTACAAGAGCATTACCAAGATTGGTGGCAACCACCCTATAATCTTGGCTTGATTGCCAAGGCGATGGGTAATCATAGTCAAGCACTGACTTTTTTTGAGCAGGCTATTACGCTGGCTCCCAGCGTTTCTTGGCCAACCCTGCGGGCAATGGAAATTATCGGCAGCCTTGGGGATGAAACTAAAGCTGAACAATTGTTGTGGAACTTCATCGAACGATCCGCTGGGCACAGCCCAGAGAACATTGAGGTTTTTCAAAAACTCGCCGAGCATTTATTGTACGGAAGCAACCCGCGTTATGCTGAGGCAGATAGTGTTCTCAACAAAGCCGAAGCCATTGCCCCTAACACCGCGTGGATTCTGGGCGGTAAGGGCTGGAGCGCGGCGAAAAAAGGCGATTTTGAAAACACCCTGTACAACTTCCACCAAGCCCTGCGACTTGAGCCTCAGAATATTGATTTATGGAATAAATACCTTCACGCATTAGGAGAATTTCGTTTTCATGGCCTGCCAGCCTCGATGGATTTGCACTTGAGTTTGGCACTGTCCATGCCCCGCCTGGATCAGGTACGGTTGTTTCAAGTGCTCAACATGGTGTTGCCGTTGTTTCCAGAAGTTGATGAACTTTTGCAAACTATTGATAAAGGACAGGCTATTGATCTCACAAGCGATGCATTTAAAAACCTTATCAATCGCCCCTTGTTTATTCAGGCGATGCAGGGAGTATTGCTCAGCTCCAGCGGTTATGAAAACCTGTTAACTCCCCTTCGTGCCGCGCTGCTTAACACCGCCGCTGCTGACGAAACTCTGCCCGAAGGCAGCGGCAGTTTCTGTCTAGCCCTTGCACAACAATGCGCCATGAATGAATACATCTACACAGAAACACCCGCGGAAACAAAAAATATCGAGACATTAAAGCAATGCCTTGATACTTGGCCGGCTAAAAAGCCATTGGATGCTGGCCTCATCGGAATTTATGCTGCGTACCGGCCACTGGGGAGTTTGGCGATAACTACACGGCTTATCAAGGACGCCCATCAACAAAATATCAACTTTACATTTAAAGCCCTCATACAAGAACAAGTGATTGAACCGCAAATAGAAGCAAGCCTAAAACCTAGTATTGCCTCCCTACACACTGTGGCAAACGATATCTCGCGTCTTGTGCAAAACCAGTATGAAGAAAATCCCTATCCCCGTTGGCACGACGTAGGACGTTCTCAGTCTATGACCATCGGCGATCGCGTGCGCATGATGTTTCCATGGCTTCCAGCTCAGGGGCTTAATGAAAAACAAAAGCCACGGATTCTTATTGCCGGATGCGGCACGGGTCGGCAAGCTATCATGGCGGCGGAAATGCACCCCCACGCCGATGTTATTGCGGTGGATTTAAGCCGCGCCAGCCTTGCTTATGCCGTGCGCAAACACAAAGAGAGAAACATTCATAATATTCAATTTTTGCAAGGAGATATTCTCAAATTAAAAGAAGGATTAGGCGGGGAATTTGATTTAATTGAATGTTCCGGTGTGCTGCACCATATGGCCGATCCCATGGCGGGTTGGCAAGTATTGCGGCAATTACTGGCACCCACTGGGTACATGAACATTGCTTTGTATAGTGAACTTGCCCGGCGCGGGGTAGTGGCTGGACGCGCATTTATTGCCGAGCATGGTTTCCCCAGCACGCCCGATGGCATTCGCGCCGCACGCCATGCCATGATGGCTCTGCCAGGGGAGCATCCTTGCAATAACGTCATGGGTTTCCATGATTTTTTCACCATGTCGATGTGCAGGGACTTATTGTTCCATGTGCAGGAGCATCGCTTTACAATTCCAAAACTGCGGGCTGCATTGGAAAGCCTCAATCTAGAATTTTTGGGCTTCTTTTTCTACAACCATAAGCCCATAATAAATGATTATTACAAACATTTTCCAGGCGATCCTACGGCAACAAACCTTAACCATTGGGAAGAATACGAGCAGCGTTTCCCGGATACGTTCAAGGCAATGTACCAGTTTTTTTGTCAGCCTAAAAATTGTAGATAAGTACAAATATTACAGCGATCTACATAATTAAAAATAGGTTTTGATAAGGCTTTGCGTTCATTTTGCAGGAAAGCCTGAAAAGATCGTTGCCCCATAGCGGCTTTCGTGGTTCAAACGGTTTTATGAATGGTATTCTTGGGATTGTTTTAGTCACTCACGGTGGTTTAGCATCGGCGTTTGTTGATGTCCTTGAGCACGTTCTTGGTAAACAACAAAGTATTATTTCCATTGGTATCGAACCGCATGATAACTTGACCAGTCGTCGTGCCGATATTGTCCGCGCTATCAAAGAAGTGGATCATGGTTGCGGGGTAATAGTTCTTACCGATATGTTCGGCGGCACACCTTCCAATCTTGCTATTGCCGCGATGCAGGGACGCCCCATTGAAGTTATCGCTGGCGTTAATTTGCCCATGCTTATCAAAATCGCAGAAGCTCGTACTACCAATAAGCCATTGCATCAAGTTGTTTTGGAAGCGCAAGAAGCTGGTCGTCGTTATATTCATGTTGCCAGTGGCTTTTTAGAAGGGATTGTTTCGTGAAACCCACAACCGCGCCAGTATCTCAAGAGGTCACCATTCTGAACGAACGGGGGTTGCACGCCCGTGCGGCCGCCAAAGTTGCCCGTCTGGCAAGCCAATATAAATCAAACATTGACGTAGCTAGGGCTGGCACTAACGTTCCGGCGGCCTCATTAATGGGGTTGTTAATGTTAGGGGCGAGTAAAGGCACCGCTATTACCATCACCGCCCAAGGAGACGATGCTCCCCAGGCTCTGGCCAATCTTGTGGCACTTATTGAGCGTAAATTTGATGAGGAATAAACCCTCCCCAAGAGAGCATCGCCTCACCGGACTTGGGGTTTCGCCAGGTGTTGCTATTGCCCCTATGCGGGTTCGTCATGCCGGACGGCGCAATGTACCACTTTATCATATTAGCCCGGATGATATTGAACTTGAATGGACGCGCTTGAGCCTTGCCGCCGCCGAGGCTAGGCATGAACTAAGACAAATTATTGATAAAGCAGATTCTTTTTCCAGTAGCGCCAGTGAACAGGTGCGTAGCATTCTCGAAGTACACGTCCAGATGCTGGATGGCTCGCGTCTGTTGCGGGGGATTGAAAACCGCATTCGTGAACAACGTCAAAACGCCGCTTGGGCGGTTCAAGAAGAAGCCGGGGAGCTGGCCTCCATCATGGAGGGGTTAGCTGATCGCTATCTTGCTGCCAGGGCTGAGGATGTTCGGGGTGTGGCGGATCGCCTGCTGCGCGTATTGGCAGCTACGGGTCACGCCCATGCCCCGCCGGATAAAGATGAGTCCACCACCGGATTCTATGTTCTTATTACGGATAATCTTTCGCCTGCCGATGCGGTGGATATTGATCCACAGGCCGTATCTGCTTTTGTAACCGAATCCGGGGGAGCCGATAGCCATACAGCTATTCTTGCCCGCTCTATTGGCATTCCTGCTGTTTTAGCGGTTGAAAATTTATTAGAGTACTGTCATCCCGGTGATACTGTTGTGGTGGATGGTGATGCAGGTATAGTTATTGTGCATCCCAGCCCGGCGACCATTGCTATCTACACTCAACGCCTTGCTGATAACGCTAATCACCGTAAAACATTAGAATCATTAGTACCCAAGCACGCCGTCACCGCTTGCGGTAAACGTGTTTTTGTTCGCTGCAACATTGATCTTCCTAGGGAAGTTGGTCAGGCTTTACAGTATAACTGCGAAGGCATTGGCCTGCTGCGAACGGAATTTTTATACCTGCATCGGCGTCGCCTGCCGGGTGAAGAGGAGCAATTCGAACACTTACGTGCTATTACGGAACAAATGGGCGATCATCTGGTTACTGTTCGCACTTTGGATTTGGGCGGGGAAAAGCTGCTGGCGACGGAAGATAACAGTGCCATAACCAAGGGGGATTCTTTATTGGGTTTACGGGCGATACGGTTATGCCTTGCCCATCCTGAGATTTTCAGGCCACAGCTTCGGGCTATTCTCCGGGCTTCATCTTTTGGAAATATGAGAATTTTATTACCGATGGTGAGCCGTTTGCGGGATGTTACCGCCACTAGGGCATTACTCACCGAATGCGCCGAAGATTTACAAGCTCAAGGATATAACTTGCCTGATCGCCTGCCGCCGTTAGGGGTAATGATTGAAGTGCCGGCGGCCGCTCTAATTGCCGATGAGCTTGCCGAACAGGTTGATTTTTTTTCTATTGGAACCAATGATCTAACCATGTACACTCTCGCGGTTGATCGCGGCGATGAGCGGATGCTAGATTATTACCAGCCTCGACATAAGGCGGTGCTAAAGCTTATTGAAATGACCGTTGTCGCCGCCGACAAGCGCGGTATTCCTGTCAGTGTCTGCGGCGAAATGGCCGCCGATCCGGTGGCACTGGAAACCTTGATCCGCCTTGGGGTGAGGGAAGTTTCAGTGGCTCCGCCGAGCTTGCTTGTTGTAAAAGATAAGATTAGGCAGGTAAAGTTAGCCTGAAATGGATATAAGAATTCCTTGACAGGGTTGTTTCCCTCCCCTTAAAAGCAGCTACCTAGGAAAATTATTATCATGAAACGCACATACCAGCCAAGTCGTCTTGTTCGTAAACGCCGCCATGGGTTTCGCGCCCGTATGGCAACCAAAAATGGCCGGTTGGTGCTGGCTCGTCGTCGTGCCGCAGGTCGCCAGAAGTTGAGCGCCTAAGTTTTTTACAATGTTAAAAAATATTTTTTGTGGCTTTGTGTTGCTGGTTCTTGCTGCCTGCGCCACCCCATCCCCCCCGTTGCCTAATGCGGCTTCCCTTGATGGCAATGCCTCCCAATTACCTAAGGGCAAGGCTGCGATACTCATGTATCCGTCATTTCAGGCAGTTGATATTCAGTGGCTTTCTAAAACCACGTTCGCCAAAATAGCCGAACCTAAAAACAGCCCGAAAGCCGATATCGTTAATGATGAAATTAATACTCAAAAAAGCACAGATGTGCCTGTTTCTTTTAAACTAACAGGGGCTGATAGTAATCGTTATCTTCTTGCAGTTGTGGAGCCTGGATGTCACGTTATTAGTCGTATGCAGTTTGATCCTTATGGGGAATGGGTTGCTAATGGAGGTATTCATAGCATTACTCGAAAGCCCTTGTACGCTGAAATATGTGCGGAACCGAATACAGTAACCTATGTTGGTCATTTTTTAATCGATACTGATAAAACAGGTTACAGAAAATACAAAGGCGTAGAGATTAATTCTGGTCTAGCCGCCTTGACCTACGCCGTTGTTTTGGCGGTTTCACCAAGCTTTACGGATAAAGATGGTCAGATTTTAATAAACGATTCTTTTACTGATGCGCAAGGGTGGTTAAAGGCAACATACCCTGAACTGCGCGCCCCTGTGCGCAAGCGTTTGGCTGAACTTGGTTATTATGCGGGAATTGATGCCGCTGAGGACGATAAAAAGGAATAGTCACAGAGCCTCCATCACGGTGATGGCCTCTTTTAGGTTGCGGGTAAAAAACTGCTCTAACTGCCACCGCCCTAAGATAGGAGGTACCCAGAAAGACGGCTCAACTTCTGCGGTGAAAAATATGTCGGTGCTGTTGTTTGGCAATGCCGTAAGGTGCCATTGCGCCTCAGCATAGTGAAAGTCACTTAAGGCGGGTATCGTAACCACCTTGATGTGCCCCGCTTCCGGGATGGTAACGCGCTGGGTGTTGACGGCGCGCTGGCAGAAGAACAGGATGCAGTCACGGTTAATCATTTCCACAACAGTGTCTTCTGGGCTGCGTGATAATACCCGGCTGGAGATAACCCCCGCATTAAGACGCCCCAAATGCTCATAATCCGTGAGGGCGGTTTGTACCGTTGCAACGGGGACGTGTACTACGGCGTGAGCGGTGAGAAAAAAGCGATCGCCCGTTTGGGTGACATCACTTTGCAGTATTTCACCAGCTTGAACCTTAAAAGAAAATAAGGCCGTTAAGAAGCATAAGCTCAAGAAGCTTGCTTTTTTGCAAATACATCCTAAGGTAGCATTATTATTTTTAAACACCTTTGGTTGCACTCCTATGAACGATATTGATTTCCCAAAAAATCCACACCGTCACTCTGATAGTATTCGAGATGCGGCATTTAAGGAACATAACGATCTGTCTGGGTTGCCACCCTTTCCGTTCGGGCACGATTTTCTTGTCGGTTTTGCTGGAATAGTGCTTGGGTTATTGGCGTGTTTGTTGTGGTAATTTAGCGCGGGCAGGAATTCTTTTTGCATGACCTGCATCACTTCTGGCAGCGAGGCATTCACACCCTCATGAGCTAATGAGGTGACCCCGTACTGACGCAAACCGCAAGGAACAATACCCTGAAAGTGTTCAAGGTTCGGGGCAACATTCAATGAGACCCCGTGCATACTTACCCAGCGGCGCAAGCGTACACCGACCGCGCCGATTTTTTTCTCATCCCCTGCTTGGTTCGTTAGCCATACACCCACCCTGCCGCAATGACGCTCGCCTAGGATGCCATAATGGGCACAGGTACGGATGAGCCATTCTTCAAGCCCTGTAACAAACCAGCGTACATCCTTGTGCCACTGTGCTAATGGTAGCATGACATAGCCCACAACTTGACCCGGGCCGTGGTAAGTATACTGACCACCTCGACCCGTGTTAGAGTAAACAGGAATCCCTTGCGGAGAGAGCAAATCATCGGGCTTTGCTGAAGTACCGCCAGTATATAATGGTGGGTGCTGTAAGAGCCAGACACAAGGGCGCGCTTCCCCTGCGGCGATGGTATTGGCTCGCTCCTCCATGAAAGCCAAGGCATCGGGGTAAGCTATTAAGGTTGTATCAATGCGCCACTCGATGGAGGTAGAATCAGTCATGATTACTCATAAAAAAAAGAGCTGCTGCCTTAGAAAAAGCAACAGCCCCTTGTATGATTAAAGCATAATTAGCCAATAACTTTAAGATTACCCGCTGACGTTTTGCCTTTGCTGCTTACTAATTCGTAGCTGACTTTTTGACCCTCATTCAAGGTTGCGAGGCCAGCGCGCTCAACAGCACTAACGTGAACGAACACGTCCGCGCCGCCTTGATCAGGCTGAACAAAACCATAACCTTTGGTGGGGTTAAACCATTTAACAGTACCGGTAGCCATCTGTATTCTCCTTGTGGCAATGAACAATTCCGCCTTTTTAAAAAAGAAAAGACGGGAGCCTGATGCCCGCTAAAAGCGGAAGTCAACCCTTTGGTTCAGCGCCATCGGAATCAACTTCGGGAGAACCATCAGATACCTGACGGGGGTACTACCACTAGAAACTGAAGAGATATTGCCTGCAAAGAGTCCATCAAAACTCATGCTGGACTATAAGAAAATATTCCTGTTTGTCAACGGCTTTTTAAGAAGGAAGGTTTTCATGTAACACACTTTCTCAATCTTTACCAATTAGACATATTGAGCTAGTGTATTGTTCAGGGAGCCACGAAAAAAAGCAAATGACTAATTCCCACCTTCCCCCCGGTGTTGTTGAGCATCCCTACCACTCGGATCAGGCGCGGGCGGATGACGCGGCCTTGCGAGCACAGCGACCTGTTGATACCGGGGTGGCGTGCTTGGCGTTGATGGCCAAATTTCTTGGCGTGACAGCGGATGTGGATAATATGCGCCATGTATCGGGTTTTGGGTCTGAATTTCTTAATATTACTGGGATTTTGCGCCTTGCAAAAGAGTTAAGTTTAAAGGCCCGTTATGTACAAACAAAATGGGAACGCCTGCCTAATTTAGAGTTGCCGGCCATTGCCCGTCTTACCAATGGCGATTTTATTATTTTGGCCAAAACCGCGCCGGATAAGGTTCTCATCCACGATGCCCGTAAGCTTCAGCCTGAGGTTATCAGTAAGGAACAACTGCTTAATATATGGGATGGTAAACTTATCTTGCTCACTAGCCGCGCCAAAATAGCCGGGGAAGCGCGCAAATTTGATTTCACATGGTTTATTCCAGTTATTTACCGGTACCGAAAACTGCTTTCGGAGGTATTAATTATCTCCTTTTTTCTTCAGCTTTTTGGCCTTGTTTCTCCATTGTTTTTCCAGGTTGTCATTGACAAGGTACTGGTACATCACAGCATGACCACCCTTAATGTTCTGGTAATAGGCCTGGTGGCTATTTCCATTTTTGAAGTTATTCTCACCGGGCTGCGAACTTATGTCTTCAGCCATACGACCAGTCGCATCGATGTTGAGCTGGGCGCGCGCTTGTTCAAACACCTAACAAACCTGCCACTACGCTATTTTGCTGTCCGCAAGATTGGTCAGACCGTCGCCCGGGTGCGGGAGCTTGAAAATATCCGCAGCTTTATCACCGGCAACGCCATTACTGTCTTCCTCGATTTTATCTTTACCATTGTGTTTTTTGCGGTGATGTTTTTGTATAGCCCGTTACTTACCCTCATCGCGTTTCTAACGATACCGATTTATATCCTTATTTCCTTGTTATTTACCCCGGTGTTGCGTCAGCGTCTGGACGAAAAATTCTATCGCAGCGCCGAAAACCAATCGTTTCTTGTCGAGACGGTTTCCGGGGTTGAAACCACCAAGGCCATGGCTATTGAACCCCAAGCTTGCCGCCGCTGGGAAGAACAGCTGGCCGGGTACGTCAGTGCCGGGTTTCGCGCCAATATGGTGGGCAATTGGGGTCAACAGCTCATCGGCCTTGTGAACAAACTTTCTACAGCCCTACTGCTCTGGGTAGGGGCGCGACTAGTCATTGAGAACGAGATTTCCGTGGGGCAATTGGTGGCATTCAATATGCTGCAAGGCCGAACGTCCGGCCCTATCCTGCGCCTCGCGCAGTTGTGGCAGGATTTTCAGCAGGTTCGTATTTCCATCGAACGCCTTGGTGATGTTCTCAACGCCCCGGCGGAACCCACCGCCGCCGCCAGCGCCGTCCGCCTGCCGACCATTCAAGGGCGGGTAACTTTTGAACGGGTGGTATTTCGCTATTCCCACGATGGTCCCGAAGTCCTCAAGAATGTCAGCCTTGACGTGGCTCCCGGCCAGACCATCGGTATTGTTGGCCCTTCGGGATCGGGCAAAAGTACTTTCACCAAGCTGGTGCAACGGATGTACGTCCCCGAATCCGGCCGCGTGATGGTGGATGGGGTGGATTTGGCCATGGTCGATCCTGCGTGGCTACGCCGTCAAGTAGGGGTAGTCTTACAAGAAAATTTCCTATTCAGCCGCACAGTTCGGGAAAACATCGCCCTTACCGATCCGGCTATGGATGTTGAGCGAGTTATAAACGCCGCCCGCCTTGTTGGGGCACATGATTTTATTCTGGAACTTCCCCAGGGCTATGATACCGTGCTTGATGAGCGCGGCGGCAACCTTTCTGGTGGCCAGCGCCAGCGCATTGCTATGGCACGCGCACTAGTCAACAACCCCAGCATTCTGATTTTTGATGAAGCTACATCGGCTCTGGATTACGAATCGGAACGGATTATTCAAGACAACATGAAGCATATCTGTCAAGGGCGAACTGTGTTCATCATCGCCCACCGTCTCTCTACCGTACGTGATGCCCACCGCATTGTTACCATTGAAAAAGGTGTTATTGTTGAAGACGGTACCCATGACGAGCTACTCCGTAAAGGTGGTCGTTACGCCAAGCTCTACAAATCGCAGCTTCGGGAATAACGCGCATGGGTATGCTCACGCTCTTTAAGGAAAAAGCCGCCGATTCGGTGTTTCTCATGCGCTTGGTTAAAGCGAAAGAAGTATGGAAACACTCGGTGCAAGAAGAGGCTGAAAAGCCCCACCTGAAACGATCCCGCCATGAATTGGAATTCCTTCCCGCCGCGCTGGAGGTCATGGAAACCCCGCCATCGCCTACGGCGCGGCTTACGGCATGGCTTATTCTGGCTTTATTTACCGTTGCTTTAGTATGGTCTATCTTGGGCTTTACCGATGTGGTGGTCACAGGGCAGGGGCAAATCATTGCCTTTGGCAATACCCGCATCATTCAAAGTTTAGAAGTCGCCAAAATTAGTAAAATTAACGTCCGTGAGGGGCAATCCATCAAAGTCGGCGACATTCTTGTTGAACTTGATCCAACAGAAACTCAAGCAGAAACGCAAAAAGTTGGTGAAGCCTTGATGCAGGCGGCCTTGGACGTGACCCGCCTACGCGCTCTAGCGGATAACCCCAACAATCCCGAAGCTGCCTTTGTTCCCCCCACAAACGCACCGCCAGCATTAGTTATTAACCAAAAACAACTGTTGAAGGCTACCATTCAAGAACATCGTTCGCGCCTGTCTTCTTTTGATGCGAGCATTCGCACCAACGAGGCTCAGCAACAAACTATCCAGGCGGAAATTAAAAAGTTAGAACAAACCATTCCGTTGATTCGAGAACGCGCCGATGGTCTTTCGTCGCTTGCATCCCGGGGTCTTGCACCGCGAACCCAAGCCTTACAGGTGCAACAAGAACTTGTTAATGCCAAACAGGATTTGAGTGCCAATCGTTCGCGCCTTAATGAGGTTGCCGCCACCATCACCAACGCTAGGCAACAACGCGAACAGGCCGTCAGCGAATATCTAAAGACGCGCCTCAATGAACTCTCTGAAGCCCAGCAGCGGTTTAACAATCTTCGCCAGGAACTCATCAAGGCCAAGGATCGTTCCGGCAAGCGTACCATTACTGCACCGGAAGACGGCACGGTGCAAAATCTGAAAATCAATACTGTAGGTGGCGTCGTTCAACCCGCTGAAGAAATCATGCGTATTGTCCCCAGCGGCGGCGGGTTAGAGGCTCTCGTGCGCGTACTGAACAAGGATCGTGGCGGTATCGAGGCAGGTATGCCGGTACAGGTAAAAGTGGATGCTTACTCCTTCACTAAATACGGCGTTATTAATGGTCAAGTAAGGGAGATTTCCAGTGATGCGGTGCTGGATGAGAAACTCGGCCCACTGTTTCAGGTGTGGGTCACACTGGAACCCGATAGCCCCCTGTTTAACGATAAAAGCCTCCGCATCACCCCCGGCATGACCGTGGTCGCCGAAGTCAAAACCGATAAACGGCGTATTATCAATTATATCCTCTCGCCCATTGAACGTGGGTTAAAAGAAGCGGCAAGAGAGCGATAGAAAATTACACCGCTTTGCGTTCAATATGTAGGCATTATCTACGCAAAGCGGCAAGCCCGCGCGGCGTTGGAGCGAATCATTGTGCAATTACTTATAGCGCGTTGCGCAATTAACAGTAGACTTTAAAAATTCTTCAGCGCGCTATAAGTTATTTTTTGTTCGTCCATTCGGACGCGGCACTTTGTGCCGTGCGCTGGTTGCAGGTATACTTTTAATTATGAAACCAGCTATAATTGCAAAATGGTATTACTGAGCCGCAAGCAACGCCTGCAACTCCCCCCATTCGCGTTTACCAAGGCCGCTGGCTTCCTGCGTGACTTTTTCCCCGGCTAACAATCGCTTGATAACCGCCCATCCCGTCGCCGACAGCTGTACCGCGCCAAGACGATACTCTTTAAATGCTCCAAATGCCAATGGCACCCAGCGTTCCAATAAGCGCAATAAGACCTCGGCATAAACCCGAATTTCATATTGAGCATGATGATCCGCGCGCAGGCGTACAAAATGGAATAAGTTATGTAAATCAATCTTCCAATACCACTGGGTGTAAAAGTTAAGGCTCAAGTTCATTCGCGCCAACTCCCGCGCAATGGCGTCGTCACCGCTGAGTAATCCCTCATAATGTTCATAAACACGTTCGGCATCACTTTTGAGTAGCTCTAACACTCGTGCAGCTTGGGCAGGGGAAAGAGGGTTTCCTCGTCCCTGATTATTAATGCTGGACTGGGCGGCAAGATGTTCTGGTTGCGGCAGATAGAATTCCTTGTCCAGCATCGAATAACGGGCAGAATATTCATTCACATTAGCGGTACGATGGCGAATCCATTGCCGCGCAACAAAAATGGGTAACTTAATGTGGAACTTTATCTCACACATCTCAAACGGCGTGGTGTGCCAATGGCGCATGAGGTATTGAATAAGACCCGCATCATTGGATGCCTGCTTAGTACCCTTGCCATACGATACCCGCGCTGCTTGAACAATAGCCGAATCATCGCCCATATAATCAATAACACGAATAAAACCATGATCCAGCACGGGATGAGGAAGGTATAAAACCTCCTCAAGAGCCGGAACCGTGGCGCGGCGGGTGGGGGTTGTCTGGGCTCGAAGTTCGGCCAATTCAGGAGAGAGTGTGGGTGTGGTCATTTTGCTACTTGCGTTGTGTGGGGCAAGCTGTAGCATCCCTTCGCGTTCATTGCAAAGCGAAGGAGAACTACGTGCGTCACGCCTTATTTTTATTACCTTTCCTGCTTGTTCCTTTCACCGCTCAGGCACAAACCGTTGCCACGGTGGATGGTGTGGCCATCACCAAACAACAGATTATTGATCGATTGCGCAACGTACCGCCTCAGGCCATTGCTGGACAAACCCCTGATCAGGTTCGTCAACTTGTTCTTGATGGTATAGTACGGGAAACCTTGATTGACAAGGCGGCAGAGGCTTCAAAAATCGCCGCTACTGATGACTTTAAAAAACGTATGGAAACTTTCCGCGTAAATACCTTGCGTGAACTCTACCTGCGTAGCCGTATCGAAAAAGACGTGACTGATGAAAAGCTGAAAAAATTGTACGATGAGTTTGTCAAGTCCAATAAGGATGAGCGCGAAGTTCGCGCCAGCCATATTCTTCTGCCCAGTGAAGAGGCCGCCAAACAAGTTATACGAGACTTAGATAAGGGTGCCGATTTTGCTAAAATTGCTAATGAAAAGAGCAGCGATCCTGGAACAAAAGCCGGTGGCGGTGACCTAGGCTATTTTCGCAAAGGGATGATGGTGCCGGAGTTTTCCGAGGCGGCTTTCGGCATGAAAGCCGGGGAATACAACAAGACCCCAGTGAAAAGCCGTTTTGGCTGGCACGTTATCAAGGTTGTTGATAATCGTCCGGCGCAAGTTTTATCTTTTGATGCTGTAAAACCGCGTCTCGAACAAGAAGCCATCGGTCAGCTAGTTGAAAAACAGGTGGATGAACTACGCAATAAGGCACAGATTGATATTAACTCAAAAGAATTGTCGTCAGTACCAGTTACCAAATAAATACATATTGTTTAACACGATACGTCCCCCCTCATGATTTGAGGGGGGCGCTTTCCATGGGGCGCGGCCTTTGAACAAAGCATTAAGGTGCGATGATGGTTCTATTCTGAACAACCCAGTTACTGTACAAAATCAACTTTACCCACCCGTTTTGCATAAAAACCTTTTTTCACTATTTCTTAATAGTATCTTGTTAGCCAAAATTGGTGAAAGACACACATAAAATACTGCACCCACTATCTATATCACGCATGGGTCTTATCTTGGTGCTTGGCGTTTTTTTGTCGAGTCTTTTTCACTTTATTCACATCTTTAACGATTCAAAGCCAATGTTTTTATGGTATTTTTTTACTAGCTCTGCGTTATTATTGGTAATACTCACTGCTGCAATATCATTAACCTTAAGATTGCGGCGACAAGCCAATGCTAATAAAGAACTTTTGACAAGATATGAAGATTTAAAACGTAAAGATGAACAACAGCATTTATTTTTGGGAAAAATAAGTCACGAATTGTTAACCCCTATTCATGCTATTTGCAATTTTGCCGATTTATTGGCTCAGCAGGATTTAAACACCAAAAGTGCTAAAATATTAAAAAATATGCAAGTAGCCGCAGAAACAGTGCAACACATCATGCGTGATTTTCTTGATATGGTCAAACTTCACAATGGTGTGGTGCATATTGAACAGATGGATTTTGAGGTTGGTGCATGGTTTGATGAAACCTGCGCTATGCTAAGCCCAAAGGCAGCAATAAAAAATCTTGCCTATCAAGTGCGTAATACTGCCCCAAATCCTAAATATGTTACCGGCGATCCATGGCGATTGCGTCAAGTGTTGTTGAATCTCATCAGTAACGCTATTAAATATACTGACGAAGGTTTTGTGTTTGTACACATGGACGTTACCTCTCAGGGCACTATTACCTTGCATATTTCAGATAGTGGTCGAGGCATTGATCCCGAACAACAAAAACGCTTATTCAGGCCTTTTGCAAATTTTGCCATCGGTGCCGAAGTCATGGACAGCAGCGGTCTTGGCCTAGCTATTACGCAACAATTTGTGCACTTGCTCAAAGGGAACATTAGCGTGGAATCAACCCCAGGTACAGGGAGCACATTTACGGTCGAAGTCCCATTTATTGCTAAAAAAGAGCTTCCGACGGCTTTACCCCCCCCGGCAAGTGGTCATGCTTTCCACGCGGTACGCCTGCTCTATGCTGATGATCAGCAAATTAACCAAGAAATCCTTGCGGCTATGGCAGGCTCCATGTCCGTAGAACTCGATAATGTCGCCGATGGTGCTGCGGCAATTTCTTGCGCCAAGAATAACCGTTATGATTTGATTATACTTGATTTAAATATGCCAATGTTGGACGGTTTTGCTACGGCACAAATATTGCGCGCCCAATCTGGGTATAATCAGAAAACGCCCCTTATCGCTTTGACCGGGGCACCGTCACCGGAAACCCATCATAAGGCTCGCCAATCTGGATTTGATATTGTTTTAGAAAAACCATTTCGCCGTGGAGCGTTACTAGAATTACTACAAAAACATACCCATGGTTCAACATCCACAGCGGCATAGAATAAATTTTAATTGCAGTTAAAATTCTTCTTGTAAATTTTGTTTTTTGCTTTCACAGTAAATGGTGATGCAACATTATGCCCACCATGATCCCCAAAAAAACTACGATTCAGTGGAATCTACAGCAGCATCAGTAATCAGCATCGGCACAGCGGCCACCGGCACCAGCATCACCAACCACACCGAACGGCGCAGTCGTCTTGATCGCCGACAAACACAATCTGGAACCCTGCCTTTTGCGGAACGGCGCGGAAACCGAGATCGGCGCGATGGCACCGCGGAAATATCGTCTTTTCAGGATATTCCAACACACTTAAACTTGCTTGATCATGGCGGAGTATTGGTAAAAAAACGCCGCCGCCGGGTTATCTTAGCGGCCAGTGCATTGGTCAGCGGGACACAGCTTTTTGCCGCCTCTGGTTTTGCCATGGCTTTATTATCCCTGTTTGGCCTGGGGGCTGGGGTTATGGCTTTGTTTGATAAAGTTTTAGCGGTGATACAGCCGATAAGTCAGCATTTGACACCGCTACTCAAGGTGGCTCAGGCGCAGGGGTTGCCCGCGGACGATCTCGCCGGAATGCTGCACAAAAAACTGATTCCCCATAATTTATTGCGACGCTGGGGCTTTTACGCGGCAGCAACCATGTTTGGCCGTGGATCGGGAAGCTTTTGGATGGGAGCGACATCTTTAACCTCATTAGCCGTAGGGTTGCCGTCTTTAGGTGCGGATATTATGGCCTTCAGCAGCGGTAGCTTGCTACTGCACCAAGCGGTGCGGGATGCGCTGCCCCAGATTCTGGAGTACCGGTATCATTTTGCTCCGGATCAGATTGCGCTGCGGATTGGTCAAGCTGTTGATTTTTATCAAAAGAGCACCAGTCTCACCCCGCAAAAAACGATAATAAATCTTGTGGATGTGGGGCAGGCACTGGCTCGTCATCATGATGCGGCTCAAACTCTTGACACTAAGCATCAACAGCACATAGAAAATGAGCTGGAAGCTCCCCTTGAAGCCATGCTGCATACATTACCCAGCTTTGCCAAGCGCGCCGGGGTCGCCTTAGCCCAAGAAACAAAAAAAGAAAAAACATTTGAAAAATCAAAAGAAATTTTAAAGCCTATCAGCCAAGAACTAGAGCGCGAGATGCAACACTTTGCCAAAAACGTCTATGCTCATAGCCACGCCCGCACCCGCGAACAAGCCTAGAGGTGCCCTAGAGGTGCCCCTAGCTTTTTTCCCACGCCCGTGGCATAAGTCCGGCCATGTTCAATAGCCTAACCCAGAAAATTACCACTGTTTTTGAAACCTTAACTCGGCGCGGCACCCTCAATACTGATGATGTTGATACCGCGCTGAGGGAGATTCGCATTGCGTTGCTGGAGGCCGACGTGGCTTTGCCAGTACTCAAGGATTTTATTGCCGGAGTCAAAACAAAAGCCGTGGGTGCCGATGTGCTTAAAAGCATTCGCCCTGGACAGATGGTGGTGAAAATTGTCCACGATGCCCTTGTGGAGCTCTTGGGCGGCGAGGCAGAGGTTGACCCCTTGCCGCTGAACGTCCAGCCCCCGGCGGTTATTCTCCTCTGCGGCCTACAAGGTTCCGGTAAAACCACCAGCGCGGCAAAACTGGCAAAATACCTGATGGCGCGGCGGGGGAAAAAGATTTTGCTGGCCTCTCTTGACGTTTATCGTCCAGCGGCGCAAGAACAATTACAACAGCTGGCCAAGACTATCGCCGTGGATAGCCTTCCTATTATTGAGGGCGAAAAGCCCCTCGCTATTACCCATCGGGCATTGGAGCAAGCACGGCTTGGCGGTTATGATGCCTTGCTGCTCGATTCCGCCGGGCGTTTGCACGTCGATGAAGAGTTGATGCAGGAAATCAAGGCCGTTCATGCCGCAGCAACCCCGGTACAGACCCTGCTGGTGGCCGATGCCATGACCGGACAGGACGCGGTAAACGTGGCGCGGGCGTTTGCCGATGCCCTGCCCATCTCCGGCATTATTCTTACCCGGATGGATGCCGAAGCCCGGGGCGGGGCGGCACTGTCCATGCGCGCCATAACCGGGGCACCCATTCGCTTTATGGGAGTTGGGGAACGGCCTGATGCGCTTGAAGAATTCCATGCCCGCCGGGTGGCCGATCGCATTTTGGGCATGGGCGATGTTGTCTCGCTGGTTGAGAAAGCCGCCGCCAATATTGATGCAGCCGAAGCCGAAAAGCTTACCGCCAAACTGCAAAAAGGGCAGTTTGATTTTGAGGATTTACTGGGGCAACTGCGCCAAATGCGCCGCATGGGCGGGCTGTCGTCTCTCATGGGGATGCTGCCAACAGCAGCAAAAGGCGTTGATGCGAAAGAAGCCGAAAAAAAACTGCGCCAACAAGAAGCGATTATCCTTTCCATGACGCCCGCTGAACGGCGCAAGCCCGCCCTGCTCAACGCCAGCCGCAAGCGGCGCATTGCCGCCGGAGCCGGGGCCGATGTGCCGGCAGTAAATCGGTTGTTGAAACAACAAGAGCAAATGGCTCAAGTGATGAAAAAACTGGGGGGAATGGACAAGAAGAAGCTGTTACGGGCAGGAATTAAAGGCGATTTGCAGGGGTTGTTTTGAAAGCCCCTACGCAATCAGCTCTATATTAAACGACTCAATCACTGTATTGGCCAACAGCTTCCGGCTCATAGCATCAAGCTGGTGCTTTGCCGCCGCTTCATCATCAGCAACTAAGGCAATATCAAAAAACTTTCCCTGACGCACCTCGGCCACGCCGTCAAAGCCTAGACCGTGCAAGGCTTTTTCAATAGCCTGACCCTGGGGATCAAGCACGCCGGGCTTTAAGAAAACGTGCACCCGTGCCTTCATGATACAACCTCATCTTTATCCCGTTGTGTAAACCCGTCTTTTGGTAAGACCCCAAGCCGTCTGGCCACTTCCTGATAGGCTTCGCGCATACCGCCCATATCCTTGCGGAAGCGATCTTTGTCCATCGGCTCATTCGTTTTGATGTCCCACAGACGACAGGAATCAGGGGAAATTTCATCGGCGAGGTAAATCTCAACCTCACCATCCTCGTTAACTAAGCGACCAAATTCAACCTTAAAATCGACAAGCTTGAGGCCAATACCGGCAAACAGGCCGCACAGAAAATCGTTCACCCGCTGCGCCATGCTGGCCATGATTTGCAATTCCTGCGGTGCCGCCCATTCAAAAGCAATGGCGTGATCCTCCGTCACCAGGGGATCGCCTAGGGCATCATTTTTGTAATACAGCTCAAACAATGGCTGGGGCAGGGGGCTACCCTCAGTGAGGCCAAGGCGCTTGGCAAGACTTCCAGCAATAACATTGCGCGCCACGACCTCCAGCGGGATAATCTCCAACTGCCGAATCAGTTGCTCACGCATATTAATACGGCGAATGAAATGGGTTGGAATCCCAACGTCCTCAAGGCGCATCATGATATATTCAGAAATTAGGTTGTTGATAACCCCCTTGCCTTCAATAATCGCGTGTTTTTTGTTGTTAAAGGCGGTGGTGTCGTCTTTGAAATATTGTACCAATGTACCCGGTTGCGTTCCCTCGAACAAAACCTTGGCTTTACCTTCATAGATTTTAACGCGACGCGGAGCAGGTTTTTGCATAACCCTCCTGTAGCAGCGACGCACCATCGCTGCAAGCGTTGCAAGGGTTCCATTTTTTAAAAGGAGATTTTTCATCGCAGCTCCCACTTATAATGAATGATTATGCCTGCCGCAATTGCCTTGCCACGGTGCCTGACAAAGTTCGATTTTTCTGTTGAAATTGTAATGCAAATAAGATAAATTATTCTTGCAATTAAGTTCTGTTAATACTTTGGTATTCCTTTTGCATTATATCGGATATGATGTCTCGAAACCTTTTTTTGACCTTGATGCTTGTGACGGTGGCTCTAGTTAGTTCTGCAGCTCATGCCCGTGGTATTAATGTTGACCCTACCAGAGTTTGTCACCGGGCTATTGAAGAAACGGAATACCGAGAGCGGTTGCCCATGCGATTGCTGGAGGCCATTGCATTGACAGAATCAGCCAGGCGTGATCCTGAAACTAATAAGGTTGTTGCTTGGCCATGGACGGTCATGGCTGAAGGACAAGGACGCTATTTTGATAGCAAAAAAGAAGCAATGGCGGCCGTGCGGCGTCTTCAAGCTAAAGGTATTAAGAATATTGATGTTGGTTGTATGCAAGTGAACCTGCTGCATCATAAAAAAGCCTTCAAAAGCCTTGATCAGGCTTTTGATCCCAAAGAAAATGTTACATATGCCGCACGTTTTTTACGCGGGTTGTATGAAGAAAAAAATTCTTGGGTTAAAGCCATTGGTAATTACCATTCCCGCAACGATAAGTTTCATACTCGCTATCGTGATAAAGTGTTGACGCAGTGGCGCAAAACCAAATCTAGTGGTGGTGCAGCCATTGTTGCGAGCCGTGGTAAAAGCCCAGCATTGCCTCGCCCGGTGTTACATAATCTTGCCGCATTAAAACAACGCGACAGTGTCATGGAAAGACGTCGTGCTTCACATTTACGGGTAGTAGATGCCAAAGGCAACACAGTTCCTGGGCGTCTGGCTAGTGTAAGCAGTGAGCGACAAGGTAAAGGGATTACTTATCGTTATCGTTATATGGAGCAATAATGTTATGGGACACCTCTATTAACCTCATTTCTAGGGCCATTGGCGTCGTCAGGTCTATGCTCGCAATCCGCACGTACGTTTGAGTACGCTTACGTTTGCTCGCCTAGCCCATCAGAGCCACTCATCCCTATAAATGGATTATAGCGCGTTGCGTAATTAGCGGTAGATATTGATAAAGTCTTCAGCGCGCTATAAGTTATTTTTATTCGGCCATTCGGCCGCGGCACTTTGTGCCGTGCGCTGGTCGCAACTATACTTTTAATTGTGCAACCAGCTATAATAGAGGTGCCCTATGCGCGTGGGTGTGATAATTCTTTAAGGCGTGAGGCGGTACGCTGAAACTCAAAATCTAAAAACCCTTCCCGATAAAGGCGTTCTGGTAGGGCGTCGGCGGTGCAAAAAAACTCTGTCCCAGCTTCATATAATGCATCAATAAATAGCATAAATCGCTTGGCTTCATCGGGATTTTGAGCGGTAAACAGAGGAATTCCTTCGAGGAAAATGGTTTTAAACCGTGTTACTAGGGCGATAAAATCAGCACTGCCAAGGGGGAGACCGCACACATCCCGAAAATGTAGATAGGCCGTAGTACCGCAGGCCTCATTAATGCGAACTTCTCGGCCTTGAACACTAACGTGGGTAACTTCAGGGGACGCGGTGCACCGTTCGGCAAACCAACCGCGCAAAGCATATTGATGGGCTGGGTCTAATGGGCTGAGATAACGGGTATCATTAAGGCCGTGGCGGGTGCGGTAGTCTTTATGACTTTGTAGACTAATAACATCAAGGCGTTGTTGCAGCAGGGCGATGCAGGGGAAAAACTTTTCTCGTTGTAAGCCATTTTTATAAAGATCGGGTGGTGCAAAATTGCTGGTGGTGACAACATACAGCCCTGCATCAAAAAGAGCCGTTAATAAGCCCTGTAAAATCATTGCCGTAACAATGTCATTGACGTGAAACTCATCAAGACACAGCACGTCGGTGCTTTTAGCGAGATTGGCAGCCAATGCTTCTAAGGGTTCTTGACGGTTATCGGCACTGTTGCGCCAAGTATTGAGGGCTGCATGGGCTTCCAGAATAAAGGGGTGGAAATGTATCCGGCGTTTTTCTTCGATAGGCAAAGTGTCATAAAATAAATTCATGAGCAGGGACTTGCCGCGCCCTACATCTCCCCACAGATATATACCTTGGCGCTGGGGCTTTTCACGTTGCCAAGGCAACCAGCGTCGTCGTTGTGGCCGGGCGAGAATACCCGCTTGAAGCTCGGAAAGACGCTCTGCTGCTGCCCACTGCGCAGGATCAGGCGATAAAACGCCACTATCAATAAGCCCCTGGAGTCGCGGCAACAGCATACTAGAGCCTAGACGTTGATCCTTATGGTATCGTTACTTTGTTTTATCGTGGTAGTGGGCTAAATCTAATGTGCCTTCGGTTTTATCAACCAAAACAGTAACGGCGGCATCCCCGGTAATATTGACCGTCGTGCGCACCATATCAAGCAGGCGATCAACACCTAAAATCAACGCAATGCCTTCCAACGGCAAGCCAACGGAATTGAGCACCATTCCCATGAAAATAATAGAACCACTGGGAATACCCGCAGCACCAATTGAACCAAGGGTGGCCGTAAACATCAGCATGAAATAATCATGCCATCCCAGCGTAATTCCATAAGCCTGAGCAAAAAACAGGGCACAGATACCAAGGTAAATAGCGGTACCATCCATATTAATGGATGCCCCGATAGGCATGACAAAGTTGACGGAACCGTTGCTGACTCCCATACGTTCGTTAATGGAGCGCATGGCATAGGGCAGCGTCGCTTTACTGCTGCTGGTTGAAAAGGCCATTAATTGCGTAGGCAGGAGTTTGCGATAAAATGGCAATGGATTGAGTCGCCCAAACACCAAAAGCATGACTCCAAACAATAGATATTGAGTAAAGCAGGCAATAAGCGTTGCCTCCACCAGACTGAGTAACTTCAGCAATACCCCAAGCCCCTCGGTGGAAATGGTGGAGGCCATGAACCCAAACACCCCTAGCGGAGCCAGCTTAATGATGATTTCAATCATTTTAAAGCACAGTGTTGCCGACTGCTGGCAGACGGTGATAAGGGTGGGCACTTTTTCCCGAATCATGTTGAGAACAAAACCAACAAACAGCGCGAAAACAAGCACCTGAAGATAGTGACCCTCCGCCATGGAGGCAATCGCGTTGTGCGGCACCATATCGAGCAGAATCTTCTCCACCGAGGGAGTATTTTCCTGTGCCGCTTCATGTGTAGCGACGGCGGTTTCACTACGTAAATTAAGACCTTCCCCAGGCTTTAAAACGGTACCAAAAAAAAGGCCAATAGCTACGGCAAAAGCTGCGGTAGAAAGGTAAATACTAAATGATTTTAGACCCATTTTCCGGAGATTACCACTGGCACCAATTGAGGTAATTCCATTGATTAACGCAAAGAAAATCAGGGGAATAATGATCATCTTTATCAGGTTTATGAAAATGGTGCCAAAAAATTTAAAATCATCACCACTCAGTGCAGTAGGATCTGCGGCATCTTTAGGCAGAAAGTGACCGACAGCCACCCCAGCAAAAAGACCAATAAGAATTTGTTGCCACATTTTCATGAAGATGCACCTGTGCTGCGACGGTTTTTAAAGAGGGAAAACACAATCCCGCTTCCCAGTAAGATAATGGTCACGCTTAAGGAAATCCACGCCGGAACTTTTTCGATGCCAAAAATATCCGCCGCAAAAATCTTGCCGCCGATAAAGATAAGCACCACGGCCAGAGAGTATTTCAGGTAGCTGAACCGGTGGATAATGGCCCCTAAAGCAAAATATAAAGCCCGAAGCCCTAGTATCGCAAAGATATTAGAGGTGTATACAATATATGGGTCATGCGTAATGGCAAAAACCGCCGGGACACTATCCACGGCAAAGACCAGATCCACGATTTCAATGCATATTAAAGCAAGCAGCAAGGGCGTGGCGTAGGTGACAATTTTGCCGGTTTTTGGATGCGGCTTTTTAATGAAAAAACGCTGTCCTTCAATAGTTTCTGTGAACCTAAAATTCTTCTTGAGGAACTTTAGAACGCGGTTGTTGGCAATATCTGGTTCATGATCCACCATGATCAGCATTTTGATTCCAGTAACAATCAGGAAGGCTCCGAAAATATACAGAATCCATGAGAACTCGGCAATCAGGGTTGCCCCAAGGCCAATCATGATCCCGCGCAGTAGGATGACCCCCAGAATGCCCCAGAACAATACCCGATGTTGGTACTTAAGGGGTATTGCTAAGTAGGTGAAAATAAGGGAGATAAGAAAAATATTATCCATCGCTAGGGTTTTTTCTACCAGCATGGCGGTGTAGTAATTCGCCCCGGCCTCCGCCCCTTGCGTAAACCAGACAAAACCCCCAAAAGCGAGGGCAAAAAGCAAGTAGAACGCACTGAGGCTCAGGCTTTCCTTAACACCTATAGCATGATCCTTCCGGTGTAGAATACCCAAGTCAAAAGCAAGCAGCACAACAACGATGCCAATAAACATGAGCCATAGCCAGACGGTCTTGCCCAGCCATTCGTCCATTAAAAACTGCGATAATGTTTCCATGGCGGGAAGGGTTAGCAAAAGTACTGATGAATAGCAAACATTATGATGGCTTATCGCCTATCAGTTGTTCAAACAATGCTGTCGCGCATTGGGTGGAGGCAAGGTTTTCCTGGCCAATTCGATCGTAAATTTCACCGCGCAGAACTTGAATAGATGGGGGTGACGTGACGCTGAATTTGACACTTTTGCCACGTACCTCCTCAACCACAATGGTGATGTTATCGCCAATGCGCAGGGATTCGCCGGGTTTTCGTGTAATGTACAGCATATATTAACGAGTCTTTAACACCCCGAGAGTACAATGTTGACCAGTATTCAAGTATGCGCACCATACCAGCAAATCTTTAACAAAATGTTTACTACTGCTCTTTAAAGGCGTTTTTATGGATATTAGTAAACTTCGGCTGTTTGCAGCCTTCAAAGAAAAGATGGATTGGCTAGGCCAACGGCAACGTGTGTTGTCTGAAAGCGTTGCTAATGCCAACACGCCTAACTACAAGCCGAAGGATTTAAAGCCGCTGAATTTTGATGCGGTATTGCGTTCGGCGGACTTGGCGCACGATCGTAAGCTCACCACGACTTTAACGAGTCAAGCGCATCTTACCCCCAGTGCCAACGCGGTAGAATTCAAAAACAGCCGCAAGAAAGATTATCGCGAGATAAGCCTAAGCGGTAACGCTATAACGCTTGAAGATCAGATGCTTAAAGTTTCCCAAACACGAGAAGAACACGCCCTTACTACCCAGCTTTATAAAAAATATACAGGCTTTTTTAAAATGGTTTTAAAGCAATAGGATAAGGAATTTTCATGGAACTCAAAAACGCGATGAATATTGCCGTATCCGGCATGAAAGGTCAGGAAATGCGCCTGCGCGTGGTGGCGGAGAATATCGCTAACGCGGACTCGCTGGCAACTACGCCGGGGGGTGAGCCATATCGGCGCAAGCTCATTGAATTCTCGAACATTGTTGATCCGGAAAGTAAGGTGCATCTGCTTAATGTCAAGCGTATAAGCCGTTCCCAAGGAGAATTGAAACTGAATTTCGATCCCGGCCACCCTGCCGCCGACAAGGATGGGTATGTCAAAATGCCCAATGTTAGCCGCTTTGTAGAGACAATGGACATGAAGGAAGCCCAACGCAGTTTCAGCGCGAACCTTGAGGTGCTGGAGGCGTCTCGAAGTATGCTTCGCAATACCGTCAATTTGATTTCCCCTCAATAAAATAAGGTAGATTTTTATGGTTGCTGTTTCTCCTGTTGTTGCTGATTTTAAATCTATTGCCTCCGTGGGTGGTGAAAGCCGCATGGTTGCAAAACCCGGCGCATTACCCACGTTTGCCAGTTTTCTTGAGGACAGCAGCAAAGAATCCCTGAACCTCCAGCGCGGGGCGGAGCGCCTGAGCGGGCAGGCTCTCATGGGCAAGGCCGATCTCACCGATGTTACCACGGCGGTGAGCAGTGCGGAGATTACTTTGCAAACAATTGTCTCATTGCGGGATCGCTTAGTAGCATCGGTGCAGGAGATTATGCGGATGCCAGTGTAGGGAACTAAAGATATAAGTGATTTAATTTGTTATTTTTTATAGGATTTATAGAATGTCGCCAGTCGCCCCCCCCCCCCCCCACCTAATTCACCTGAACCTGAGGATGATTCTGATGGTCTGGAATTTTTAGGCAAAAAGTTCAAGTCAGATAGTTCAAAAATTTTAGAAGTTTCAGAAGTTTCAAATGAGAAAACACTAGTATCTAGTGATAAAAATGCTATTTTTTATGCGGTGAGAATTGATGATGAATATAAAGATAAAGAAAAAGAAACTGAGTTTCTAAAAAGATACATACACTTCTATGACGCTGCTCATGTTGACGATGCGCTTAGTTGTTTTTCTCAGGCTAAAAAGGATTTTGGGAATCAACAGGTTCAAATGTTCTCAATAAATATTCCGCCACTTCAATATTTGAACAGCACCGGGGTCTATTTTGATGTTATTACTTACAATGGTGAGAGTTCCAATTTTATGAATGATAGGACTTTCAATAGGTAGCATACTGAGTGCATGGTGCTTGTTCATAAAGAGTGCGGATTCCAGAGGTCATTTCCTCTAAAAATCCTTGGGCTAGCGGGAAAACTCCCTATACTCCCCCCATGCTGTTACAGATTTTTGAACCAGGCCAGATGCCGGAGCCTCATGAGAACACGGGTTTTTGCGCCATTGGCATTGATTTAGGCACCAGCAATTCGGTGGTATGCTGGATCGACCCTGAAGGCACGCCAGAGATTGCCGTGGATGATGACGATCGCCCCCTGCTCCCTTCGGCGGTGTATTACGGCGGCAAGGAGCCGTTGGTAGGCTATAAAGCCTTGGCTTTTGCCGCCACGGATTCGGAAAATCTGGTTACATCGGCGAAACGCCTGATGGGCAGCGATGCTCTTATTTCATTAGAAAAAAAAATTATTAGTCCAGTGGCGGTAGCGGCGGAAATTTTATTGACCATTCGCCTCCGGGCGGAAAAGGCCTTTGGCCGCCGGGTGGCAGGGGCAGTTATCACGGTGCCGGCGTATTTTGACGATGCAGCGAGAGCCGCGACCAAACAAGCAGCACACCTGGCCGGGCTGGCCGTGTTGCGCCTGATTAATGAGCCAACGGCGGCGGCCTTGGCGTACGGACTGGAGAGTCGCGCCGAGGGTATCTATGCCGTGTATGATCTGGGCGGCGGAACATTTGATGTATCGGTGTTACGCTTGCAGCAGGGGATTTTTCAGGTGTTGGCCACGGGCGGGGATACGACCCTTGGCGGGGATGATTTGGACGCTGGGTTATTGGCGGTTTTTCTGGCGGGAGTGAGTATTGATACGCCGCTTAGTGAGACCGAAAAAAGGCGGATTCTGCCCCTTATCAAAGCCGCACGGGAAGCTTTGACAACCCAAGAAAGTGCCGACGTGACGGTACACCTTAAAGGCCGGGATTGCAGCCACCGCCTCACTCGCGCTGATCTTCAGCGCGTCTTGCAACCCTTGTTGGATAGGACATTGGCAATTACCGCCGCGGTGCTCCATGAGGCAAGCGTGGACAAAGAGGCACTGGATGGCGTGATTTTGGTGGGCGGCGTAACTCGTACCGGAGCATTGCGCGAGGCGGTGGGCCGCTTTTTTGGCACCACTGTTTTTGCCGACGTGAACCCCGATGAGGTGGTGGCTATTGGCGCAGCGCGTCAGGCGGCGGCGTTGACCGAGGGAAGCGAGACAGTGCTTTTAGATGTCACACCCTTGTCGCTGGGCATTGAAACAATGGGCGGTATTGTTGAAAAAGTACTTCACCGTAATAGCCCGATTCCTACGGCGCGTTCCCAGGATTTTACCACCTATGCCGATAACCAGACGGGTCTTGTGGTGCATATCCTGCAAGGGGAGCGGGAAACAGTAGAGACGTGCCGCAGCTTGGGCAAATTTGTGCTGTCCGGCATCCCACCCCTAGCGGCCGGGGCGGCGCGGCTACGCGTCACGTTAGCCATTGATGCCGATGGATTGTTGACAGTATCCGCACAAGAACTCAGCACGGGTGCTTATCAAAGTATAGAAGTACAACCTTCTTTAGAAGATGCCACCTTACGCACGATGCTGATAGAAAGCTTACAACACGCCGGCGACGATATGCGGGAGCGGCTGCACCGTGAGGCCGTTGTGGATGCCCAGCGGGTGCGTAATGCGCTGGCGTCGGCTCTAGCTGCAGACGCGGCGTTGCTGACCACTCAGATGGCCGCAACAATTAAAGCCGCCGAAGATACCCTTGCCCAGTGCCTTGAAACCCGGGATCGCGATGCCATTGTTGCGGCGGTGGCTGGCCTTGAGAAGGCGGCGCGCCCCTTTATCGAGGCGCGTATCAACAAAGCCGTGGGCGCGGCAATGACTGGGGAAAACGTGGACACTGTGCAGGAAAAAATTATGGGAACTATTTGATAGTTATGGCATAATTTATTGAATATCATTCTGCAATTGTAATGCTTGGCGCATATAGGTCGCCCACACCCGTGCCGGCAAGCTGCCCCCCGTTACTCTATCCATCGGGGTATTATCATCATTACCCATCCATACCCCCGTTGTTATATCCTCGGCAGAACCTAAAAACCAAGCATCACGAAAATTTTGACTTGTCCCGGTTTTACCACCGGCAATGGCATCAAGGCGTGCAGCCGTCCCTGTTCCACCGGGGGAATACAACACCGACGATAAAAGTTGCTGTAGCCCCGCCAACCCTACAGGGGACAAAACACGCTTGGTGAGACGGTTGGGAGTTACATACAATTCTCGCCCCTTTTTCGTGGTTATACGCACCACCCCATACGGGCGGACTTGGTATCCTTCTGCTGCTACCGTTGCGTAGGCAGAGGTCAACTCTAATAAATTAACTTCCGATGATCCAAGGGCACTACTTAAGTTCTGACGAATGGGGCTTTTGATTCCCATAGCCCGAGCCAATGCCGTTACCTTACTGATGCCAACAGCCTGAGCTAAGCGCACCATAGGCACATTGAGCGATTGGGCAAACGCTTGTTGCAATGTCACGGTACCAAGATGCTGATCGTGAAAATTTTCTGGTACCCATCCTTCAATCGCTAACGGTGTGTCTTCTAATGTACTGTCAGGCGTGTAGCCTTCCTCTAAGGCTGCCGCTACTACAAATAATTTGAAAGCGGAACCGGGCTGCCGCTGGGCTTGGGTCACACGATTAAACTGGCTAAATTCATAGTCAATCCCACCAACCATGGCTACCACTGCACCCGTCGCTGAAAGGCTGAGCAGTGCACCCTGCGACACGTTTTTCTGCAATCCTGAAGCATTGAGAGTTTCTGTTAAAATCTTTTCCGCAGCTTGCTGTCGCACCAAGCTCATGGTTGTCAGTACAACAATGTCCTCTTCGGGATAGCCAATATATTCGGGTAATCCGTCAAGCACCCAGTCGGCAAAATAACGGCTTCCTGCCGGAACATTTCCTTTAGCAAAGCGCAAAGGCAGGGCGGCAGCTTTCTTTGCTTCATCTTCACCCAATAAACCAGCATCAACCATATTGAGTAAAACTTGATCACCTCGGCCTGCTGCTGCCTCTGGACGAACTAAGGGATTAAGCCGTGACGGAGCCTTGAGCAAACCAATGAGAACCGCCGCCTCCCGACGGTTTAACCGGGTCACTGGCAGGCGAAAATACTTCTCTGACGCTGCCGCAACACCGTATGTGCCGGCACCAAAGTAGACTCGATTGAGATAAAGGGTAAGTATCTTATCTTTAGTGAAATACCGTTCAAGCCAATAAGCAATCATTACCTCCCGCAGCTTGCGCGACCAGGTACGCTCATGCGTTAGGAACAAATTCTTGGCCAGCTGCTGGGTCAGGGTGCTTCCCCCCTGCACAATACCGCCGGAAAAAATATTCACCATCATGGCTCTTGCCACGCCGCGCCAATCAATACCACCATGCTGGTAAAAGCGTCTATCCTCTGTCGCCAAGACAGCATTTATCAAATCACGGGGTACATCAGCCAAGCGCACCGGAGTACCATACAAGTCTCCATAAGTGGCAAGAATGTCCCCTTCGGCCGAGAGCATGGTCACACTGGGTCGCCGCTCAAATGTTGTGACATCGGCTACTTTAGGCAGATTACTGGCATAGTATCCCACTAACCCGCCGATCAGAAGCACCCCAGCTACCAGCAGTCCCAACCCAACGCGAATGAGATTTTTTTTCAAAGATACTTTAGAGCGTCTGCGTACAACCATGACTTGCGGTAGCGGTGATAAACGATGGTGTCAATTGCTAGCACTCACCCATTTTGGAAAAAATCCAACAGTCTTATTAAAGACCATAGCAAATTTTTTATTCCCTTTTACAATATCCTTTAATGTCCCTTCACGCTGCTTATATTGCTGCCCATGCGCCTCTAGTGGCTGAATTTTGGCGGCATCGTGACGGGTTGGAGTACAGCCGCCGTCATAGCGCTGTTGTGGATACTCTAGCGCGGCGAGCGTTTGCCGAGGCTGCTGCCCTTACCCCTCCGCCGCCCTGCGCCCTTGTAGCCGTGGGCGGGTATGGCCGGGGGACGTTGGTGCCCTTTTCCGATCTTGATTTGGTTTTACTTTATGAGGATACCAATCGAGATAACGCCCTTGCGTCCTTTGCCAGCCGCCTGTTCGGAAGCCTGTGGGACATTGGTTTTAAGGTCAGTCACGCGGCGCGAACGGCACCAGGACTTTTGGCTGCCGCCGCCTCAGAGCAAACCATTGCCAGTGCCTTTGTGGATGCGCGGTTCTTATGCGGGGATGAGGGAATTTTCACATTGTGTGCCGGGGTATTTCAAGCGTGGTTGCATGGGGCAGGGCGATCCATTTTTACCGGGGTAAAACAGGCCGAACGGGCCCGACGGGCCGAACGGTACGGGACGGTGTATGGCGCGTTAGAGCCTAATCTTAAGGAAAGTATCGGCGGCCTGCGGGATATTCATTACCTGCACTGGATGGCGGGCAGTCTTATGGGCGCTCCCAACCCGGAATCATGGCCGCTGCAACCGAAGGAACGCCTAGCTCTAATGCAAGGCTGGCGGTTTTTTGCCGGGTTGCGCACGGCGTTGCACCTGTTGTGCACAAAGGCTGAGGAAAAGCTGAGCTTGTCTTGGCATCCGGAAATTGCCGCGCGCCTTAGCTATCGCGGCGAAGGGGTGATGGCGACAACGCGCCTTCGCCGCAAAGTGTGGCAACACGGCATTCGTATCAATGCTCTCGCCCAAACTCTCCCCAAGCGGTGGGCGGGGGAAGCCACTAGCGAGGACGAGGCTTTTCTGGCGGCTGTTTTGAGGCGACGGCCATTGGATAAGCCCCAGCCCTGTGCGGATGGTCTTGTGTTTGTTGAAGCCCTGACATTGGGCAAAATGCCCCTGCACCCCATAGCAGAAAGCGGTGTTTTGGGGAATATCTGCCCGCCGTTTCGCCACACGGAAGGGTTGATGCAGTTTGATCAAGTGCATACCCTCACCGTTGATGCTCATACCCTACGGGCGGTGACGTTGGCGCAGGAGTATTGGAACGGGGTGCATCATGAGCATGATCCGGAGGTTTCGTCTCTTGCCGCGTGCCTTGATGAACGTCGCGCCTTGGTACTGGCAGCCTTATTTCATGATATATGTAAAGGTAAAAAAGGCGATCATTCAACATTGGGGGCTGCTATTGTGCGCCAGATGGGGACGACATGGAAGCTGCCAGAGCTTGAAATAGAAACCATTGCTTGGCTGGTGGAAAACCATTTACTGATGAGCTTTCATGCCTTCAAGCGCGATGTTCACGATGTGGCGGCATTGAAACAATTCACGACGACGGTGCAGTCGGTAGAGCGGCTGCGGCTGTTGTACCTGCTCACTGTGGTGGATATGCAGGCAACAAACCCCGGGCTATACTCATCTTGGAAGCGTAGCTTGTTGGCGCAGCTCTACCAGTTAGCATTAGCGGTGCTCAGCGGCGGCTTATTGGCACCAACAACCAAGCGCCGGGATAGTGGGGCTCTGTTGGCGGAACAACCACTGGCCGCATCATTACTGGAACAATTGCCTGATAGTTATTTCAGTGCCTTTACACTGGAACAACAGCGTCGCCACCTAGGATTACTGCTCCGCCACCAGCAGGGTGAAACCATTGCAATTGATCACCAGAATTATGAAGAGCTTGGCTTTACCGAGATTACATTATGCACCAGCGACGCGCCGGGTCTTTTTGCCCGTATCGTGGGGGCATTTGCCTATGCCAAGGCCGATATTGTTGATGCCCGGGTACTATCCTTAAAGGACGGCGTAGTATTAGATTCTTTTGCTATTCAAGATAGTGGTAAAGCTTACAAATTTGCCGATCAGGTAGGGAGACTGGCCGAAAAGATTCACAGTGTCCTCAGCGGGATGATTGATCCCACCGCAACACTGGCCAAATTGCCTAAGCCCGCAGGGCATAGCAGCCGCGTTGTTGTTGATAACACCTCAAGCCCTACGGACACGATTTTGGAGGTCACTTGCCCCGATCGCCCTGGGCTGCTATACGCCTTGGCTACTATACTGCGTGAGGAGAAAATTCAACTCAGCAATGCAAAAATCGCTACTTTTTCCGGCCGGGCGATTGATATCTTCTATATCAGGGATGCGTATGGGTTTAAGATCACCCGCGCCGAACGGTTGGAGGGGTTGAAGGAGAAATTGTTGGGAGTGGTGTAGGGCTGGGCGTCAATTCTCGACTTCTATAGCGTGTTGCGTAATTAGCGGTAGACATCGATAAAGTCTTCAGCGCGCTATAAGTTATTTTTGTTCGGCCATTCGGACGCGGCACTTTGTGCCGTGCGCTGGTTGCAACTATACTTTTAATTGTGCAACCGGCTATAATTGAAGAGCACCTCTATTATTTGCAATCCTTTGTTTGTTAATGTTTCCACTGACTCATCCGCATTCAACACATGAATTCGTTTCGGTTCTAGGCTCGCCCTGTTCAGAAAACCTTGACGGACTCGTTCATGATACTCATCGGCGTACCCCTCATAGCGATCGTGCCCGCCTAGCCGAGCCTGCCAGCGTTGCCGGGCGACGGCAACAGGAAGATCATAGAGAAAGGTCAGATGGGGAACGGGAGCGTTGCTGCTGGCCAGATCAATCAGATTTTGCACCGTATCGGCGGGGAGGCCTTCGGCAAAATGCTGGTACGCCCAGGTGGAATCAATATAGCGATCGCACAGGACAATGGTGCCCACCGCCAAAGCCGGGCAAATGACATTGGCGAGATGATCCCTCCGTCCAGCGGCAATCACTAACCCAGTAGCTAGTGGATCAAAACTAGCACAAGCCGCATTGGTAATAAGGGTATGGCGCAGAGCCTCGGCGGCGGGGCTGCCTCCTGGCTCACGTGTTTCCAGAACGGTATGGCCTTGTTGGCGCAAGGCCAACGCCAACGCCGCCCGCTGGGTGGTTTTTCCGCATCCTTCGCCACCTTCCAAGGTAATAAATAACCCCGGCATTTAGCCTGCTTCACCCGCAACCAAATACATCAGACGGCGACGCAATGCTGTAAAACCACCAACTTTTTGATTGTCTTCACCTACAACCAGAGGGACAGAATAGGCTTGGCGCAAAGCCTCTCCCTCTAACTTAATAGTCCCAACCTGTTGGCCTTTTTTTAGGGGAGCCTGCAACGGTTCACTATACTGTACACTAGCCTTAAGGTTGCGAGCAGCAGCCACAGGCAACGTGAGCACCAAATTTTCCGCAGGTGTTAAGAAAACTTGTTTATTCTCACCCAACCATACCGGAGGTGTAATCAAAGGCTGACCTGCCCTAGCAATGCTGTAGTTATCAAAGTTTAAAAATCCCCACTCAAGTAATGTAATTATATCTTCGGCACGCGCTGCTGGGGAAGGTAGACCCGCCACCACACCAATCAAGCGGCGACCATGCCGAATGGCCGACCCAACAAAGCCATAACCAGCCTCATCCGTATGCCCAGTTTTAAGACCATCGCCACCTTGAAAATCTTTTCTAAGCAAAGGATTACGACTTGGCTGGGTAATACCATTCATGGTAAATTCATGAATTGAGTACATTGGGTAATATTCCGGAAAATCTTTGATGATGCGCAAGCCTAGTATCGCCAAATCCGCCGCCGTCGATACGTGCCCCGGATCATGCAGGCCAGTGGCATTTCGAAACACGGTGTTCTTCATGCCTATTTTTTTGGCTTTTTCCGTCATCAGATCGGCAAAGGCCTCCTCACTACCAGCCAATGATTCAGCAGCCGCAACAGACATATCATTGCCCGAATGCACGATAATACCCAGCACAGCATCTTTAACATTAATACGCATACCAGGTTCAATAAAACTGCGGGAGCCTTGCTGGCGCCAAGCTTTTTTACTAACTGTAAACGTATCGTCCCATTTCAGGCGGCCATCCTTGATACGCTCAAAAATAAGATAAACAGTCATTAACTTGGTCATGGACGCGGGATACATGACATCATTTGATTCACGATCAAACAACACAGTACTGGTATCGGCATCAATCAAAATAGCGTGCTTGGCTCGCAGCACCGGGGGACGCGGCGCGTCGGCCAGAGCGGGAAGTGAGAAGGCTACTATCAGAAGGAACAGTGCAAAAAGATGCCGCATGATTTTTTGTCTCCTGGGCGTATTATCGCGGATGGGACGGTGGGGTGGCAACAAGAATATTGAGGTTATGGGGTCTTTTCCAAAAGTGCCTTTATGCTTTGAGCCAAGACGATAGCATCGTTCATATCTATTGCGGAAAAATCTTCGTCCACTTTGTAATCGGCTTTTTCCCTGACATTATAAAGCGTGCGCCCTTTGACGGACAGTAACCGATCTACTGATTTTGCGCTATTGTTCAGACTGCCCCAGAAACGCTTGTGGCCGCGTTCTTTTTGGCCGGGTGCAGCAGTGCGGTTGGCGTGGTAAAAAGCAGCATAATACAGGCGGCTTGCCTTACACCGACGTTCACCTTCAAGAGCTGCGGGTAATGCTAAGGCAACAGCCCAAGCCTCCTGATTTGTCAGCACAGCGCCACGCCAAGATTAAGATTTTTTCGGACTTCATACGGCAATTGATCGTATTCGGGAAAAATAATCTCATCAAATCGATCATGAAGATTTAGCAATGTTTTTTCGATGGATTGCGAATCATTTGCTTCAGGAACGCAGATAGTCGCTTGGATAAATTCAAATTCATTAGTCTCATCGTCTTCAGTGGCAGCGTGGACGTTTATTTTGATGCTTGTGTAGTTTGGAAACACTTTTGCGGCCAAGGATGGGAACAAGTTTAAAGCATCAACAACGTGGGGGTGCGTTGATAAAAAACGGGTACATTCGTCCTTGTTGCTAATGTCAAAGTGGCCTTGCAAAAACGCGGCATCTTGTTTTTTGTCCTTTGTAAAAAGGGGCTTATTTTTTAAGAGTGGTGTTTTTCGTTTGGCCATGGGGAACTCCCGGTTGTCACGGGGCGATGGTAGCATAAGGGTGGTTAATACTTCAATGACGTTATAGCGCGTTGCGTAATTAGCGGTAGATATTGATAAAGTCTTCAGCGCGCTATAAGTTATTTTTGTTCGGCCATTAGGCCGCGGCACTTTGTGCCGTGCGCTGGTTGCAAGTATACTTTATAAAATTCTTAAACTGGTGCGGTCGAGAAGACTCGAACTTCCACAGGGGTTAACCTACAGCGACCTCAACGCTGCGCGTCTACCAATTCCGCCACGACCGCACTTAAGTGGTTCGTGTAGCAGCCCACGTTTTTTTTGTAAATGACCGAAAAGTCACTATCACTTTTTCATTATTTAAGAGTAGAGAATGCCCATGCGTGGTGATGACCTCTTTGATACCGACAAGCCGCTTACCTTTGGGGTAACGGAAGAGTCATTAAAACAACTGTACGACGCGCTGGAACGCAATGACAAAATATTAGTCGGGGAAATTTTTTCCGATCTTCACCCCGCCGATGCTGCGGACATTGTCCAAGGGCTTGATGCACAGGAGCAGGCTGCCTTGCTCAAGCTGCTGCCGGCGGCATTGCTGCCCGGCCTTTTGTCCTACCTGCCGGAGCCAACCCGGGATATTCTTCTGGCGGATTTGGGGGTGGATGCACTGGCAGCGGTGGTGGGGGAGCTGGACACCGATGATGCGGTGGATTTGCTCTTTGGTCTGCCGGAAGATTTGCGATCCAGCGTATTGGACGCCGTGCCGGATTCCGATCGCCTGCAACTGCTCGAATCACTGAAATACCCGGAAGATTCCGCCGGACGGTTGATGCAGCGAGACCTGGTAGCAGTGCCAGCGCATTGGACCGTGGGGCATACGGTGGATTTCATGCGGGCAAGTCAAGCTCTTCCCGATGATTTTCATGAGATTTATGTGGTTGACCCTCGCTTTGTGCCTATTGGCCACGTTGCCCTCAGCCGCCTGCTGCGCAGCCAGCGCAACACCCCATTATCAGACATCATGATGGAGGATTTCCGCACCACCTCTGTGCTGACAGAACAGGAGGAAGTGGGGCATCTGTTCCGCAAATACGGCCTTGTCTCCCTACCCGTTACCGATCGATCCGGGCGTCTGGTGGGGGTGGTGACGGTGGATGATGTGGTGAGCTTGATTGCCGAGGAAGCCGATGAGGGTTTGTTGCGCCTGTCAGGGGTGAGCGATCCGGTGGATTTTTACCGCGCCGCCGCAACAACAGCCAAGGGGCGGTTTTTCTGGCTGTTTGTCAATTTGTTAACCGCGATGCTGGCCTCGGGGGTGATTGCCCAATTTGAGGGGGAGCTGCAAACCCTCGTCACCCTCGCCGTGTTGCTGCCTATTATTCCCAGCATGGGGGGAAACGCTGGCACCCAGACGCTGGCCGTGGTGGTGCGGGCACTTGCCCTGCGCCAGATTACCAAGCGCAATTTCTGGCGCGTGCTGCGCAAAGAGGTACTGGTGGCCTTTATTAACGGCTTTTTGTTTACCTTCGTGTGCTTTGCTGGGGTGGGGCTTTTTTATGGGGCTGCCATGTGGAAGATGGCTCTGGTTACGGCGTTGGCCCTAGCGATTAATTTGATTGCAGCGGCCTTGGGCGGGGTGCTTATTCCCCTCGCCATGAAGCGTGCCAAAGTAGACCCGGCCATTACCGCGACAGTGTTCCTGACCACCGTCACCGACGTTGTCGGCTTTCTGTCATTTCTAGGCCTGGCGTCGCTTATTTTGCTTTAGCGTAAAAACAAATTGCATTGTCGTTAAAAAAGCATTAATGTGATGTAAATCACATTTGCGCCATGCAGCGCGAGGATGGGGCGTATGACGGTTACATTGGATAACAGCAGCAAGGTTAGTGGCTCTTTCGATGCTACTTTGTACACATCAACAGATTCAACGTATGTCTTGGAATGGAATGGTAAATATTACCGCGTTGGCTCGGCGGGATCGTTAACTATTATAGATGATCCTGATAAAAGTAATTTAACAAAATCACCTAATTTTTCGAACAGACTTGAGGTATATCAACAAAATAGTATGGTTTATTTTGTTGATCGTGAACAAATTTACAAAATCGAGGTTACGACCACAACAAACAATGGAACTCTGAATACTGAGTCCAGTATCGTTGTAGTTCCCAGTAATTTGTCCCCAACCAACACCAGCAGTCTTAGCGGCGGCAGCGTTGATCCTCGTACGGTAACAGCAGATTTAAATGGTGCCACAGTAACTGTTTATACCCCAACAACGCCGGCATTGGGAACGCAGAACAATAACACTATTTATTTAGCCACTAATAACAAAATTATTTATAGCTACAATACCGGAGACGACAGTATCGCTTATATTGGGACAAGCTTGCCAGCGGGCGTTGCTGTCACACAGGCTTTTCCGGGAACATCGTTTCAGGTTATTAGCAATACCGATGGCCGTCGTTATCTTTATGCCAATGGGACAGTGTATGAACCTGATTTCCAGAATGGCAGTCTTGTACTGGTACCAAAAACAACAACCAATGGAACAAACGGAACATTAGGTGGAATTAGTATCTTGAACACTATAGGCGGCGGTTTAGGTGGGTTAGGTGGTTTAAACAGCACTGATCTGGGAGATACATTAAATAATCCTGTTACAAAAATTTTAACCGCAGCGGAGGTGGCACCTACAGAACTTAATGATATTCAAGATTATTTTCAGCTATTTAGCAGTATTATCCTTGGCGCAGATGGAATCAGGGGATTATTCCTAGGCGATAATGACAAAGTTAGGACTATACCCAATCCTACTACGATAGGTACAATTGGCAGCTCCGGCAGTGACTCACTGACCCCGCCATCGCCTACTACTACAGAGGCATCCACTGGCGGCACCACAACAACCAAAGTAGAACAAGGAACAGGAATAGTACTAGTATCCCCCGAAGAATATGAAAAAATCCAAGCATCTAAGGGATCAAATGGTGCAAGCAGCACCCCCAGTATTGACCAAAACCTCACAGGGGCACCAGACCCAGTAGCCACAGCAACGCAAAAATCATCATCTCAAAAAACAAAAGATACCCCTGATGATAAGCCGTCTGCCACCAGCAATAAAGAACCAAAAAAGCAAACCATCGCATCCGCGCCCGTAGAATCAACGCCGAAAGAAAAATCACAATCCATACCTACTAACCCCTCAACAAACAAAAAACCAGAACAGAGCAGCGATGGTGGTAATGGCACAGAAACCAATGTAAACAAAAATAAAAAAGGAATAGTCGATAAAGGAACGCTTGTTTTAGATATGAAAGATCGTGAAAACCCGCTCGAGGTGCATTTTACTCTTGATGGGAAAAAACTAATAGCCAACAAGTTTACAATCGAAAAAGGCAATATCGTTATTGATGCCGGAACAAAAGTCACCATTCCGCTTACCAAGCTTTCCATGGTTAACCTTGCCGCTCTTGGCGACAAATTGGAAGATAAATATATTGTTAAGCAAGGAGATCAACATTTCACCCTGACAAAACCAACAAATGCCTTCAGTTCCTACAAACTGACCGCTACTGAATCAACACCGAAGCTTGTGGCCAACGAAAAAAGATTTGACATCGATGGAGATGGTAAAGCTGAAAATACCGATCCGATAAACTTGAAGTGGGCGATGAACCAAACCAGCACGGGCGGCGGGGGTACAGTAACCCCCAAGACCGAAAATCCTAAAAAAGAACAAAATCAAATAACCTCTATATACCGAGGCGGCACCAGCACGGGCGGCGGGGGTCATAATAAAAACGAAACATCTGCTACAGTAAACCCCAATACCAAAAATCCTAAAAAAGAACAAAATCAAATAACTTCCATACACACAGGTTCTGTCCCAAACGGAAAGTATCACTGGGCATATATAGGGAATAAACTTAATTTAGTGTCTCCTGCAGGCAACCCTGTTGATTATTTAGTTGAAGGTGGGAAAATTTACGTCAGCGGCAAAGACAATCAGAGCAAACCTGTAGCTATAGAACTTACATCTTCAAATTATGATTGGAACATTCCTACGGGTGTACCCAAAGAGATACAACTAGCCGGTGGCGACAAAATAACATTAGATGACTGGAAAGTAGACACTGAAGAACTTAAAAAAAATGGTAAAAATTCAGGCGAGTTTGACGGCGATGCACGCCCAAGTTATACAGGCGTTCCCACCGGTATCACACAGAAGAACCTTCCCCCTGCTTCTGGTCCCATCACCGTTGCCTCCGCCGCCAATCTCACCAACGCCTTAGCTGGTAATCCCTTGGGAGGCAGCTCGGCTACTTCCCCATCCGGTGAATCTTCCAACAGCGAAAATAGCCCTCAGCTTACTTCTATAACGTAAACCTCGCCATCATCCCCATATAATGCTACATCCCTTGTTATGCAGCTTGGCGCGTCTATTGTCCTCAAATTCGGCTCGAACCTTGTTGTCCGTAAGGATGGCGGGGATGGGGCATGGCTGGACAGTGTCGCGGCGGGGATTGCCGCGCTGAAGGGGCAGGGCAGGACTGTCACCGTGGTGACCTCCGGGGCGGTGGCGTTGGGGCGAAAGGCTCTCAAGCTTGGCACGAAAGCCCTGAGTTTAGAGGAAAAACAAGCGGCCTCCGCCGCCGGGCAGATTGTTCTCGCCCAACGCTGGCAGGCCGCCCTGGCAGGTCACGGCTTAGCGGCAGCGCAGGTGCTGCTCACCGCCGAGGATACCGAGGATCGCCGCCGCCACCTCAACGCCCGGCGGACACTGGAAACCCTCCACGACCTCGGCGCAATTCCCATTATTAATGAGAATGATACCATCGCCACGGCAGAAATCCGCGTTGGCGATAATGATCGCTTGGCGGCGCGGGTGGCGCAAATGCTCAGCACCGAAACCCTGATCCTGTTCAGCGATATTGATGGCCTGTACACTGACAACCCGCGTCATAACCCCGACGCACAACACCTTGCCGTTGTTGATAAAATAACCCCCACCATTGAGGCAATGGCACGAGGTGCTATCACCCTTACCAGCACCGGGGGCATGATAACCAAAATCCAGGCCGCCCGCATTGCCACCGCCGCCGGGTGCACCCTCATCATCGCCAATGGCACAGGCTTGCACCCGCTTGAAACCCTGATGAACGGGGGGCGGCACACCCGTTTTGAACCAACCACCACGCCATTATCGGCGCGTAAACGCTGGATTGCCGGGATGTTGCAACTGGCTGGCACCCTCAATATTGATGCCGGGGCGGCCAAAGCTCTTCATGAAGGGAAAAGCCTGCTTCCCGCCGGGATAACCGGGGTTGACGGCACTTTTGAACGGGGTGATGCCGTGGGAATTATGGTGGGCAATGGCACACTGCTGGCCAAAGGCCTGTGCGCCTACGATAGCGATGAGCTCAACATCCTCAAAGGCCGACAGACTCGTGACATTGCCGCCGTCTTAGGGTACAATGGCCGTGCCGAGGTAGTGCACCGCAACGATTATGTTTTGTTAGAACGCCCGTGACCCATGATATAGATGCCCTTGCTGTCGAGGCAACCGTGGCCAGCCTTACCAAGGCAGCCAAACAGGCTGCGCGCCAACTGTACGCCAGCTCCCATGACCAACGTCAGGCCTTCCTAACCCATCTTGCCGACATTCTGCGCGCCGATGCCGAGGGTATTCTTGCGGCCAACGTCAACGATATGGACGCGGGCAAAGCCAAGGGGATGAGCCCGGCACTTCTTGACCGGCTTTTTCTTGATCGCAAACGGCTGAACGCCATCGCCGACAGCCTTTCTGATATTGGCCTGCAAGCCGATCCCATAGGGGGCATTGTTGAGGAATGGTGCCGTCCCAATGGCCTTTCGTTTCAAGCCGTGCGGGTTCCCATTGGTGTTATTGGGATCATTTATGAAGCCAGACCCAACGTCACCATTGATGCGGCGGCATTGTGCATCAAGTCTGGCAACGCCGCCGTCCTGCGCCCAGGATCGGAAAGTCTAGGCACGGCACTGGCCTTACATAAATCTATCCGCAAGGCATTGCTGGCCGCTGGCCTACCAGAACAGGCGGTGCAATGCCTAGGCACCGCCGATCGTGCCGCCGTGGGGGCATTGCTGCGCCAAGACAGCACCGTTGACATGATTATTCCACGGGGCGGGCGCAGCCTCATTGAGCGGATCAAAAGCGACAGCCGGATTCCCGTTCTCAGCCACCTGGACGGCCTGTGCCACACCTACATTGACAAAGCCGCCGATCCCGTCAAAGCCTTGGGCGTTGTTCTTAATGCAAAAATGCGTCGCACGGGCATTTGCGGTGCCACGGAAACACTCCTTGTTCATAAAGACTCCTTAAAGATTCTGCTCCCCATTCTCAAAGCCTTGCACCAAAACCACTGTGAACTACGCGGTGACGACCGGGTACGAGAGCTCGATCCCACGGTTGGGATTGCTATTGAGGAAGATTGGCATACGGAATACCTTGCACCTATTTTGTCGATTAAAACAGTTGATAGCCTTGATGAGGCCATTACGCATATCAATCACTACGGCTCGCATCACACCGATGCGATTATCACTGAAGACACTGGTGCTGCAGAAAAATTCCTCTCCCATGTAGACAGTGGCATCGTCATGGTCAACACCTCCACCCAATTTGCCGACGGGGGAGAATTTGGCTTTGGTGCCGAAATTGGTATTGCTACCGGAAAGCTCCACGCCCGCGGGCCTGTCGGTGCTAAGCATTTGACTACTATACAGTATCGCGTGCGAAGTGAGGGAGCCTGCCGCATCTGATAAAGCTTTGTTTACTTTTGAATGATTATATGAATATAGAAAGGTCTCCTGTGTCCATAATTCAATATAATATTTTTATTATGTTCTGGTAACAGATTCATGTCTGCGCGCATTCTTATTGTTGATGATATTCCGGCGAACCTTAAACTATTAGAGGCCAAATTAAGCTCAGAGTATTACCAAGTTATCATTGCACATAACGGGATAGAAGCAATTGAAAAATCAAAAAAAGAATCCCCAGATATTATCTTGCTGGATGTCATGATGCCTGGCATGGACGGATTTGAAACCTGTCGCCGCCTTAAGGCACAACCTGAAACCATGCACATTCCGATTGTCATGGTCACCGCGCTTTCTGATACTACCGATCGCGTGCGCGGCCTTGAAGCAGGGGCTGACGAATTCATCACCAAACCCGTCCGAGATTTGCCCTTATTTGCGCGAGTACGCTCCCTCGTGCGCTTGAAAACCCTCATGGATGCCTACCATGTTCGGGAGGATACTACTGTTGGCCTCGGTGCCCTGCGCCAAATAACGGAAGAACGCGAGCGTCCCAAGGGAACCATTGCAATACTCGCCGATGAGTCAATGACGGCAATAACACTAAAAAGAATTTTAGAAAAAGATGGGCATTCCATCGTCGTGTTTGATTTTCTTGAAGAAGCTTTGAGTGCTATTCCAGACGGCAATTTTGATGTTGTGATCACCCCCCTACGTATGCGTGGTGATGATGCCCTGCGCGCCTGCGTGCAGTTACGCAACCAAGAAAAAACGCGACATCTACCTATTTTAATGATGGCAGAAGAAGATGATGAGCAAACTCTCATCAAAGCTTTGGAGCTTGGTATTAATGATTACATCATGCGTCCTATTGACGCCCAGGAATTACGTGCCCGCGTAATAACACAAATTCGCCGCCTGCGCTATCAAGAGCGTCTGCGCAAAACATATCAATCCTCTATTAATCTTGCCCTGACGGATGAACTTACCCAACTGTATAATCGTCGCTATTTTAATGCTCACATTGACAATATCTTGAGTACTGCCGATCGAGAGCATCGCTCCACCACATTACTCTTTGTTGACATCGATCATTTTAAGAAAATCAATGATGTTTATGGCCATGATGCAGGGGATAAGGTATTAATCGATCTTTCAAACAAATTAAAACATTATGTACGAGACGCGGACTTCCTAGCGCGTTTAGGCGGGGAAGAATTCGCCGTTATCTTACATGACACCAAAACGGGAATAGCCCTACAAGTCGCCGAACGTCTCCGCCGAGCCGTCGAAAGTGCGCCCTTCATTCTACCCTCTGGTGAAGAAATAAAAATAACCATCAGTGTCGGCGTGGCCTGTACAAGAGATATTAAGGGTATTAATAAAACAACCCTTCTCAAAGTTGCGGATCAGGCGCTGTACAAAGCCAAACGCAGTGGCCGGAACCGGGTAGTGGTGGGAAGTTTTGATCCGCCAGCACCACCGGCTCTTACAAACCCTTAGGCTGCTTTCTTGCCCTGTACCGCAGCAACAATTTTTTTCGCCCCGTCGGCAAGATTATCGCCGCTAATGATAGGAAGACCGGACTCCGCAAGAATCTTCTTCCCTAAATCAACATTAGTTCCCTCTAGGCGTACAACAAGGGGAACGTGGAGTTTAACCTCTTTCGCGGCAGCAATAATCCCCTCGGCAATAATATCACAACGCATGATGCCACCAAAAATATTGACAAAAATCCCCTGAACATTCTTATCGCCCAGGATAATTTTAAACGCCGCCGTGACCCGCTCTTTCGTCGCACCGCCGCCCACATCAAGGAAGTTCGCCGGAGCACCGCCATAAAGCTTAATGATATCCATCGTCGCCATGGCCAGCCCGGCACCATTAACCATACAGCCTATATTACCGGAAAGTTTAACGTAGTTCAGGCTGTGCTTCACCGCCTCAAGCTCAGAAGCCTCCTCTTCGGTTTCATCGCGCAACGCCTCAATATCCGGGTGACGGAACAAAGCATTGTCATCAAAACCAACCTTAGCATCTAAGGCAATCAAACTGCCGTCGCCCGTCACCACCAAGGGATTAACCTCCAGCAGTGCCATGTCCGTTTCCACAAACGCCCGGTACAGGTTTACTAAAATTTTGCCCGCTTCACCTGCTGTTTTACCCGTTAGGCCATAGGCCTTAGCCAGCTTCCGGCCGTGAAACGGCTGTACCCCGGTGACAGGATCAATGGCAAAGGAAACAATCTTTTCCGGTGTATGTTCGGCGACTTCTTCGATATCCATGCCGCCCTCGGTAGAGGCAACGATATTGATGCGGCTATTACTACGATCGACCAAGAGACTTAAATACAATTCACGCTTAATATCAGCGCCTTCTTCAATATACACCCGCTGAACTTTTTTCCCTTCCGGGCCAGTTTGGTGCGTCACCAACTGCATTCCAAAAATCTGGTTAAATTTCTCCACAGCTTCGGCTTTTGTTTTGACGACTTTAACACCGCCGCCTTTGCCCCGGCCACCAGCATGAATCTGAGCTTTCACCACAAAAACAGGGGTATTAAGCTGTTCCGCCGCCTTTTTAGCATCATCCGCCGTGTAAGCCACAAACCCCCTTGGCACGGGGATGCCAAACTTACGGAAAATTTCTTTAGCTTGATGCTCGTGGATGTTCATGCATTAGGTTCCTTATAAAGTTACATGAGTCATAGCGAAGCCAAAAGCCCCTGTCACCTGCTTTTCAACATCGCCGCCGCCGCCTCACGCCCATCCCGAATGGCCCACACCACAAGGGATGCACCCCGCACCACATCCCCGGCGGCATACACACCAGGCAGGGATGTTTCAAACCGCTTATCCACCTTAATGGTTCCAGCTTGGGTCAGCTCCAACCCAGAAAAAGTAAGGTCTTCCGGCACAAAACCCAACGCCAAAATGACTAAATCCGCGGCGAGGGAACCTTTATCTGTCTGTACTACTTCCACCCGATCCGTACCGGTAAACTCCACCGGTTGGGTATTCCAGACAAAGGTAACGCCTTCTTCTTCGGCATGATAAACCTCCCGGGCTGAACCCGGCATAGAAGCGCGATCCCGACGATACACGCACGTTACCGACGTTGCGCCCTGACGTATCGCTGTACGCACGCAATCCATCGCTGTATCTCCGCCACCAATTACCACCACGCGCTTACCAGCAGCGTGCAGTTCTCCAACCTCACCGCGGTTATTGGCAATAAGATAGGGCAGAGCGGCCAGCACACCGGGCAAATGCTGCCCCGGCGCAGCAAGCGCGCGCGGCTGGTACACCCCACCGGCCAACAATACCACATCATGACGCTGGCGCAACTGGGCTAGACCTTCACCATCAATAGACCGGTTCAAGGAAAATTCTATCCCCCCATCGGCCAGCCAATCCGTCCGCCGCCGCACCACGGCCTTGTCCAGCTTGAAATTGGGAATGCCATAAAGCAGCAACCCGCCGGGAGCATCGGCTCGTTCATACACTATTACCGATGCACCAGCACGGCGCAGCCATTCCGCCGCCGCCAACCCCGCCGGGCCAGAGCCGACAATTCCAACAGAAAAATCCAATGACCGCGCCGGGCGCAATGGCGCAACCCAGCCATTTTCCCATGCAGTATCGGTTATGTACCGCTCCACCGCGCCGATAGTGATGGCACCAAAATCTTTTTCCACCACGCAATTGCCTTCGCAAAGCCTGTCTTGCGGGCAAATACGCCCGCAAATTTCGGGAAATGTATTGGTCGCAGCGGCAACTTGGTATGCTTCCTCCAGCCGCCCCCCGGCAGTCAGCATCAACCAATCCGGGATGTTGTTCCCCAACGGGCAATGAATCTGGCAAAAGGGGATGCCGCATTGGGAACAGCGCCCGGCTTGCTCCATCGCCCGTTGCGGCTTAAACTGCTCGTAAATTTCACGAAAGTCCCCACGGCGAAGGATGGCCGGACGCTTTTCCGGAGCAACCGCCGGGCGGCGGGCAAATTGCAGAAGAGACTCGGCCATTATTTTGATTTATTGCTAGGCACCATCACCAAGGCATCCCCCTCAATGACCACAGTATCCCCCACCGTTGCGGTGGTTTTTAAAGTGGCACGACGCTTTTCCATATCAATACTGATAACCTCCACCTTCGCCGTTACGGTGTCGTTAATTTTTACAGGGGCTTTGAATTTCAAATTCTGGCCAAGATAAATCGTGCCGGGGCCAGGCAGGTGCACACCAATAGCCGTAGAAATAAAGCTCGCCCCCAGCATTCCGTGAGCAATCCGTTCCTTGAAGATCGTTGTCTTGGCAAACTCGGCGTCCAGATGCACCGGGTTGTGATCGCCGCACACCTCGGCAAAGGTGCGGATTAAATCCTCTGTTACTTTTTTGGCGAACGTGGCGGTTTGACCAACGCTTAACTCTTCCAGAAAAAAACCTTTAGGGGCAGACATAGAAAACTCCTGATAGCACAAAGCTATGGCAACAAAAAATTAAAAAATAAAAAAGGGCACCTTGACGGTGCCCTTTCAAAAACAGAACTTTTGTCATAAGACCTCAACTGTTTTATTGACCTTGAGCCGGAGCAGCATCAGCAGGCTTCTCATGTTTTTTATGCTTGGTTTTGCCGTGGTGCTCTTTTTTCTGGTGTTCATTAGCGAAAGCCTGACCAGCAACAACGGGAGAGGCAGCAAACGCGGCCAACAAAGCGACGAGCATCAATTTTTTCATAAATAGGTATCCTTTCAAGGTTGGTTGTTTCCCCTATGACTGCAGTTAAACAGCCTGTAACACCATGTCAAGCCACCGAAAAATTTTTCAACAAATCAACCAACACCTGTGGCATTGGCGCAACAGAAAGTCGCGGCTGGCGCAAGATAAGAAACTCCGGCGGGGCAATGACCCGAAGCCGCGCCAGCGTCACCGCCGCCAGCGGCCGCACCGGAGCAACATCCACCACCACGCCCACATCGCTAGGATCGGGACGGGGAAAGCTCACCACCTGAGCCAAGCCCACAATGGCCTTCTGCCGACCGGTGTGGTAGATAAATGCCTCATCCCCGATCTGCATCTGTTTCATAAAGCCAATGGCTTGCGGATTACGCACACCGTCCCACGGTGCCCGCCCAAGACGAACCAAATCCGACCATGAGAATTCTTCTGGTTCTGTTTTAAGTATCCATGCCTGCATCACCAACCCTCCATCGCAACAACAGGACGCACCCACGCCTCTGCATCAAGGATAGCGGTTGCTCCAACCCACGCCTGATGCCCGGCCACCACCGCGCTGCCGCCACTGGCTAAGTGTCGCGCCAACAATTTTTCTAGTATATCTATTCCCCCAGTATCCAAGCACGCAAACGGCTCATCCAGTAACCATACCCGCGCACCGGCAAACGCCAGCTCGGCCAGTGCAAACCGCTGCCTCTGGCCAGCGGAAAGGTGTTCTAGGGGAATATTATCAACGTTTTTAGGCAACAACGCTTGCCATGCTGTATCGAGCATTCCCTTACGTCCATACAATGCCCGCCAATGCCGACGCAGGCGCATCCACGATAGATGCTGCCACGCCAACGGTACTAGGGGGATATAACAAGGCGGGGGGGTAAGCGGCTCCTCCGCCCCTGGTAATAAGCCCGCCAATACCTCCAGCAACGTCGTTTTTCCCGCGCCATTCGCCCCGCGCAACCACAACCCCACGCCGGGAACAAGGGGTATCTCCACACCACTGGCCAACAGCCGCCCAGCCCTTGCCACGCAAACCTTCACGAAATGAACTCTTCTTTCCAGCGGTAAAGCAAGGCCAATGCCTCCTTTGGGCTAAGACCATCAGGACTCAACGCCTCTAGAGCTTCGCGCAGGGGATCGATGGGTTTAACCGGGTTATCGTTGCTGGGCGCAAATAAGCCTACCAGTTCCGTATTGTGTTGTTGAAAAAACGCTGGGCTGTGTTTCTCAAGACTACGCAGTAAAACTTCCGCCCGGCGCACCACGGGCACAGGGATTCCCGCTTTGCGGGCAACATGAATACCGTGGGACATCCCTGCAGCACCGGGCTTGATAGTGTGCAAGAAAACCAAATCACCCTGCCACAACTTCACCGCTGCATGGCGATTATGAAGACGAGGAAGGCTGTCAGCAAGGCCGGACAACTCATGATAATGGGTGGCAAACAATGTGCGGCACAAGCTGGTATCGTGCAAATATTCAATGATAGCCGCTGCTAGGGCTAGGCCGTCGTGGGTGGCCGTGCCTCGCCCGACCTCATCCAAAATAACCAGCGATCGCGGTGTCGACTGATGCAAAATAGCAGCAGTTTCAAGCATTTCCACCATAAACGTGGACTGCCCCCTGGCGAGATCATCCCCGGCTCCAATACGGCTGAACACCCTATCCACTAACCCGATATGCGCGGCGTCCGCAGGGACAAAACTACCCAAATGCGCCATAATAGCAATGAGGGCATTCTGGCGTAAAAATGTTGATTTCCCCGCCATATTGGGGCCAGTAAGCACCCACAACCGCCGAGCCGGAGCCAAATCACAATCATTGGCCACAAAAGCCGTGCCAGCCGAAAGCAGTGCCTCCACCACCGGATGCCGCCCCCCGTTAATCTCAAAGGCGGGAGAAGCATCAACAACGGGGCGCACATAGCGACGTTGCTGCGCCACCTCGGCCAACCCAAACAACACATCAATATTCGCCAACGCTTCAGCACCTGCCCGCAGGAGTTGCTGCTGGGCAAGAGCTTCGTTCACCAACTCCTCATATATTTGATATTCCAATTCCCGCAGCTCAGTCGCGCCGGTGAGAATTTGTTGCTCCAACTCTTCCAACTCCGGGCTGGAAAACCGCACGGCGTTGGCCATGGTCTGGCGGTGACGAAACACAGGCATCAGGGCATCGGCACTACGTACTGGTACCTCAATATGATAGCCAATAAGATTGTTATGACGAATTTTCAGTGTTGCCACACTATGGGCGGTGCGGTATTTCGCCTCTAGTTTAATCAATAACTGCTGGCTGTTTTTCTCAATATCCCGCAGCTCATCAATTTTAGGGTGATAGCCAACTTTAAGAATCCCTCCCTCCCGCGCCGTGGGCGGCGGGGGGTCTTTCACGGCACGCTCAAGGGTGGCGGTTAACTCAAGGGCGATCGGCAAAGCATTAAAAAAACTACGCAGCAGTGGTGGCAACGCCTGACCATGCGAGGCTGTTGCCAGCTTTTCCATTGCCCGAAGGCCATCCCGCACGGCCAATAAATCCCGCGGGGCTCCCCGTCGCAAGGCCAGCCGAGTCAACGCCCGCTCCATATCCCCGGCATCGGCAAGAATCCCCCGCACACTCTCCCGCAGGGAACGATTTTCCAACGCGCATTGGACGCTATCCAACCGGGCATTGATCGAGGCTGGGCTTGCCGCCGGGGCACGCAGCCAATCTTTCAGTAACCGCTTACCGCCGCTCGTCACGGTTTTATCCAATACCGCAAACAAGCTGGCCTTGGTGGTACCGTTAAGACTGGTAAACAGCTCTAGATTACGCACCGTTGCCGCATCAAGAATAAGACGATCGCTATCCTGGCGCAGGCGGGGCGGCTTTAAGGCGATAGGCGTTTCGCGGTAAGTATGCTGCAAGTACTCCGTCAACGCGGCAGCCGCCGCCAATGCCAACGGAGGCAGAGAGCCAAAGCCGTCACTGTCCACCATGCCATACGCCGCCGCCAGACGCTTACCCGCCGTTTTAATAGTGTACACGCTATCCGCCTGGGGGTTAAGACGCACGGCTAGGCTAGCCAGTTTCTCTTCATGTTGCAGGGCTAACGGCACGAGGACTTCCGCAGGATCAAGGGTGAATAAAAGATTTAAACCTTCAGCCACGGGCAGGCTCGCCACCTCCAGCGTGCCTGAAGCAATATCCCCCCAGGCCAACCCAACAGTATCCCTATCTATAAAGAAACTTGCCAAAATCTTCTGCCCCGCCGCACCAATCAGGGTTTCCTCCACCACGGTGCCCGGCGTGACAATCCTGGTGATACCCCGGCGCAGGGGGGCTTTACTGCCCCGGCGTTTGGCCTCCTCTGGCGTTTCAAGCTGGTCGCAAATTGCCACCTTCAGGTTGGCGTTCAATAAATCCGGCAAGTAATTATCCAGCTGGTGCCAGGGAATTCCGCACATGGGGATATCCTCGCCGCCTTGGCGGTTACGGCGGGTGAGCTGTATCCCCAACAGCTTTGCCACCACCGGGGCATCCTCAAAAAAAATCTCATAAAAATCGCCAAGACGGAACAGCAGGACGGCTTCTGAATGCTCATCCTTCATCGCTCGATACTGAGCCATCATTGGCGTCAAGCCAGCGTCAGCAGCGGCGGTTGCGGTCATGGAGAAAGCATAGCACGCCCGCTACACAGGATCGACATAGAAAAAGATATGGACAACTTTATTAACCTCATTTCTAGGGCAATTATAGCCGATTGCATAATTAAAATTATACTCGCCCAGTCTTTTTTAGCCACTCATCCCTACGAATGGATTAGTAGAGATGCCGTAAATACAAAACGTTACTAAACATCCAAATTCGCTACGTTAAGAGCGTTTTCCTGAATAAAATCACGGCGCGGTTCCACTGCATCGCCCATGAGGGTGGCGAACACCTGTTCAGCTGTATCAGCATCAGCGACTTTAACCTGCAACAATGTCCTAGCCTCAGGGTCAAGAGTAGTTTGCCACAACTGATCGGGGTTCATTTCTCCAAGACCCTTGTACCTTTGGATGTTCAGGCCTTGCTTGCCAATCTCTAATATGGCTTCCACAAAGGCATTCACTCCGGCAGTTGCATGGGTATCATTTTTATGTCGAACAGTGACCGGGGCGGCAAAGGTACGGCGCAGCTCTTCGCGAAGTGCCCCAATCCGCCGCCATTCCGGTGCATGAGGCAGGTCAGCGGCAAGGCGAAATTGTTCCATCAGACCTTGCTCACGATAAAGTATTTCCACGCTGCCGTCGGCATCGGTGCTGGCCTGCCAAGTTCCTGGAAGTCCAAAAACTTTCAAACGATCAAGAATTTGCTGCGGATCGGCAAGGGCAGCCTCCGGGCTATCTGTTAAAGCAATCGCTTCAGTCACTTGGGCAGAGCCAATTTTCCGCGCCAGAGGGGCAAGATATTTGCGCGTTTGCTTGGCTGTATTCACAAGCTGGCGCAGCTCCCGGGCGGCAATCGTGCTGCCATCATTGAGGGTGACACTAGTGTCGCTGAGGGCTAAATCCACAAGGTAGGCATCCAGAGCATCCTGATCTTTTAAGTATACTTCAGAGTTGCCCTTCTTCGCGCGGTACAGCGGCGGTTGAGCAATATAAATATATCCCCGTTCAATGAGTTGCGGCATCTGGCGAAAGAAAAAAGTAAGCAAAAGGGTACGGATATGGCTTCCGTCCACATCGGCATCGGTCATGATGACAATCTTATGATAGCGCACCTTATCGGCGTTGAAATCGTCTTGACCAATGCCCGTGCCTAAGGCGGCAATGAGAGTGCCGATTTCTTGGCTCGAAAGCATTTTATCAAAACGTGCACGTTCGACATTGAGGATTTTACCGCGCAGAGGCAAAATAGCTTGATTCTGCCTGTTTCGCGCCTGTTTGGCGGAACCGCCCGCCGAATCCCCCTCAACAATAAAAATCTCTGACAACTCCGGTGATTTTTCGGCACAATCAGCCAATTTTCCCGGCAGGCTGGAGATATCTAGGCCGCCTTTTTTGCGAGTTAGCTCCCGCGCTTTACGGGCTGCTTCCCGGGCGGCCGCGGCTTCATACACTTTGGTGATAATTTTTTTAGCATCGCTAGGGTGTTCTTCAAACCACTGTCCCAATTTTTCGACGCAAAAGGATTCCACTGCCGGACGAACTTCAGAAGAAACCAGTTTGTCTTTTGTTTGAGAAGAGAATTTTGGATCAGGGACTTTCACCGATAAAATGCACGTCAACCCTTCCCGTGCATCATCCCCTGTCAGGGTGAGTTTTTCTTTTTTGGCAATACCTGTCTCGTTAGCCTGAGCATTAATAACACGTGTCAAGGCACCACGAAAACCGGCCAAATGCGTGCCGCCATCACGTTGCGGTATATTATTGGTAAAACAAAGTGTTTTTTCATGGTAGGCATCTGTCCATTCCAGTGCCGCTTCAATAGTAATGCCATCACGTTGGCCGATAAAGAAGAGCGTGGGATGCAAGGGGTTTTTTCCCTTGTCGAGGTAGGCGACGAATTCCTTAACCCCGCCGGTACAATGAAAAATGACTTCTTTGGCTTCGGCCTGACGTTCATCACGAAGAACGATTTTCACGCCACTGTTAAGAAAAGATAATTCCCGCAAGCGATGTTCTAACGTATGAAAATCAAACACTACCTTGGTAAAGGTAGCGGTGGAGGGTAGGAAAGTCACCTCTGTACCTGTAAGATTTTCGGCATCACCAACAATGGCCAAAGGAGCTTCCGCCACACCGTCACGAAAGCGCATTTTGTGGGTTTTTCCACCCCGGCGAATAGTCAAATCCAACCAAGTGGATAAAGCGTTGACCACTGATACCCCGACCCCGTGCAACCCGCCGGAGACCTTATAGGAGTTTTGATCAAATTTTCCCCCGGCGTGGAGCTGGGTCATAATGACTTCCGCCGCTGAAACCCCTTCTTCTTTATGAATATCCGTGGGAATACCCCGACCATTATCCCGAACGGTGCAAGAGCCGTCAGCATTTAGCCCCACAAAAACCTCTGTGCAATGACCCGCTAAAGCTTCATCAATGGCGTTATCCACCACCTCATAAACCATGTGGTGCAACCCAGACCCATCGTCGGTATCGCCGATATACATCCCTGGCCGCTTGCGAACAGCGTCCAAGCCTTTAAGAACCTTAATGGAATCGGCAGAATATTCAGTATTATCAATGTTTTTTGGCATAGAAATCTTAGCAAGAGCTGTCATAGCCAATTTTTTAGCACTAGGCGTTCTTAAAAACCAGCTTTTTGAGATATCCCGAAAATCGAAAGTTTATGTTAATATGACGACGCTTATAGTAACGTATTAATGTTTCCTGACCTTGTCACGAATGATATCATCAATGCCTTTGCGGCATCCGCAAGCACGCCAATGTTTTTTCTCAGTATACTCGGTCTCATTGCGGCGAGTGTGGCGATGCTAAGCATTGGTATTCCCGCGATAAGCCGTATCGTTTTACCCCCGCCCAGTGAAACACGACTCGCTGATCACCTGCCGTTTGAGCGCGTTTTGCCCGATGGCAAGACCATTGCCTGCCGCGATGGCACATATGTTCAGGTACTGGAAGTAGCCGGCATTGATGATACATTTTTTTCTCAAAATGACAGGGACGTATTATTCTTATCCCGCAAAGATTGGATTGATGCGATGGCCGATGCCGGGGTGATGATTCGGGTGATGGTTATTCGTGAGCGTATTCATTTGATGCCCTCCACCACTCACAGCCATCCCATTTTACGAGCAATTGCCGGACAATGGAATGCCAGCTTTCAGGATACCTATCGTAACCGCCAGATTATTGTACTTTCTATATCAGGAAAAACGCGTAACGCAGCCCAGAAAATTAGCAGTGCGGTCGAAACAACAAAAACAATACTCAATAAATACAGACCATTGGAGCTTTCCCAACACGACACCGATCCGGATCGCCGTCCTTTAAGTATCTGGTCAAGGCTAGCCAGTCCCATCAGTCGTTTGCAACCCGCCGGGGTTGGCGATGGCGCATCGGATGCTATTTGCGGTGATGTTGTTGAATTTGGTGGTGATAATGGTGAAATTCATTTTAGCAATGGGAATAATCATCTATACTGTGCTGTTATTGGCATTCGTTCCTTAGGGGATTATACGTACGAGGCTTTTATGAGTTCTCTAGGTACTGTCCATGGGGAAATAATTATTTTTCATGCTATTGAGCCATGGTCAAAAACGAAGGCTGCTTTTCAGGTAGGTCAACAATACCGCCTTTCCTTAGCGCAGCGTTTTTCCCCCGGTATGGCACAGCAATTTGAAGAAGCCATTGACCGCATTGAAGGACAAAGTGATTCAGCACAGTCCATGTCGCTCTATTCTTTAGTGATTTTTGCTTTTGGTGAAACACCGGAAAAACTTGCGGAGGTTGAAGGGGAAATCAAACGCCTGGCCACAAATTTTGGGGTTTCCCCCATTCGGGAATCGTCCACGGCACAGGCATCATGGTTTTTGCAATTCCCCAGTTATAATATTTGGCCAAGACCTTATAAGCTTTTTTCACGTAATATTGCCGCCCAAATTACGCTGGAAAGCCCCCCAGTTGGTCTGCAAAATTGCGATTGGGGACCAGGTCCTATTTCGTTGTTTCGTACAGCGGCGGGAACACCATACGCGTTTCAGTTTCATATTAGTGAAGATAAAGCTGCCGTGGCTCATGCGGTGACTATCGGTCCGACGGGTGCCGGAAAAACAACATTAATCAACTTTTTAACCGCCATGGCTATGCGCCATGAGCGCCTGCACTCTTATATGGTGGATCGCCATGGCGGGGCGTTTATTTTCACCAACGCCGTTGGCGGGAATTACGTTGTTTTCGAAGACTCTAATATTCCAGGAACACAAAGCGCACTCAATCCTTTTCAATGCACGGACACGCCGGAAAATAGATCGTTCTTACGGGGCTTTTTACAGGCCTTATCAGAATTAGAGGACCCTGACACCATTGAAGAAATAGGCTTTGCAGTAGAGGCGGCCTTTGAAAGCCCGGGCCTTCCGCGCGGTATGCGGAGTTTGGCCAATATTTATGATGCTGTCTTTTCCAAGACAAAGCCATTACGCAAAGCATTGCAAAAATGGGTTGATCCCTCTGTATACGGGAGGGTTTTTAACGCACCAAACGATAACCTTGATCTGGTATCTAATCGCCTAGTATCCTTTGATTTTACAAAGCTTTACGAACATGATGATTTGGCAAGGGCGGTTATTTTATACCTGATGCATCGGATTCAGTCGTCTATCACTGAAATGCGAGCACCCGCTCTTATTTTTATTGATGAAACAGAACCTATCGTTCGCCATCCTATTTTTCGTAATTATTTCATGCAGATGCTGCAAGAATACCGCAAACGATCGGCGGCGGTTATCTCAGCATTTCAACGACCGGAAGCCATCATGCAGGCCGGGCTGGGAGAAGTCATTCGCGGTCAGGCGCAAACAACATTCTTTTTCCCCAATCCCCAAGCGCGTGAGCGGGAATATCAAGATTGGGGACTTACCGACCGCGAATGGGCTTATGTGAAGGGAAAATTGAGTTTGAACAAAAGCCTAAAACGATCGGTGCTCATGAAACGAGCCACGGGTGAATCGGTGATTATTGATACCGATTTAAGCGCGCTTGGTAATCTTATTCGGGTGTTTTTCTCTGACGAGTCTTCCCGGGCACTGGCCGAGGGACTGATGCGCGATCTAGGGCGCGACTGGTTGCAAATTTATCTTGATGCTAATTAAGGAACGGGGCAGGTTCAGGCCTTGTGATGAAAACTGAAACCCTTGCCCGTATTCTTGACCGTCAGGCAGAATTGACCGCGCTGCTGTCCGATCCCGCTTTAAACAGTGATAAAATTGCCCTTTATTCCAAAGAACTATCGGACATGGAACCTGTAGTGACAGCAATTGATCAGTATCAAGATTTAGAAAAACGCCTTGCTGATGCCGAAAGTATGCTGGGCGACACTGATCTGGAAATGCGTCGTTTAGCGGAAGCAGAGGTTATTGAATGCAGAACAAAGCTCCCGGAGGCGGGGCGAGCGGTGCAACTTTTGCTCTTGCCTAAAGATATTGATGATGAGCGTAGTGCGATTATGGAATTCCGCCCTGCTGCGGGGGGAGAAGAGGCCGCTTTGTTCGCTGGGGTATTACTGCGGATGTACGCACGCTACGCGGATCAGCGCGGCTGGAAAAATGAGATTTTATCCTTAACCGATACGGGGCTTGGCGGCATCAAAGAGGCAAGCCTGAGCATTACCGGGCGCGGGGTGTTTGCCCGCCTGAAATTTGAATCCGGGGTGCACCGGGTGCAGCGTGTGCCAGAAACCGAAGCCTCGGGACGGGTGCACACATCCACGGCCACCGTGGCGGTGTTACCGGAAGTTGAGGATGTAGATATTCATATTAATGAAAGCGATCTGCGGATTGATACCTACCGCGCGTCCGGCGCGGGCGGCCAGCACGTTAACAAAACCGATTCCGCCGTGCGTATCACCCACATTCCCAGCGGCGTAGTGGTGGCGATGCAGGAGGAGAAATCCCAGCATAAAAATAAGGCTAAAGCCATGAAAATCCTGCGAGCAAAACTATATGAGGCACAGCGGGCAAAGAATGCTGCGGGTCGTGCCTCGGACAGACGAGAGCAGGTGGGTACTGGTGATCGCTCCGAACGCATCCGCACCTACAATTTCCCCCAAGGCAGGGTTACAGATCATCGTAGTAATATTACCCTCTATCAAATTGATACCGTTATTGAAGGTGATCTTGATCCGTTGATTAATCCCCTGTTGGCGCAAGAGCAATCGGAAAAGCTGGCGATGTTGGATGGTGCGGCATGATGACCCCGAAAAAAACCGCTGGCTGGCTTGTGGGGTTAGTGTTGTGTATGCTTGCTCTCAGCTTTGCCTCGGTGCCATTATACCGGATGTTGTGCCAAGTTACCGGGTGGGGCGGAACCACCATGCGGGCACCATCAGCCCCAGCCACGGCCAGCAACCGCACGATTCATGTGCGCTTTAACGCCGATGTAAACACAAAGCTGGACTGGGCTTTCAAACCATTACAAGTGGAATTGTATGGTCATGTTGGGGCGCCCTTTTTGGCGCTGTATGAGGCCACTAATACCGGTTCCCAGGCCAGTGCCGGCACCGCCACCTTTAATGTCACGCCATTACAGGCGGGTAAATATTTTAAGAAAATAGAATGCTTTTGTTTTCAGCGTCAGGCTCTTCTCCCCGGGCAAACGCACCAATTTCCAGTTAGTTTTTTTATTGACCCGGCGATTTTGGAGGATCCGTTTTTGAAAGATACGGATACGGTCACGTTATCGTATACTTTTTTTCGAGCCGGTATTTCTGATTGATTGATAAATTATATCATATTGCAATCAAGTGATTGCAATATGGTTCACTCAAACGCCGCGCGGGCTTGCCGCTTTGCGTAGATAATATCTACATATTGAACGCAAAGCGGTATTACCCCATTTTGCAGGAGAACAAAAAAATCCCCACATCGTGACGGGGCGCACTGCGCGGCCAGCGGGAATAGGTTAATAATCTCTTATCGTACTCTCCTTAACAACTTGGCCGTCACAAAATTCGTGACGGCCTTTTTTGTGTTTGGGGGGATTAGGTTGCTGCTGCTAGTAAACCGCTATTGTCCGCAACAGGAGCACCGGACGCAGTAAGGGCTGATCCAGTAGCGAACGAACCATTCATAGCACTATTAAGGTTGGCGGCTGATGCTATCATCGTAGGATCCATCTTAGAATCATCAAAGAGATTAGTATTCCAGTCTGGCCTATCACGATTATCAGTGTAGTACCCACCAACTTTTGTAGCCAAGTCAGTCTCTTTGCGAATCTGATTTGGTTGTAATACTACGGATGTCCCATTAATGGAAATAGAGCCGTCGTCATTAGTTGTGTAAGATATTTTCTGTCCTTGTCCTTCTTCTCCATACTTTCTAGTAAGTAAAATTATCGTCTTATCCTGTCGACCCCATTTGTATTCTGAACCATTTACATTGTAAACTTGGGCATCTGTTGTATTTTGCTGAACCCGTGGGGTAGGATCAATAGAATTACGGAGAAACGGATTACCACTAGGTGTTGTTATTGGTAGTGTAGAGGAACTTGTATTTGGACGCACTACAGGAGGAGGCTCTTTAAATGTCGTCGGAGAAGTTGTATCAAACCTTGGTGATGAAGAACCCAAAGTAAAAGTAGAAAATGGGCTGCTACTAGGTACTGTCGGGGGTGTAGTACTGCTCAATATATTCAGCCTACTGGTGGTACTGGGATCTGTAGTAGTTGGAGCACCCGTTAGATTTTGGAAAGCACTGGGTGCTAAACTATTTGATTCTGTAGTACCAAAAGAACTGCTCTTTGAACCACCACCACCAAACAACTTTTCTATTATTATTGGTATTACTGCTGCTACTACTACCTGCCACGCCATAAATTATCCTCCGCTTTAAAAGTGATTTAAATCACTTATTTCACACTATGTCTCCGATGTCAAATTATTTTTACATATTTTTACTTCAATAAAAATATTCACTTTTGAAAAATTATTCAACGCACTAACGGAACACCCCAGCCTCACACACAGAATATTTCCCAGCCAAACGCCACGGCTGGCAAACCCGTATTGATATCATATTGCAATCAAGTGATTGCAATATGATTCGCTTATAGCGTGTTGCAAAATTAACAGAATGTTTAATCCTGAATCGCCCTCACCCTGGAAGGCCGATGGCCTTCCAGGGAGGAGGTGAAAAACATGATGTCAAATTATTGTTTTTTATAATTTTAACACCCCCTTCCTCACCTTCCCCCGCTGCGCGAGAGAAGGGGCAGGCGAAAGGGCGTTAAATTTATACCGATAATTATGCAGCGAACTATAAACGCCGCACGGGCTTGCCGCTTTGCGTGGATAATGTCTACATATTGAACGCAAAGCGGTATGATAAAACGCTAGCGGCGATTATTGAGGCGACGGGATAGCTATAAAAATCAACCCTCATCGCCACCAAGTTTTTCACTCACTACTTGAATATCATTGGCTAGGCGCTGAAGAATCTGTTGCTGACGGCGCAGGTTGCTGGCCTCCCCAGCAAGATACTCCTGAAACACGCCCAATTGCTTCTTTTTACTGTCAAGATCAGCTTGCTTTGCCTCAACAGTTTGCTGCAAAAGAGCAATTTCACCATCATCATTAAGCAGATTGACTTCACGCGTGCGCACGGATTCCTCACGTACACGCAAGGCATCCTCACGATTCATAAGGGCATTTTCACGGCTCCGGTAAATTTCTTCAGGAGACGGCGGCGGCAATGGAGGAGGAGGAGGAGGAGGAGGAGGAGCCGCGATCACCGGTGTTTCCACCGTAACAACGGTAACAGGGGGTGGGACAACAGGCTTAGGGGCTGGTTGCAAGATGGGTTGTGGCACTGGGATTTGCACTGGGGCTTGCACTGGCTCAACAATCGCAACGGGAGCGGCGTTTTCAGGTTCAGTGATCTGGGGGGACGACGGGGAATCTTCTGCACCAAATACTGTCACCCAGTCTTCCTGACGAATCATCACGTATTTGGGTTCATTTTCGGGAAGATTGCGGGTTTTCAAGCGCAACTTTGCACAAGCCGTCATTACTTTAAAATAGCGATCATCGTGCTCATAAACATAACAAGGCACATTATCCCATTCGCCGGGTTCAAAAACCTCCAGCACAAGATCGCGTCCTTCAAGGGTACGTTTTTCACTGCTCATTATCTGTTTCTAGCTCCCCTTAAACAAAAAGAAAATTACAAAAACGTTAACAGCATAAAGAGCATTGCATCCCTTTTATAAAACAGTAGAGTTAATCCATGCGTGTTTTGCTTGTCATCTTATTGTTATTTCCATTCGCTGCTTGGGGAGATGATACTCCTTTTAACCCAAAGATCAAAAATATAGAACAACCCACTAGTTTCGCCCACGGTTTATCAATGCACGGCGATCTTAAATACCCACCAGGTTTTACAAATTTTGAGTACGTTAATCCTGATGCCCCCAAGGGGGGGACACTGGTTCTTGCCGCACTGGGAACATACGATTCCCTTAATCCTTTTATTGTTCGCGGCTTACCAGCGGCAGGCATCGGTGAATTATTTGATACGTTGCTGGCCTCTGCTCAAGACGAGCCGTTTAGTGCCTATGGTCTTATTGCCGAAGCTGTGCGCACTGATGCTGCCCGCACCTTTGTAGAATTCCGCCTGCGCCCCCAAGCTCGCTTTTCAAATGGTACCCCCATTCGTCCAGAGGACGTGATTTTCAGTTTCCATACCCTGCGCGATCAAGGGCGGCCAAGCTACCGCGCTTATTACAGCAGCGTTGCCGAAGCAAAAAAACTCGATGATAGCACCGTTCGCTTTGAATTTAAGCCAGGCATGAACCGGGAATTACCCCTTATTTTAGGCCAGATGCCTATTTTATCAGAAAAATACTATAATAGTGCTGCCTTCGATAAAGTCACACTACAAGCCCCATTAGGAAGTGGCCCGTATCAAGTTGCCGCCTTACAACCCGGCCGAAGCATAACCTATCAAAGAGTTGCCGACTACTGGGCAAAAGATTTACCAGTAAATCGTGGCCGCAATAATTTTGACACAATACGTTATGACTACTACCGTGATTCTTCGGTGGCATTAGAGGCCTTCAAAGCCGGAGCATATGATTTCCGTCTTGAAAATATCGCCAAAAACTGGGCTAACGCTTATGATTCTCCCATCGTCAAAATTGACAGCGTCAAGCGTGAAGAAATCAAGCGTGAAGAGGTACGAAATATAAAACGTAAAGACATTCGTACAATAAAACGTGAAGAAATCCGCCACGAAAACGTCGCCGGGATGCAAGGATTTTTCTTTAACCTTCGCAATCCCCTCTTTGCCGACCGTGCAGTACGGGAGGCATTTATTCTTGCCTTTGATTTTGAATCGGCCAACAAAAGTTTATTCTTTAATAGTTATACTCGCAGTCTCAGTTATTTTAGCAATTCAGAGCTTGCTGCCACCGGCTTTCCTACCGATCGGGAGTTATCCATTTTGAAACCACTTGCCGCCCAAATACCTCGGGAAGTGTTGTATAGTGAAATAAAACTTCCCACCACCGCAACACCAGAAGACCTACGCCTTAACTTAAAACGTGCCGCCGATATTTTGAAACAAGCAGGATGGATAGTTTATGGAAATCAATTAATAGGTAAAGATGGAAAGCCGTTTGAGTTTGAAATTCTTATAGAAGACCCAACTTTTGAACGAGTTATTGCACCCTACCTACAGAATTTACAGCGCTTAGGTATAAAAGGTACCATTCGAGTTCTCGATGCGGCCCAATATCAACAGCGCTTGGACAATTATCAATATGACATAATTATTGGCACCTTTGGGCAATCGCTTTCTCCCGGCAACGAACAGCGTGGCTACTGGCATTCCACACAGGCCGATGTGCCAGGCGGTAATAATATACTAGGGGTACAGAACCCGGCGATAGATACTCTGGTGGAGCGCATTATTACGGCTCCTGATCGCGAGAGCTTGCTCATCGCTGTCAAAGCACTCGATCGGGTGCTTTTCTGGAATTATTATGTTGTTCCGCAATGGCATACAAACAGTTACCGTATTGCTTGGTGGGATAAATTTGAACGGCCTAATATTCGTCCTCGTTTTAGTCTTGGGTTTCCGGATACATGGTGGTCTAAAAAACCGCAGGAGCTACCATAACAATGCCCAGGTGGCTTTTTTTGGCAATAGTTTGTTACCTGCACATCAACGCATCTGTTGCCTCCCCGCAATCCCTTAAACCCGCCCCGCCCATTCCTCCTGCTATCAGCCGCAACGGCGTTATTGTTATTGCCTCTGTAGGGAATGCACCTGCATCACTACATCCTTATCTTGAGACAAGCCTCACGGCACGCTACGCTCAAGGATTCGCGATTCGCCCCCTTATGACCGTGAATGCTCAGTGGGAATTGGTATGCTTACTATGCACTGCTATTCCATCTCTTGAAGCGGGAAGTATTCGCACTGAACAAATTCCCGGTGCCACCACACCCGGCATTGCCGTGGATATTAGCTTAAAAGAAAATTTACGCTGGGGGGATAGCACACCGCTTACCAGTGATGATTTCGCCTTTGCCGCTCTGCAACGCAATCTTTTACCAGCCACACTCCAAGACCTACGAGATGTGACAGTGCGAAGTCCCCGCGAGTTCACCCTACATTTTTCCAGCCGCGCCGTAAATCTTGAAGTTCTCACATCTTTTTACCCTCTCCCCAAGCATATTGAGTCGAGGGTACAAACGGCTTCGGGAAGTGCCTATCGCCGTACGCCCAACGATCCTGGGCTATACAATGGTCCCTATCGCCTCATGGGGCGCGGCATGAATATGTTTCTTTTTGAGCGCAACCCATCTTTTGCTGGCAATAAAGGGCAATTTAATCAAATTATTGTGCGGCAATATCCCACACCAAAAGAAGCCATAACCGCATTTACATCAGGCAGGGTCGATTTTTTAGCTAGTGATTTACTGGCCAGCAGCGATGAATTTGGTATTTTTCTAAACCGCCGCCCTGCTGATGATAACAACCAGGTTATCATACGATCTTCGATGTTCTTTGAGCAGATTCTTTTTAATGTAGAAAGCCCACTACTCACAGATAAGCGTGTGCGTCAGGCTTTATCTTTAACCTTAAATCGCCGACCTATGAATGTCGCCACTTTTGATGGTCAAGCTGTTCCAGCGAACAGCTTTCTGTCGCCCCTTGATCCGAATCTGAATCCTAATCTTGTGGTATCACCGCAGGATACTCAAGCAGCGAAAAACCTTTTAAAGGAAGCAGGCTTTACCCCCGGCGCAGACGGCATTTTAGTGTCAAAAGCCGGGCAACCATTACGCCTGAGCCTGCTAACCACCGAAGGAATTCCGAGCCGCGCCACAATGCAACAAATGATCCGCAATGCTTGGAACAGTATAGGTGTGGCCGTGGATACGCGTCTTGTAGCACCAACAGTGTTATTCGAGCAAATACTCCCAAAGCGACAGTTTGATGGCGCAATACTCTTTGCCATTGCCAGTGCTCCCGGGGCTCAACTAGGAAGCTTATGGCATTCCAACCAAATTCCAAGCCAAGATAACGCCTTTACTGGTCAGAATTACAGTGGTTACCGCAACAACAGCATGGACACCTTACTAGACAGCCTAGAAGGCACCCAGTCGCTCGGCTATCGCCAGCAACTTCGCCGTAATATTCAACAAATCTACGCCGATGATCTGCCCAGCATTCCGCTATTCTTCCGCCCAGCACGCTATCTTTTTCCTGAAAACAGCCTAGGCATTCCCACCACCGGGCATCAGTTCCCGTCCAGCCTGTGGGTGGAAGAATGGCGCATCCCGACTTTTGATGTGTATCAGCAGTGAAAATTACTATCCCCCAAGAACTTCTTGGTGAGCGTCTGGATAAAATTGCCGCTCGCCTTTTCGCAGAGCTATCGCGCACCCGCCTGCAACAACTTATCCTAACAAACCATGTGTTTATTGATAGTACCGCCGCAACTAACCCCGCTCAACGCATAAAGCATGGCGAAACAATAGAAATCATTATTCCTGAAATAACACCAATGATTCTGAAACCTGACACTAGAGAGCTTGATATATTGTATGAGGATGAACAACTTATCGTACTCAATAAACCAGCGGGACTGGTAGTCCATCCGGGTGCAGGCAATCAAAACGGTACCCTAGTACATCGTCTGCTGCATCATTGTGGCTCTGGCATCCTATCTATTGGCGGGGTGGAGCGTCCGGGTATTGTCCACCGCCTTGATAAAGACACCAGTGGTATTATGGTTGTGGCCAAGACCGACTTGGCTCATCGCCATCTGAGCCGCCAATTTGCCGCCCGGACGATGGAACGTGCCTATCTGGCCATCTGCCACGGTATACCAAGCCCCACACAAGGCACTTGGACAGGTGCCATTGGACGCCACCCCCAACACCGGCAAAAAATGGCTGTACTACAAAGTGGTGGACGACCAGCATCCACTAGCTATTCTGTTCTAGAACAGTACAATACTATAGCCAGCCTAGTACGTTGCCGCCTGCACACTGGCCGCACTCATCAAATCCGCGTGCATTTCAGTCATCATAAATATCCGCTTATCGGTGATCCCGTGTACGGGAGGGCAGGGGAGGTCAAAGGCTTACCAGACTATGTGAAATTTTTCCCGCGCCAAGCACTGCACGCTTTTTTGCTGGGGTTTACTCACCCTATAACAGGCGAAGTACTACGATTTGAACGCCCAGCTCCGGAAGATTTTGAAATATTAAAAAAGATATTGCGGCCAGTTTTCCCTCACTGACCTTTCCAGTGTCCTGTATCCTTCAAAGCCTTTGCCACTTCCGGCGGTAAATAATTCTCATCATGCTTGGCCAATACACGACGGGCAACAAACACATTTTCAATAAAATACCCCTCAGCAACAACGCCTTGGCCTTCTCGAAATAATGATGGCATAAGACCATTGTATTGTACCGCTACCTGTGCTGTTCCATCGGATACGATAAATTTATGATTTACACCGATAATATTCCAACTTCCCACCTCAACCAAGCCGCCCAAGCGAACCGATTTCTTCGTACGATGCAGTTCCTCCCCCAAGGGCGTTCCCACTAGAGCCGCTGGGCTGTAAAAATATAAAAGATTGTCCTGAAATGCTCGAAGTGTCAGCGTAATCCCACCTCCAGCCAATAACATACTAACGGCTAATGCCAGTGCCCGACGATGTTTTGGCTTCATGAACGACGACTCTCTCGCAATTGATATAGAGTATACCCAACAAAAAGCAGTAAAACTGCGATACTAATACCCCAAGCAGCAATGACATAATTCATAAGATTCCTCGTTGACGGGCTAAACGTCTTTGCTGATACAATATTTCTATCCAGGAAAGAACCAGTGCACTCACCAGTGCTATCATCCCTAATGCACATAACAGCAACGGCCATAAAAACTCCTCATGCACCGCCGGGGCTGCAAAACGGCTTAGACTGGCCGGCTGATGCAAGGTATTCCACCACTCCACTGAAAACTTTATAATAGGCAAGTTAATAGCCCCTAACACACCTAATACTGCTGCGCTACGACCAAGCTCACCACGTCCCCGCATCACTAAATAAGCACCATACAAAAGGAATAATACCAACACTGAAGTCAACCGTGCATCCCACACCCACCACGTCCCCCAAGTGGGTTTACCCCAGATGCTACCTGTTACCAAACACAAAGCTGTCATCACTATACCCACCCGGGCTAGTGCCTGAGCGGCAAGATCAGCAAGACGATGACCATGAATAAGGTATAAGGTCGCACTAATCGCCAATACAGCGTAACAAAACATCGCCATCCACGCCAATGGCACATGAAGATACATAATACGTACGGTTTCATTCTGTTGATAATCTGGTGGGCTAAAGAACAAACCCCATAATGCACCTATACCCATGGCCACCACAACAATGCCCCATAACCATGGAACTATATATTTTTTTAGAGCAAAAAATCGCGTCGGGTTAGCATAAAAAAATATCATAACGCCTCTCGCACAACAGTATGCCATAATAATCCCGTCACCCACGGTGACAATGCCAGCCAAAATAATGCCTGACCCCACAATAACTCGAGCTTATTGGCACTTAAAAATAAAATCAGCGGCACCAACAACGGAATTGCAACTAATAGACCCCAAGCCGCAGCCGTACTGCGCCCCGCAAATAACGCTTGAAAAATTGTTGCCATAGCCGTTGCGGCAAGCAACGCTGGCAATAATGACCATGTTGCAACATGATCGGTAAAAAGCTCTATCCCCAACACAAGACCAACACCTAACGGCGCACCCCAGCGGGACAAGACGACAATGATACTCAATAACCCTAACATAGGCCAAGACAGCCCAGCCATAAACCATCGCCCATAATATGCCCGACGGGCTATTGAATTACCGTCTTGGCACGCCAAAGCTACTGCAAGAATAATCGCAAATGATGCACCAAGGCCGCCTTCTGGCCGCACATAACTCTCAAGACCCAAAATTAATAATGCCAACACAGCAGGAGCCGCCCTAGGCCAAGCAGCAGGGACATCGTATAAAAACCAGTATAGGGAAAAAATACTCAACATAAAGAAGGCAAGCCTATACTTTCGTCTCAAGGGTGCCAATAAATTTAGCGAAATCTCCCGCCTCACGAAAATCTCGGTACACTGAAGCAAAGCGTACATAAGCCACCGTATCAAGATCGGCAAGAGTGTTCATGACTACCTCACCAATATGCCGCGAAGTAATTTCATGATCCCCAGCATTCTCGAGATGCCGAACAATATTGCTCGCAATTTTCTCGGTGCGCTCATCATCAAATGGACGCTTGCGCAACGCAAGGCGCAAGGCGCGCACCAATTTTTCGCGATTGAAGGGTTCAAGTTTACCGTCAGCTTTGCGTACCATCAACTCACGCAGTTCAACCCGTTCAAAGGTTGTAAATCGTCCGCCGCATTCAGAACAAAAACGTCGGCGACGAATAATACCGCCATCTTCCGATGAGCGACTGTCTTTTACCTGCGTTTCAAGATGACCACAAAAAGGACACTTCATATAAACAATTTACAGCGCAACAACGCACAAAAGAACACTTTTTTACACAGACAAGACTTTTTTTATGATGATTGAAGATCGATCATGCGGAAAATTTTTTTATACGCAATACCTGAAAAGCTAGTATTTCTGCGGTTTTCAGATGCATATTATTTCTTGCGTGTCATGCATGATTTGCTAAGAAGCAAAAATTAATGTTACCGATTAAACTCAATGAAGCACTCGAAATATGGCGTTTGGCCTTAGCTGAATCCGTCCGTGATGACAGTCCTGATCTAACAGCACGACAGATGGCAATTATGCTCACTTGTTATCTTGTTTCGCCACCACATACGGTGCGGGGGCTTGCTGAAGGTTTAAAGATTTCAAAACCTGCCGTAACCCGTGCTCTTGATCGATTACAGGACTATGGTTTCATCCGTCGCAAAACCGATGAAGACGATCGGCGCAGCGTATTGGTACAACGAACGATCAAAGGCTCTGTATACCTCAGTGAATTTGCCGAACATGTTGTCAATGCCGCCAGAAGTCTTAATCCAGACAACGTCCCCACCGTTGATCTCATGACCTTATAGAGGATTATATGCCCGCTACTGTTTTACGCACTGTTACCGATGAAAATCTTGAATACACCGTCAAGAAATCTTCCCGTGTAGACATCAACAGTTCCCTTGTTTACATCGCTCCCAGCCTTGGACGTGGCAATGGTTTGTTTCTCGCAAAAGATGTTCCTGCCGGGATCATCATTGCGTCAGGCCCTGGCATTGAGATTGCGCCAGAAGAATGGGAAGCCTTCGATAAAACCAATCCTTCTAACTATGCGTTTGAACACCCGCGTGATGTCAATGCGGCAATTTTAGTGCTTGGTCTGCCTAGCATTCTAAACCATAGCCATACGCCCAACTGTCGGTATCAGTGGGATCATCATGAGGGGATTTGTTGGGTACTGAACATGATCACACTCAGTGATTTAAAAGCCGATACCGAACTTACTTTCGATTACGAATGCAGCTGGTTTGATGTTGTATGAGCAACGTTTTTGATAACAAAATGGCAACACTTTGGAGGTATAAAAAATTATGACTTCCGTTCCACGACGTTTTCCCAAATTGTTGCAGGCACCGATACTTCGCAACATTGGCGTTATTCTTGGCGATCCACGCCTTCCCGATCCATGCAAGCCTGGGGGTAAATTCGTTCCTCAAGATCTTGATGACCTAGCTGCTCTTAAAACAGCACTGGCCAGTTTAAGCGATTACACGATTACCTATCTAACCAACCATGATGCACTGTGGGATGAACTTAAAACATTACGACCCGACTTAGTGCTCAACTTCTGTGATAATGGTTTTGCCAATCGCCCAGCACAAGAGCTTCATGTTCCGGCAATGCTGGAAATACTCGGCATTCCCTATACTGGTGCACCACCAGCCACTTTGAGTTTTTGTTATGATAAGGCCGCCGTTTCAGCCCATGCGAAACGCCTTGGCATTCCAGTTCCTGAAGAGCACGTATTGTTATCAGGTCAGCGATTTAATCCCCACGCTTGGAATATGTACCCGGCATTTGTGAAATTGCGCAGTTCAGATAATAGCATCGGTCTTGATGAAACGGATATTGTCATCGTCGAAAACGCCATAGATTTACAACGAGCCGTTACCGCCAAGCGCAAAGCATTCCCCAAAGCCGATTTATTGATCCAGGAATTTCTTCCTGGCAAGGAATACCGCGCCCAAATTTTTGGCAACAAGAGCAGCGGCTTTGTCTTCTCTCCCCCCGGCGTGTGGAAACTCGGTCAAGAAAACAGTGCCCGATTCCTTAGCTATTCCTACAAATTTGGACTACTCTCCAAGGAAGATGCCAACCGTTTTGCCGAGGCCACCCCAGCGGAAGCCTTGGCCGATCCCGATCGTCCTATTGTCGAACAGCATTGCCAAAAACTGGTGGACACCTTGCGGTGTTATGACTATTGTTCTATTGAGTTTCGTGCGGCTGGTGACGGCACTATGAAACTCCTTGAAGTCAACCCCAACACCAGTTGGGAGTTAGGCAGCCTCCTCGCCGAAGAAGACGAACCAGAAGGCTTTTTCTATGCCGATGCACTCCGCTTTATCCTCGAATCCGCCGAAATCCGCAGCGTTGGAAAAAAGGCCGCAATCCTCAAACCGCAATTTTGTCTTGCGTGAGGCGACGGTTGCCGATGCGGCGACTATAGCCCAGTTTGAACAAATTTTTTTTGGTGATCGTTCTTTTGATGAATGTCGTCTTTACGAAGAAGATATTCTTGAATACTTCAATGATCCGGACACCCGATTTATTTTTGCCTGCATCAGCGATATTCCTATCGGCTATGCCGTTGGCTGGGTTCATGATGGCATAGTGGAAACATTATCTCTTGCCGTAATGGCCGAGCATCGGCGCACTGGCGCGGCCTCCGCCTTGCTCCGCGCTGTAGAACATTGGGGTCTTAAACACGGCGTTACCATCGCCCAACTCGAATCCCACATCGCCAAAGAACACCCCAGTAAGTTTTACCCAACCCAAGGTTATCGGGTGGCCAGACAAGTGCCAAGGTATTACCTTGATGGGGGCGACGCATTAGTATGGCGCAAAGAAATCTCGGCATAAAGCCGATGGTACGCTTCCAGCACCGCCGCCTTTGTATAATATTGCACATAACGCCGACGCCCTTGATGGGCGAGATGTTCGCCTAGGCTTTTATCTTCACGCACCCGTTTGATTGCTGCGGCAAGGGCTGGGGCGTCATCAATAGGAACAAAAAGCCCTGTTTCTCCTTCTGTGACGTACTGAAGCGGGCCGGCGGCCATGCTGACAATAAGAGGCTTTGTTGCTGCCCACGCCTCAAACAACACCCGCCCCACTGGCTCATATCGGGAAGGAAATACAACAGCATCAGCCGCTTGCAGCAATGCCCCCCGATCAGTGCGCCATCCTAAAAACCTCACTCTATCCTCAAGATTTAACCGCTGACACAAGGATCGCAACGCGGTCTCCTCATCCCCCGTTCCGGCCAACCATAAATACACCCCTGGCACTAAAGCCAAGGCCTCCAACAACACATCCGCCGCCTTGCTCTTGTGCAATCGCCCCAAAAATAACAGCACAAAAGCGTCCTTTGGGGTATCCAGCGTTGCCCGATCGACAGCAGGCACATTTTGGCAAAAATCAACAAAATGGGGAATCACCGTAATTTTTGCCCGAGGTACTTTGTGCGTCTCCAAATGCCGGCCAATATCCGGGGCGGCGGCAATAAAAGCATCCGCGCCCTTAAAAGCCGTGACTTTATAATAGCCGCCAAGGCGGGCGATAGTTTTGTAGTGACTGGATCGCGGCGTTTTTTCCGCTGCCCGTCGCATCCACGTTTGCACTATCCTTGGTTGCCACCTCCGAAACAGCCAGCGCAGGTACAGCGGTGTCCAGAGATCAAACACCCCACCAAAAGGCGCAGTAGCGTAAGTGATCCCTGCTTCCTTCAAAAGACGCTGGCGTTCTGCGTGAGGGCGCAAGACGACGCGCACAGGCCAGCCGGCCTCGTGCTGAGCCAACACGGTATCAAGACACGCGGTCTCTGCACCGCCGGCCTCACCACCGGCAAGGGTGTGCACAATAAGGGGGAGGTTCATGTTATATTATGCTCACACATGAAAATTTCACCCGGTAAGATACGCTAGGAATAATATCATCATAAAGCAGATGCACCGCCATGAGCAATGCTTTAAAATAGTTCCATGTCCATCACTCCCCACCGCGCCTTTGTTGTCGGCACTGATACCAACGTCGGCAAAACCCTGATTGCCGCAGCCCTGACGCAGGCTTGGCAAGCACAGTATTTTAAACCCGTACAAAGCGGCACCCTTGAAAGCGACGATACCGAAACAGTGATCAGACTGGCCAACGTGCCGCCGCATCGCATCATTGCGCCGCTCTACCGTTTTGCAGCCCCCTTATCCCCTCATGAGGCCGCACGCGAAGAAGGTCTAAGCCTTTCTCTGGCAATGTTCCCGAACTACGCCACGGAAGGGTCGCTGGTGGTCGAGGGTGCTGGCGGGTTGCTCAGCCCCGTAACAGAAGACGCAACAGTACTGGATTTGGTGCGCCGCTGGAACTTGCCCACCGTGCTAGTGACCCGCAGCGGTCTCGGGACGATTAACCACACCATGCTCAGTATTGAGGCTCTTAGGGCACGAGGTGTTCCGTTATTAATGGTCGTGTTAAACGGCCCGGCACAGCCTGAAACCTCCCGCTATCTCAAAGAACGTGTTGGTGCCCCCTTAGTAGAAATACCCCAGTACGCTGCACTAACAAAAACCGCGATAATTAATGCAGCCGAACGGTTACTGCTTAACTTTTAACGAGCAAAGCACGCACAGCCGCCTTGATTCCCGCGGCATCAAGGCCAGCGGCGGCGTATTGCCGGGCTTGAGTATCTTGATCAATAAAAATATCGGGAAGGGTCAATGCACGAACCTTACAACGCCCTGAATCCAATAAGCCTTTATTGCTAAGGTGTTCTAGAACCATAGCACCAAACCCGCCACGACTACCCTCTTCCACGGTGATGAGCACGGGGTGCTCTTGATACAATCGCTCAATAAGATCGGTGTCTAAAGGCCTGGCAAAACGGGCATCGGCCACAGTGACACCTTCCACGGCAAGGCACTCAGCCAAGCGGGTGCCGTACGACAATAACGCAGCACCGCTACCTTCCCGAACAATGCGGCCTTTACCGACGGGGAGGGGCAGGGGGTTGTCCGGCACGATAACCCCGGTGCCTTCGCCCCGTGGGTAACGGAAAGCAAAGGGGCTGCTATCCCAAGCGGCAGCGGTGGCAACAATGGCCGCCAATTCAGCCTCATCGCTGGGCGCGGCCAAGATCATATTGGGCAAGCAGCCTAAAAATGCGGTATCGAAACTCCCGGCATGGGTGGCTCCATCCGCACCCACCAGCCCGGCTCTATCTAAAGCAAACCGCACGGGTAAATTCTGCAAGGCAATATCGTGAACAACCTGATCATAGCCGCGCTGAAGAAACGTGGAATATATCGCGCAAAATGGCTTCAACCCTTCGCAAGCCAACCCGCCAGCAAAGGTCACCGCGTGTTGTTCAGCAATACCAACATCAAACAGGCGATTCGGGAACCGCTGGGCAAACAGATCAAGCCCGGTACCTGATGGCATGGCGGCGGTAATGGCGATAATTTTTGAATCTTTTTCTGCCTCCTTAATCAAGGACTGAGCAAAGACTTTTGTATAGCTGGGGGCGGTGGCGGTGCTTTTGGCCTGTGCCCCCGTAGCCACATCAAAGCGCACCACGCCGTGAAACTTATCGGCGGCAGCCTCCGCCGGAGCATAGCCTTTTCCCTTTTGAGTCAATGCATGAATGAGAACAGGCTGCGGCAAATCCGTATCCCGAACAGTTTCTAAAAGACTAACCAACTCATTGATACTGTGACCATCCACAGGCCCGACGTAATAAAAACCAAGCTCTTCAAAAAGGGTGCCGCCGGTAACAAAACTCCGGGCGTGCTCCTCGGCCTTTTTTGCTGCCAGCACGACCGGATCAGGCAAATGCCGCCGGGCAAAAGTACCAAGACGATGGCGCAGGGTGCGATAACGACGCGAGGCCACCAAGCGGGTTAAATACCGACTCACTGCCCCAACAGGGGGGGCAATGGACATCTCATTATCATTAAGAATAACAATAAGCTTGTGGCCAAGACTAGCCGCATTGTTAAGAGCTTCAAAGGCCATTCCGGCACTCATCGCCCCATCGCCAATGACACAAACGACATGGCGCGGAGGTTGCTCTTTTTTCAAATGACTGGCGGTAAGCATCCCCAGCCCGGCAGAAATACTTGTGGAACTGTGGGCGGCACCAAAAGGATCGAAAGGACTCTCATCACGCTTGGTAAAACCTGATAAGCCGCCACCTTGGCGCAAGGTTGACATTCGCTCTCGCCGCCCGGTGAGAATTTTATGAGGGTACGACTGATGCCCGACATCCCAAATCAGGCGATCATGCGGGGTATTAAAAACATAGTGCAAGGCCACGGTCAGCTCAATCACCCCAAGCCCAGCCCCCAAATGCCCCCCTGTCTTAGAAACGATGTCAATGGTATCCGAACGAAGCTCCGCACATAACTGCGGCAGTTGTTCATGGGCAAGACCCCGCAGGGCAACCGGATCAGCAATCGTATCTAACAATGGTGTCACAGAAAGGTTCTTGTACGGCGGAGGCACCGGAAAGCCAATGAAAAAAACAGGAAAATTTTGATCTCAAAGATGCTTGCATCCTTAAAACAGGTATCTTATATTGAAAAATCAAAAGGATTATTGCTCCATGTCCCGCGTTACTGTCGAAGATTGCATTACCGTCATTCCCAACCGTTTTGAGCTAGTTATGTTTGCCGCGCAGCGGGGCAAAGAATTATCCGCCGGCGCACCCCTGACCGTAGCTCGGGAACGCGACAAAAACCCCGTTGTGGCATTGCGTGAAATTGCCGAACGCACTGTTTCTCCCGAAGCCTTACAAGAGGGTATCATCCGCAGTATGCAACGTCATCATGCCAGCGATGAAGCCGATGAACAGGATATCGAATCGGTGCTTGCCGAAGACGAGAGCCTGACCCGCGCTCTACAGCTAACTGAATCCGATTTTGCTGAAGAGGCTGGCTTTTCGATTAATGAAGGTAACGACGACGCTGCTGCGTAACATATGGAGTGGCAGGACGATGCCCTTGTCCTTGGGCTGGCCAGCTTTTCCGAATGGCAACAACGTCTCATTGTTTTTACGCCCGAGCGAGGCCTAGCTTCCGGCCTTTTTCGTTTCTCAAGCAAACAACCCCGCCCGATTCCAGGGAGTGAAATTCGCGTCACTTGGCGTGGCCGCCTCGCCGAGCAGTTGGGACAGTTTACCTGTGAGCCACTGCGTCCCCTGAACGGAGAAATTTTTTTTGATAAAAATGCCTTAGAAGCCACGCAGGAAATATTAAGCCTGCTACGACAACATTTAGCCGACAACCTTCCTATGCCTGTTTTATTTGATAAAACAGTTGCCTTCCTGCGCGCCCTTGGCCGAGAATCTCAGGCTCCTGGGCTATTTTTGCAATGGAAAATGATGTTTTTGGCCGAACTGGGCTTCGGTCTAGATTTAGAACGCTGCGCCGTTACCGGAACCACCGAAAACCTTGTGTATATATCCCCCCGCACTGGCCGGGCTGTTAGTGCCGGAGCCGGAGCCGCCTACGCCCATCGCTTGTTGCCTTTTCCAGAGGCACTGCGCCCCACAGCAAGCCTGACACACTGTTGGCGCGCCGCCCAACACAGTGCATTAACAATTGATTTTTTTATAAAAAAAAATATATCAAGATAATTTTAAAATTTTTCTTGCAGTTTACAAGAAAAATTTATATATATGACAAATATCACTTTTATAGATAGGTGCTTTATGACGACTGTTAGTACATCAAACAACCTTACAGGGGTTACACAAACCGCTACAGTCATCAGCACACCTCCCACACCAACCGCCACAAAAGATGGTTATAATATCATTCAAGGCAAAGATGATGCCAAGATTGAAATATTAAAAGGTACCGCTGGGGCGGATATTTTTGTACAAAGCACGGGTGGAGACATTATTGTTAATTTTGATCCAGCCAAAGATTACATAAGATTTAAAGATAAAGCTGTAACAAAATATGTTTACAGCGAAACTTCTCAACCTTCCGCTGGACGATACATGACCGCTATTACAGGGATCGGTTCTGATAACACGATTCTGGCAGGCATAACTATCATGGCACCGTTGAGCGATGTCAAAAATCGACTTCAAAAAAGCGACGGCACCCCACTGGTTACGCTGGCATGGCCATCTGATAATGTTAGAGAAGTTGATGGTGATATTACGATTATTTACGGCGGTGAACCAGCATCAGGTTTAGGTACATCCGGTAATGATACGTTAGAAGGTGGCTCATCGTGGGATGCTCTCCGCGGAAAAGAGGGCGATGATATTCTCTTCGGGGGGGGGTCTCCTGATGGTTTAATGGGGGGTGCTGGCAACGATACTCTTGATGGAGGGAGTGGGAATGATTCTTACGGAGGCGGAGCGGGCAAAGATACCTTTATCATCGGCCCCAATCCAGGCGAAGATTTCATTTTAGATTTTAATAAATCCGACGGCGATACTATCAAAATCACCGATACAGGGGTCAAAAAAGTAACGGTGGATGAGTTCAAAACAAATTCTGGACAGTATGTCACTGTTGTGTCCGGTCTGGACGACAAAGGAACGGTGCGTACCAAAACTTTCGTCAATGCCTCCAAAGATAGTCTTGCCAACGGTATTGTAGATAGTGATGGAGAGGCTCTTTTTACTGGTGGATCAAAGATATCTGACAAAGAATATAATATCATTCAAGGCAAAGATGATGCCAAGATTGAAATATTAAAAGGTACCGCTGGGGCGGATATATTTTTGAAAAATTCTTTTAATCAAAGACCTACAGAAAGTGGGCCTGCCGCTGATATTGTTGTAGATTTCGATCCGAATAAAGACTACCTGCGCTTTACCGATCCAACAATTGTTAAAATAGGTTTTAGTGAAATTTATCAACCATCCGCCGGGCGTTATGTCACCAACGTCTGGGGATTTAGTGCAGACGATAAAGCATTGGCGGCATTCACCGTTTTAGCTCCCCGCAATGAGATTGAGAATCGTATTCAAAATAATAAAGGAATTCTTATAAAAGATGTTTATACAGGTGGCACTACCATAACAGATACCAGCGGTGGCACTACAACCATTTATGGCGGCGACCCCGCAATTGGCGGCACGTCAGGTAACGATAATTGGATGGGTAGACCCATATGGGATAGTTATCGAGGCAAAGAAGGTAATGATACGCTCTTCGGGGGCGCAGGCACCGATGGGTTACTGGGCGGCGATGGTGACGACATCCTCGACGGAGGAAGTGATAACGATGCTCTTGTTGGCGGTGCAGGCAAAGACACGTTTGTTATTGGTGCCAATGCAGGCGAGGATTTTATCTATGACTTTAACAAGTCAGAAGGCGATACTATCAAAATCGCCGATACACGGGTCACAAAAGTTACCGTTGATGAAACAAAAACAGCTTCCGGCCAGTATGTAACCGTTGTATCCGGTCTGGACGACAAAGGAACGGTGCTTACCAAAACTTTCGTCAATGCCTCCAAAGATAGTCTTGCCAACGGTATTGTAGATATTGAGGGAAAAGCTCTTTTTACTGGCGGCGGCACAACGCCAACCGCGGCCACTACCTCCGGCACTGATCTTGCTGAAACCGTTGATGGCACTGATCAAAACGATACCATCGACGGTAAGGGTGGCAATGATCTTCTTTATGGGGAAGCTGGGGCTGATACCTTCCTTGAAGGCAAAACCAGCGACGTTGATACCATCGTGGATTTC
>JBKCUA010000015.1:0-13586 GCA_046318675.1 Holosporales bacterium
TGGCTCTTTCCCAAAATGAGTGGGTGAAAAACGCTTGCCCATGCCACACCCTCGGTCGTCTTCGCGAGCGCCGGAGGCGCGTGGCGATCCAGCAACATATATCTTTTCTGGATGGCCACGGCGCTCCGCGCCTCGCCATGACGGAGTTTAATTTTTAAAATTCATATCATTACAAGAAAAAATAACATGGGAGACATGCCAATTGCAACCCACCCATTCTGGAAAAGAGCCTCTTTTTTTGTGGCTAGAGTACGGGCCTACCGCCCCGCGTCTTCTTAGCCCTCCACACTACAACGACCAAACAAATAAAAATAATCAATTATATAAATACAATTAGCAATATCTTATCTGGATAAATTTTTAAAATCAAAAAAATACTTTACTTTATTAGAAAAATAATTTATATTATTTTATGAAAATGGAGACATCAAATGGACACTACAGATGACACTAATCAAAAAATAGACGCTATGCGAGTACTACTAGCTAGTATTTCAGACGCTGAAATTCCAGAAGCAACAAAATTATCAATCACTAATGATCTTGGTAACTATATAGATGATGAAAGTCTTATAAAACAATGCAATTCAAGAGCATTAAAAAATAACAGTCCTCTCTCAAGCATTGAAGAACAATCTCTTGTGAAAGCGTTTGACCAGATCACACAAAATATAGACCGGCTTCCAGAACTAACAAAAAAAGTCTTTTTGTTATTAAAAGAAAATTCTATTGATAAGGCAATTTCTATGGGACAAACTAATTCAATGCATTTGTTCGGTGCATATCTTATATTGTGCGAAAAAATCCCAGAAAAGTTTGATGATGAAGCCGTAACAGTCACAACAGAAGAAAAACAAGACAATATACAAAATGCGCCCTCAACGGATAAAAAAAAGCGATGGCTAAGTATAGCTGTTGCTGCAATAGCAACGACATTCACCTTTACAAGCAGTCAGAATCAACAATCTGCACCCAAGCTCACCAAAGAAGATGTCAACAAAATAGTAAACACTTATAACACAAAAGTAGTACCATTACAAAACATGGGTGGGACTGCTGCGAACGACCCTAGCTATAACCCATCTGATCCAACCAACTATTTACACAGCACAAACACCAAAAACATAGAAGAAGCAAAAAAAATCGTAGCCAAACAAACAGAGGATGAACTTGACAAGATAAGTAAGGCTACAGGCATTAAGATGACACAAGCTTCTATTATAGCTTACAATAAACGGCGTCAAGAAAATCCAGAAACCGCAACGCAAGAAATGATTACAGATATGAACAACCTTCTGATCAGCTTCACTACGGTAAAGGAGCATTAATAGCACAACCTACCACCCCGCGTCTTCCTAACCCGTCGCTTGCACCATTTCCGTATCCCGGTGTATGATGCTCTTTATTATCTTAAGGAGCTGCGCGCCCGTGTCTTGGCTATCAAACCTTGTCCGCCCGAAAATTCGGGCACTTGTCCCGAAAAAGTCGGAGGTTCCCGATAACCTCTGGCACAAGTGCCCCAATTGCGGCGAGATGCTGTTCCACCGCGACTACGCGGCTAATTTAAACGTCTGTCATTATTGCAATTTTCACGGCAAGGTGCCTGTGCGGCGGCGGCTTGAGCTTTTGTTCGACGGCGGCGACTACACCCGCATTGAGGTGCCCAAGGGTGCCCAGGATCCCCTGCGCTTTCGCGATCGCAAACGCTACAGCGATCGCCTGAAAGAAGCCCAAGCTCAGACAAGGGAACAAGATGCCGCCATCGTCGCCCACGGCAAGATTGGCGGCCAGGCCGCCGTGGTCTGTGCGTTTAACTTTGAATTCATGGGTGGATCCATGGGCACGGCGGTGGGGGAGGCAATTTACGCCGGCTCTCGCCTTGCCGTGCTGCAAAAAGCCGCCTACATCGTCGTCCCTTCCTCCGGTGGTGCCCGAATGCAAGAAGGCATTTTGTCCCTCATGCAAATGGCCCGCACCACCATTGGGGTGCAGCGCCTGCGGGAGGAGGGGCTTCCCTATATCGTCCTGCTCACCAACCCCACCACCGGCGGCGTGACGGCGTCCTTTGCCATGATTGGCGATGTGACCCTGGCCGAACCCGGCGCGGTCATCGGCTTTGCCGGGGCGCGGGTCATTGAGGAAACCATCCGGGAAAAACTCCCCGAAGGGTTCCAGCGGGCCGAATACCTCCTCGATCACGGCATGATTGACCGCATCGTCCAACGCAAGGATTTAGCAAAAGAAATTGGTCAGTTGTTAAAGTTTTTCATGAACAAGAAGAACAGGGGCGTGGCCTCCAGCGGTAAGGACTTGCCGTTAGTGCCGTTGTTGGCGATGAAGCGGGGGTGAGGGGCGGGTTATTGGCTACCCTATGCACACAAGTCTTATGAGCCTATCGAAGGGCGCGGTGTAACTCCCTCCCCCGCAGGCGGGGGAGGCGTAAGGCCGATGGCCTTACGGGGAGGGGGTTAAAAAATGATGGCAAATCATTGGTTTTAATAACTTTAAAGACCCCCCTTCCTCACCTTCCCCCGCTGCGCGGGAGAAGGGGTCAATAGGCAGCGGCGTTGTACCCCGCTAATACAGAGCCAATTTTACGACTTGTGTGCATAGGGTAGGGGTTATTGGGGCTGTTCAGCCCCCACCACAGGCTGAAAACACCAAGGCGCGAAAAAATTTTCCTTGCTTTTTAAAAAAAGTGATCCAGGCCGCAGCCGCAGCCGCAGCCGCAGCCGCAGCCGCAGGGCATACTCATGCCGTACACCCAGTGTCAAAAACTTTTTTTGACCTTCGCACGGCTTTTTTTAAAGCGGTCTAAAACCAAATTAAGAAATCCTGCGCAAACTGGAAAATGCACCTTAGGATTAAACATGCAAGGAACAATTGTGCAATATAAATATTGCTCTGACTTCGAACATGCTGGCTACGAGGTAGCTACGGCAATTTATTTACCAGAAGCAAAAATATTGTTTGGGGTAAATAATGGATTAATCTTTGTGACGTTGCAACCGTCGCCTGACGATGATTGGAACATCATAAAAAACATCGATGTCCCCGATGACCTTGTTGACAGCTTGGAGAAATTAGCTACCCTCCAAAAAAATACAACCGAAAAGGCTGGAAAAATTTTTCAGTCTCTGAATTTGAACTAAAACTAAACTAACCCCACCCCTCGGTGGGGTTTTTCTTTTCCCCCCACCGCCGCGCCACTCACCACTCACTGCCAACCCACGCCCCAATCCCTTTGCATCCCGCCATTATATCCCCTATAAACCCGGGATCATGACCCAGCACGCCCACGTCCGCAACAGTTTCATCCGTTTTTTCAAGGAACACGGCCACACTTTGGTGGCGCCCAGCCCGATTATTCCGGCGGATGATCCGACGCTGCTATTCACCAACGCCGGGATGAACCAATTCAAGGACGTGCTGCTGGGCAAGGAAAAGCGCGCCTACACCCGGGCGATTTCGGTGCAGCCGTGCATGCGGGTAGGGGGCAAGCACAACGATCTGGACGAGGTCGGCCGGGACGGGCGGCACCTGACGTGGTTCGAGATGCTGGGCAACTGGTCGTTTGGCGATTACGGCAAGGAGGCCGCCATTCGCTTTGCGTGGGAGTATGTGACCAAGGAACTCAACCTCGACACCTCCCGCATCCATGTTTCCGTGTACAAAAACGACGATGAGGCTTACGGCCTGTGGCGCAGCATTTCCGGCCTGCCGGAGGCGCGGATTGTTCGCCTCGGCGACATTGAGCAAGGGGATGAGGAAAACTTCTGGTCCATGGGACCGACGGGGCCGTGTGGCCGCTGCACCGAGTTGTATTACGATCAGGGCGAGGCTCTGTTCGGCCATGACGTCGTAGGGGGCAAGACCGATCGCTTTTTGGAATTTTGGAACCTCGTGTTTATGGAGTTCAACCGGGACGAGGCGGGGGTGATGACGCCGCTGCCGATGCTGTCGGTGGATACTGGCATGGGGATGGAGCGGATTACGGCCATCCTTGAAGGCAAGAGCAACGTCTTTGATACCTCATTGTTTGCACCGTTTATCCAGCACGTTGCTCACCTCTGTGGGCGGGAGCCGGAGGGCGAAGCCCTGACCTCCATGCGGGTGCTGGCCGATCACGTCCGGGGCCTGACCTTTACCCTCGCCGAAGGGGCGAGCTTTGACCGGGCCGGGCGGGGCTATGTCCTGCGCCGTATCCTCCGCCGCGCCGTATTGTGGGGTAAAAAGCTGGGCTTTGAGGCACCGTTCCTCCACACCTTGGTAGATAAAGTGGTGGAGATTCTGCCGTTTTATAACCTCAGCCCCGCCCAGGTGGCCAGCGTCCGCACCACCATTCGCGGTGAGGAGGAAAAATTCTTTGAAACCCTCGATCGCGGCCTCGTGTTTTTTGCCAAGGCCGCCAGCCACGCGAAAAACAATATCATCAGCGGCTCTGAAGCCTTTCAGCTCCACGATACCTACGGCTTTCCTGTTGATCTTACCCGCCTGCTGGCCGAAGAACGCGGCCTGAGCGTGGACGCCGCCGGGTTTGAAAAAGCCCTGGACGAACAGCGGCACCGTTCCGCCGCCGCCGCCGATTTTTACGACAAGGGCGGCTGGGTCAAGGTGGCCGAGGGCGAACCCGGCGGTTTTGCTGGCCATGATGCCACCACACACGATGTCACCTTGCTGCAATACCGAGTTCGGGATGAGGGACGCATCGATCTTCTTTTAAGCACAACACCCTTTTATGTCGAAGGCGGCGGGGAGAGTGCCGATCATGGCACATTGCACAGCGGCGCCGTGCACCTTACCGTGCTCGATGTACAAAAAACTGACTTAGGCGTGGTGCACACAGCGCGGCTGGACAAGGGCAACGTGGAGGCACTGGCTAAGCTCAAAATCCTTCATGCCCATGTGGACACCGCCCGACGCGGGGCCAAGGCTGCCCACCACACGGCGACGCACCTGATCCATGCCGGGTTGCGTCGTGTCCTTGGCACCGGGGTGCGCCAGGCCGGAAGCTTGGTGGAGGCCGATCGCCTGCGCTTTGATATTCGTTTTGATCGCGCCCTGACGCCTGAGGAAATTCTCGCCGTCGAAGCTTGGGTCAATGAGCGCGTCCGCGCCGCCCAGCCCGTCACCCATCTGCCCGATATGACCATGGCTGAGGCTCAGGCCATGGGCGCACTGGCATTTTTCGGTGATAAATATGGTGAGCGCGTCCGGGTCATCAACATCCCCGGCGAAAGCTGTGAGCTATGCGGCGGCAACCACGTCCGCAACACGGGGGAGATTGGTCAAGTACTGATCCTCAGTGATGAGGCTTTGGGTTCCGGTGTCCGTCGCCTTGAGGCTGTCGCCGGGGCCGCCGCCCTGAAGCTAGCCCAGGATCAACGCGCCAGCCTGCGCGGCCTTGCCCGCCGCCTATCCGTCCCCGTCGAGGCCATCGCCAGCCGGGTGGAAAAGCTCCAGCAAACCTTGAAAGAAAAAGAAGCCGCCCTCAAAAAAGCCGCCCGCAGCGGCGGCGGCATTGATACCGAAGCCTTGCTCCGCGACGCTGTTACCAAGGACGGAATTCGCCTCATTATCGCCGACGTGGGGATAATGGATGAAGAAATTCTCATGGGCGGCATTACTCAACTCCGCGCCTTACCCGATGTGGTGGCGGTGCTAGTAGCCGAGGTCAATGAGAAGGGACTTGTACTTATTGGTACAGGCAGCACCGCCCAGAGCAAAGGTTATCACGCCGGCAAGCTGGCCAAAGCTATTGGTGACGTTTTAGGCAGCGGCGGCGGCGGAAAGCCTGACTTTGCCCGCACAGGATTCAAGGACAAGAGCACCAAAGAAGCAACGGCTCTAGCCACAACAGCCATCTTTAAAAACCTGCCCTAGGCAGCACTATGTTTTCCCGCCCTACCACGGCACGACTTGCGGTTCTTCTGCGCCGCTGGTGGCGACAACCGCCGTGGTTTGGGTTAGCAGTTACACTGGCGGTGGTGTGCGTGGGCGGCACCGCCATCTCCCTGATTGGTCTTTCCAAAGCCAGTGCCGAAGGCCTGCTTATTCTTGTTGCTATTGATGCAATTGCACTTCTTTTGCTTGCAATACCAGTCGCACGCAGGGTAGGGGGATTATGGCGGATGCGGCGTCAGGGTATCGTCGGAGCAAAATTGTATTCCCGGCTTGTTTCCTTGTTCTCTTTGCTGGCCGTTGTTCCAGCACTATTAGTGCTAGTATTCTCTGCTGTCATGTTCAACGCGGGGCTGGAACATTGGTTTTCGCAAAAAGTTAAAGTCGCCCTGTCGGAGTCTCTGAACGTAGCCCAAGCATACCTGGAAGAACACCAGCAGATTATCCGCGCCGATGCCGTCGCCATGGCCAACGATCTGAACTGGTCCGCGCCACTATTACTCAGCTCCCCCCAAGCCTTGACCACCACACTCGCTAACCAGACGGGGGTACGTGGCCTTACCGAAGCCATATTATTTGACAGCAAACTTAATATTTTAGCTCGAAGCGGCTACAGCCTCAGCCTTGAATTCGCCACCATTCCCGCCACCGCCCTAAACCAAGCAGCAACAGGGGAGGTGATCGTGCTCACCTCCCCTCAAGGCGATCGAGTTCGGGCATTGCTGCGCCTAGATCGTTTTGTTGATGCTTTTTTATATGTGGGTCGAGCCGTCGATCCGAAAGTTATTGCCCACACCGAAACCACGAAAAGTGCTGTAGGTGCGTATCTGGAAACGGAACGTCAACGCCTACACCTGAAAATTCTTGTCACCGCCTTGATCGGTATCGTCGGGTTGGTGTTACTATTGTTAGCCACATGGCTGGGGCTTATTTTTGCCAACCGCTTGGTACAGCCCATTGCCCGCCTCGCCGCAGGGGCAGAAGCCCTGCGCCAAGGCCGCCATTATGATATTCCATTGCCCAATGAACGTGATGAAATTCGCAATCTCACCAAAACCTTTAACCGCATGGCGGTGGATTTAACTGAACAACGCAAGAAGCTTGAAGATACCAACGAACAACTTGATCTGCGCCGCCGCTTTACCGAAACTGTTCTCGAAGGGGTCACCGCTGGGGTGATTGGTCTTGATGAGGAAAAAAAACTACAAATATTTAATCATCGTGCGGGCGCACTACTGCACGCGCCATTAGCTACATATTTAAACCAACCTATTGATACTGTCTTTCCCGAAATTCTTCCCCTTGTTCATCAACATCCTAATCCAACTGAGTCTTTTACAGAACAACAATTACTAATTAAACGCGGCAACACCACCCGTACCCTCTTGGCCAGAGCCGCCCCGGAAGTACGCAGTAATGAAGTTATTGGATATATTTTAACTTTTGATGACATTACTGATCTGCTGCACGCTCAAAAAACCGCTGCCTGGGCGGATGTAGCTCGCCGCCTTGCGCATGAGATTAAAAACCCCCTAACCCCTATTCAATTAGCCGCAGAACGATTGCAACGTCGTTTTGGAACCCAAATTCATGAAGGGAAAAATATCTACGAAGAACTAACCTCTACCATTGTCCGACAAGTCAATGATATTGGCCGGTTGGTGGATGAGTTTTCAAGTTTTGCCCGGATGCCCACGCCCATCAAACGGCGGGAAAATTTAATACGCCTGCTTTCTGAAGCTATCACCTTATTTAAAGAAACCACACCCCATGTATCTTTTCGGTTAAACACTCAAACGGCTACTATTTTATTGCCGCTCGATGCTGGATTGTTGCGCCAAGCTTTTACCAATATTTTAAAAAACGCCGTTGAGGCTCTTGAGGAAAAATTTGGCACCAACCTAGGCGGCATTATAGACATTTCTGTCTCTCAACAAAACAGTCAGATTACTATTATTTTTAAAGATAATGGCCACGGCTTCACCGCCGATATAGCGCATAAACCAAACCAACTGTATTTCACTACAAAACGCAATGGTACTGGTCTTGGTTTATCTATCGTACGAAAAATTCTTGAAGATAATGGCGGTAGCTTCACCTTCCGTAATAATACAAACGGTGGTGCCGAAGTTCGCGTGAGTTTTACTAGCAAAAGCGATGCCAGTGGTATATGAGCAACACTAACGACAAAAGGATCCTCCATGGCTCATGATATTCTGATAATCGATGATGAACAGGATATTCGCACACAACTCCAAGGACTTCTTAGTGATGAAGGTTATGATACCAGCACCGCTGCCACCAGTCACGATGCCCTGACCGCTTTTCGCCTTCGTATTCCTTCCTTGGTTATATTAGATATCTGGCTAGGGCAAAAAAGTCCTATGGATGGACTTGATTTGTTAGCGCATATCAAAAAAGATCATCCAGATATTCCCGTGCTAATGATATCCGGGCATGGCACTATTGAAACAGCTGTCAGCGCCCTAAAAAAAGGGGCTTACGATTACATCGAAAAACCATTTAAAACAGATAAGTTATTAACTGTCATTATCCGCGCCCTTGAAACAGCAAAGCTCAAAAAAGAAAATGCCGATCTACGTCAACGCGGGATTGCAGATTTTGATTTTATTGGCTCTTCCGGAGCAATCCAGCAACTGCGTACCAACATTGAAAAAATCGCCCCAACCAACAGTCGGGTCATGATTCTTGGTGCCCCAGGCAGCGGCAAGGAAACCGTTGCACGATTAATTCACACCCGTTCCAAACGCGCCCATGATCCCTTTGTTACCCTAAACTGCGCCCTTATTACACCCGACAAAATGGAAGTGGAACTTTTTGGCACTGAACCTGGTTATATTATTGGCCAGCCCCGCAAAGTGGGGCTGTTCGAACAAGCCCACAAAGGCACTTTATTCTTTGACGAAATTACCGATATGCCCATGGAAACCCAGGGTAAAATTCTGCGTGTTCTCTTAGAGCAAAAATTTACCCGTCTTGGCGGCGAACAACCTGTGGAGGTTGACGTTCGCGTGATCGCCAGCAGTGGTCGTAACTGCAAACAGGCCATTATAGATCGCAGGCTACGGGAAGATTTATACTATCGCCTCAGTGTGGTGCCATTAACCGTGCCACCTCTAAAAGAGCGACGCGACGATATAGCGAGTCTCTTTCAATACTTCATGCAACGCGCCGCCAGCATTTCCGGCCTTCCCGCACGACACTTGGCCAATGACGCATTAACTGCTTTACAAACATACTCTTGGCCGGGCAATGTTCGCCAACTTCGCAATGTTGTTGAATGGTTACTGATTATGGCACCAGGGATGGGCAGGGATCCTATTGCCGCGGAGATGCTTCCCCCCGATATTCTTGGCGATCTTACGGGCGGCCTAGTCAGTGAACGACCAACCGAAATCATGACCCTTCCCCTACGGGAAGCACGGGAGAGCTTTGAGCGCGAATACCTCCTCGCCCAAATAGCTAGATTTAACGGGAATATTTCGCAAACAGCGTCCTTTATTGGGATGGAGCGTTCCGCCCTGCACCGCAAAATGCGCGGCCTTGGAATCTCGGCCGTAAACGATCGCGATGACGGCAAAAATCAATTGATGACAGGATAGAAATTTGTGGGTGATCTTTACCTATATGGTCAACACGCTGTTTTAGCTGCGCTTAAAAACCCGCGACGTCGCCTCAAACGGCTCTATCTCGCGGCAGAACATAAAGTTACCGCTTCATGTTCCATCACCATCACCGAAAAATCTACCTTTTCAAGACTCCTGCCCCAGGGAGCTATCCACCAAGGCTACGCCCTAGCCACCGAACCTTTAGAGCAACCGGGCCTAGACGATATTCTCGACACAGCCCCCAAACATCTGCTGGTTCTTGATCAAGTCACCGATCCGCAAAATATCGGAGCCATTCTACGCACCGCCGCCGCGTTTGGCGTACAAGCGGTTGTCGTTCAGGATCGCCACGCGCCCAACGAGACCTCGGCCATGGTCAAAACCGCCTGCGGTGCTTTTGAACGTATTGACTATGTGGCGGTCACCAACCTGAGCCGAAGCCTTGAGGCCCTCAAAAACGCCGGCTACTGGTGCATCGGGTTCAGCGAACGGGGCAGGGAGGTTTTCACCCCGCGCCATGCCGCCGACAAAACCGCGTTTGTCTTCGGGGCCGAAGGCGACGGCCTGCGCCGCCTCGTGGCGCAAACGTGCGACGCGCTGGTGCGTCTGCCCACCGTTCCCGATTTTCCCAGCCTTAACGTCGGGGCGGCGGTTGCGGCGACACTGGGGAGTTATGCCGCTTATAAGTGAAGCATTACTGAAACACGGCTGCCTACCCCGATATTCTCTTTTTTCCTCACCGCCGCTTTGACAGGCAACAAGTAAGCACCCCTTGTTGCATCCGGAAAAAGGGATGTTTGCCACCGGGTATTTCCTATAGTTACGCTGACGCCTACAGATCCCCATCCGCGCCTGTGATGCTCGGTAAAAAACTTAATCTGCGCAGAAACATCTTGAGGTACCGTGATAAAAAACCACGCTCCCTTACCGGAATACATCCATAGTTCTGATGAAAAAGTGAAATCCATATCAATCATGATTCTCAAGGCAACGACTTAAATAATCGCGATAGGTTTTTCCTTTTTCAACCGCAAAGCACTCTTGCAAAAGTGCAAGCGACTGTATGCGATCAAGGCGAAAAACACGAAAATCATTGCGCAATTCACACCACGCCGTCAATGTCCAGACTTTACCCCAATACTCAAGACCCAAGGGGAGTACTGTTCGGGATGTTTGATGGCCATGTTCATCCTCATAAAAAAAAGATATTTTCTTCTTATTATCAATTGCATATCGGATCTTTTTTAAAGATTCTTTTGTTTTTCTGTCACTGGAAAAATACACATAACCAGCGGGGGAATGATTGTTGTCCCAAAGAGATGACGGCAAGATATCCCGCAGTTTTATCGCCACTTCCTGCGCACAGGCAGAAACCTCATCATCCGCCACGGCCTTGACCATGCTGATTCCAAGTTGAATCGCGCGAAGCTCCAACGGCGTAAAATGCAGTGGAGGAAGTTCTAGGGGCTGACGAATCACATAACCCATGCCTGGCTCCCCTTCAATAGGAACACCAGCAGCCATCAGCCCCTGAATATCACGATAAACAGTACGAACAGACACACCAAGCTTTTCCGAAATCATCGCCGCAGTACGCAACCGTTGACCACGCAGCAGTTGGATAATTTCAAAAAGCCTATCAATCTTCCGCATCTACATCGCAGCTTTCACGTCAAAATGCCGCATATGAATGGTTTCATGATTGATCATGGAAATAAATCCTTGCACAGCGTCTGCTGTCATAGAGAGTGCTAGCGCATCTTTGGCGGCTTTCATCGTATTCCACTCCACAACATCAATCCACAGGCCTTGTTCATTTTGGCCAAGACAACGCTTAATAAAGCCGGGGAGGGATGAAAGAAAAACATTGGTTTTTTGAAATTCAGACAGGAAGACGGTCATTTTTACACCATCCTTCAATTTGAATTCAACAACTTCTAAAACATGTTGGGTCATATCGCTATTCCTTATTCTGGTTAAAAGGAAACGCAAGCTATCATACCCATCCTGACACCCTATGTCAGGATATACGGAACGCTTTCATACTAAACAGCCAAGCAGGAATGCAGTGCATAACGATCGCCCAAAAATTTTAATTCCATAATTATCATTATGAGCAAAATTGATATAGTACAAAATGACATCATAAAACCAGCTACGCAGCTCGAACTTCAGCCAAAAACTCTTGCACTTGATCATGAAGAATTTGCGCCTGTTCTTGCAACACAGATGCAGCACTACGCACATGTTGGCAGGCGTCACCCGTTTGACCCGCCGCAGTCCGAACGGAATCAATACTGTTTACTGCTTGGTTAATACTCGCCGCAGCCTCCACCGAACGCCGACTAATATCCGCCGTTGTTGTAGCTTGCTCCTCAAGGCTTATCGCCACCTTGCCTGATGAGGCATCTATCTCCTGAACACAAGAGACTATTTCGTATGTTGTATCAATTGCTTGTGATGCCGTTTGTTTTACAGCATTAATTTTTTCATCAATACTGACTGTCATTTCTGTTGTCTTATTAGCCAGAACTTTTACTTCCGCCGCCACAACGGCAAAACCACGACCTTGTTCTCCAGCTCGTGATGCTTCAATCGTAGCATTCAATGCCAATAGATTTGTTTGCTCAGTAATCACACGAATAGAATCCACAATGCCGTCAATATCACTCAATACATTTCTAAGTTTATCAAGATGTTGTTGTGATTGTTCCACTTGCGCGGCGGAGCTACGGCACACCGTAGTGGTGTTAGCCACCGTTGCCGATACCCCCTTGAGTACCCCGGTAAACTCTCCTGCTGCATTGGACACTGCCTGCACATTGCTCCCTGCGTGTTCTACAGCTTGAAGTAATTCTGTAGTCTCGGTACTCGCTGTTTGAGCCGCCTTGGCCAACACCTCTGCCACACAACCTAAATCCTTCACAGCGTGCAAAACACCTTTAACAACAGACCCAATCTTCGCATCAAAAGCCTCCGCCAGATGATTCATCGCTTGACGGCGCTCTTGTTCTGCTTTTGCTTTTGTTGTTTCCCGTTCTTTTTGCAATATATTCATGGCAACAATCGCATCCCGAAATACTGCTACCGCACGGCTTATCTCTCCCATTTCATCGGTACGTTTTTCGCCAATAATATAAACATCTGTTTCGTGTTTGGACAGTTGCTGCATTACTTTAATAAGGACACGTTGCGGGGAAAAAATCTGCCGATACGCATAGACCGGAACACTAACTACCCCCAAAAGACAAAAAGCTGAACCCACGGTGAAAAACCAACCAACGCGGTTCTCTAAGATTATAATATCGTGCTCTATACTATCTTTCCATTCCAATAACATTCCGGAAATAGACTCGTTAGCTTCTTCCATTGCCTCAAATTTCTGCTCAAAGGATTTTATTTCTGCATCATATAATTTACCGTTATCAATCATATTAATAACCGTACTTGCCGCCGTAAAATATTCCTCAAGAGCATGAGCAGAATTAAAAAACAAATCTTTAACCTGCTGATCTGCACGAGGCTCCGCTTTATTATCGGCGATATTTTGAAAAAACTTTTCGTAATGCAGTTTTAAATCCACCCGTGCTTTTAGTATGCCGTCTTTATTACCTTGGGAATTGGCTAAAATGGCACCAAGAACATCATTGCGCATGGCGTCGTGCATCATATCGCCTTCCATATGACGCTGAATAATTGTTGGGGTTGCGCTTAGTGCGGATGTTTTTTCTTTAATAACAATAGACTGCCATCGCTGAGCAACAACAAGCCCTATCACTAGAAGCGCGCTAACAATACTGATAACAAGAAACTTACTTTGTATTTTCATAATTATTCCTCATTCAAGGAAAATAACCACTCATGGTTGTAAATTCCTTAACAAAAAAAGAGCACTGCATTTTTTCATACAGTGCTCTATAGCGCGTTGCGTAATTAGCGGTAGACATTGATAAAGTCTTCAGCGCGCTATAAGTTATTTTTGTTCGGCCATTCGGCCGCGGCACTTTGTGCCGTGCGCTGGTTGCAACTATACTTTTAATTGTGCAACCAGCTATA
>JBKCUA010000016.1:0-10173 GCA_046318675.1 Holosporales bacterium
AAAAACCATGTACACCCCAGTCAAAGACGGCATAGAAAAAGCATTAAAATCAGTAATATACTCCGAAACAAAACCACCAGATAATTTATCTGGTTTGGTACACTGTTTTTGGGAGCTCAAAACGGAAGCTCCATTACATGATGATTTTCTTTATCATATTTTGCCTGACGCCTGTGTAAACATCTTATTCAACCAAATAGATATCAAAATAGCCGCCATCACGGCACTGCACACAACATCCAAAATTCTTAATCTGGGCAAAACATTCCACTATGTTGGCATTCAGTTACTGCCCGGTGTATGGCGAGGCAACCCTGAAGAAATCATCAAAGGCCTTGTCGATCAACCTTATGCAGACAGTCTCCCACTCATTCAAACGAATAGAGAGCTTGCCAATGTAGATTATTCGACCAAACACACCATCTTGTCGAAACTCATTGAACAATTTATGAGCAAAGGCTTTGTGCAAGCCAACCCTATAACCGCCACAATACTTACACACATTGATGATATTCAAAGCGTTGCTGATATGGCGAATATTACAGGTATATCCTCTCGCCAACTACAAAGAATCCTCAAAAAGACAACTGGATTTTCCCCGCATGATTTCCTCAAGGTGTTACGGATACAACACTCTTTCAAACAGGAATACGCTTGCCATTATACTGATCAATCACACTTTATTCACTCGTTTCGCAAGATTACTGGATACACACCAACGAAATACTCCAAAAAATTTGATGTCTGATTTATACAATACTCAACATGCAATACAGGTTATCCTGATCCCGCCTAAACCACAATAGGAGGATGATTTTATGGCAAAACTCAACGCAATCGGATGGTTTGACATCTATGTTAATGACATGAACCGGGCCGTCGCCTTTTATGAGGCCGTGTTCAAACAAAAACTCGAAAAAATAGGTGATCCCACAGGGGAAACGCAAATGATGAGCTTCCCCGCAGATATGGGCGCCTACGGTGCCGGTGGCGCCCTAGTAAAATCAAAGCATTCCGGCCCAGGGGTAGGGGGAACAATGGTCTATTTTAGCGTAGAAGATTGTTCCGCTGAAGAAGCCCGCATCGTTCCCGCCGGCGGCAAAATAATCAGAACCAAGTTCTCTATTGGAGAATTCGGATGGGTATCGATTTGTGTCGATAGCGAAGGCAATATGTTCGGTCTTAATTCAATGAAATAAGAATGGCTTTTGTAGATCACAGGGGGCAGAGTACGACCTTGTTTGGGGATCGATTCTGCCCCTCCTTATTCCTCTGTGTTGCTTCATTCCTGAAACTTATCCAACACCCACCCTTGACAAACCCATCCCCCATCCCTACATCCATAGCACTCCAGAAACGTGAGTGCTAACCGCTCACGCGAAGGAATAACCCTTTAGTTTCAACATAAAGAGGATCATCATGGGCTTTCGACCCCTTCACGACCGCGTGCTGGTACGCCGTCTGGAATCAGACGAAAAAACCGCCGGCGGCATTATTATCCCGGACACTGCCAAGGAAAAACCCCAACAGGGCGAAGTCATCGCCGTTGGCCCCGGCACCCGCGACGACAGTGGTAAGATTGTCGCGCTGGATGTAAAAGCCGGCGACGTGATTTTGTTCGGCAAATGGTCCGGCACGGAAGTCAAGATCGATGGGGAAGACCTCATCATCATGAAAGAGTCCGACGTGCTCGGCATTGTTGATGGCCAATCCATCAAGAAAAAAGCCGCTTAATTTTAACCCTTTAGAAGGAATCTAGAACATGGCTGCTGCCAAACAAATCCGCTTCGGCACCGAAGCCAGGGACGAGATGCTCAAGGGCGTCTGTATCCTGGCCGACGCTGTTGCCGTTACCCTTGGCCCTAAAGGCCGTAACGTCGTTATTGAAAAATCCTTTGGCGCCCCCCGCGTCACCAAGGACGGCGTCTCGGTTGCCAAGGAAATCAAACTGAAACACCCCTTCCAAGACATGGGTGCCCAGATGCTGCGCGAAGTTGCCAGCAAAACCAACGACGTTGCCGGTGATGGCACTACCACCGCCACCGTCTTGGCTCGCGCCATTGTTGTCGAAGGCGTGAAAGCCGTTGCCGCCGGGATGAACCCGATGGATCTGAAACGCGGTATTGACCTTGCTGTTGATACTGTTGTGAAAGACATCAAATCCCGCAGCCGCAAAATCTCCACCAACAGCGAAATTGCCCAGGTCGGCACTATCTCCGCCAACGGCGACGCCGACATTGGCGGCATGATTGCCAAAGCCATGGAAAAAGTGGGCAATGAGGGCGTCATCACGGTGGAAGAGGCGAAATCCTTTGAAACCGAACTCGACGTTGTCGAGGGGATGCAGTTCGATCGCGGCTACCTTTCCCCGTATTTCGTCACCAACGCCGAAAAAATGGTGTGCGAGCTGGAAAACCCGTTCATCTTGATCCATGAGAAAAAGCTGAGCGGCTTACAGGCAATTCTTCCTGTGTTAGAACAAGTTGTGCAGTCCGGTCGTCCGCTGCTGGTCATTGCCGAAGACGTCGAAGGCGAAGCCTTGGCCACCCTCGTGGTGAACAAGCTGCGCGGTGGTCTCAAAGTCGCCGCCGTCAAAGCCCCTGGCTTTGGCGATCGCCGCAAGGCCATGCTGGAAGACCTCGGCATCCTGACGGGCGGCCAGGTGATCAGTGAAGACCTCGGCATGAAACTGGAAAACGTGACCATTGCCATGCTCGGCACGGCGAAAAAAGTCCGCATTACCAAAGATGACACCACCGTCATCAACGGCGCGGGCAAAAAAGCCGCTATTGACGCCCGCTGCGCCCAGATTCGTGCGCAGATTGAGGACACCAGCTCCGACTATGATCGTGAAAAACTGCAAGAACGCTTGGCGAAACTCGCCGGCGGGGTTGCCGTTGTTCGCGTCGGCGGCGCGACGGAAGTCGAAGTGAAAGAAAAACGCGATCGCGTTGATGATGCCCTGAACGCTACCCGCGCTGCGGTGGAAGAAGGCATTGTTGCCGGTGGTGGCCGGGCGCTGTTGTACGCAACCAAGGTTCTGAAAAACCTGAAAGCCAGCAGCAACGACCAGCAAGCCGGGATCGACATCGTCCGTCGCGCCCTGCAATCCCCCGTGCGTCAAATCGCCCAGAACTCGGGCTTTGACGGTGCGGTGATTGCCGGCAAACTGCTGGAATCCGATGATGCCAACTACGGCTTCAACGCTCAGACGGGTGAGTACGTGGATATGATCAAGGCCGGTATTATTGACCCGACGAAAGTCGTGCGTTCAGCCTTGCAGGATGCGGCCTCGGTGGCATCCCTCCTCATCACCACGGAAGCCATGATTGCTGACGAGCCAGAGCCGAAAAAAGCTGCTGGTGGCGGTATGCCCGGCGGTATGGGCGGCATGGGCGGCGACATGGATTTCTAATCCACAAGCCTCTCTGTTATACGTCCGGAAAGGGCGGGGGAATTTCTCCCGCCTTTTTCTTTATCCATACAAGCCGTTAAATGCCCAGCGAAAATACTGCGGCCAGAACGACGGCAAGCGTTCGGAACGCATCGCCACCGCGTACAGACGATCATCTAAAACAAAAGCCGGATTCGTTAACTTACGGTAATAATCGTAAGAGAACACGCACCGCGCCATATCATCCGGACGATACATTGCATTCGGCTGTAAATACAACGGCTGCGACGTTTGCCAGCGCGTTGCGTCAAAAGGAACCGTAGAGTTAACGAATTCGTAATGTTTTGATACAGGAACGAATACCGCGTTGGCGAGGAAGTCAAAGCCATGCTGCACCACGCTCTGCAACGTCATGCCGCCGACCTGAAGGGCGATCTCCAGCCAAGGCTCCAGCGTATATTGCTGATAATGCAAGGCATCACGTTTAACATAGTCAATGCTTTCCCCGGCACTAGCCGTGGGGCGGGGAATATCGTGCACCAGATCGCTGAACAACTCCGTCAACGTGCCGTTCCCGCCCACCCCGGGGACGTTTTCCACGGTAAAAATGCGGGTTTTATTCGAGCTTGATAAATACTGTGCACTGGCAACGGTATAGGCGCCATTATTCCCCTGCGTATTGCCCGTAATGGCAAACGTCACCGTGGCCGGGAAACGGCTCAAAAAATTTCCATTAATATCGAAGCGTTTTGTGACGGAATCCGCCCCCGTCACGGCATAGGCTTGCGGCGTAATGATTGTTACATTTCCGAACGGAAAATTTTGTGTTGCAAAGCTCTGAATAGTTGAAATTAAATTATTATACGACACAGTTAAACCCAAAAGATCGTACACAAAAAGCAATATCTTGTAATGATGCGTGTAGTGGTTGGTGTACAGCAAGCGGCCCTCATTAGGGGCAGGGGGAAACGTCCATGCCTCCCGCGCCACTTTCAGCGCGTTCAGCCAAGTAGTAATCCGCGTCTGCTCCGCCGCCGAAAAATCGTTCCACCGGGCTTTCAGCACCCGCAATAACCCCTCAAAGTTTGTTTCATCAATGGGCCTGCCGGTAGGCTGGTTCTTATCCACCCAGGCCAGACACAAGGTCTTAATTTTGCTCAGCACCGCCGCGTCACCGCCGCCGCCGTGCAGCATGGTATAGCGGTAATACTGGTTCAGCACCGGCAGCCGCACCCGCAGCTCGGTAAACCCGGCCCGCGTCGCCTGCACGGCGTCAATGCTGGTATCTGGCTCGCCCTGACTGCGCAGGGTTACCACGGCCTTACTGTCCTCGGCCATGTACTGCGTGGCGAATTTTTTGAGGCGTTTGCGCTGGACGTTGTGCCAGCTCAGGCCGACGTTGGAGCCGGGCAGGGCGTTGTACGCCAGCGGCCCGGTATCGGGGGGGAAGGTAAGGGGCATAAAAACTCACAAATAAATAGACATTAAAAAATATTGACAAATAAAAATAATTAATGTATTAAAAAAGTATATTTATTTACAAAGGATATATTATGAGCCTAAGCAATGACGATGACGAACTGAACGCTATAAAAAGTTTTCTAAAAGAAAATCAAGTATTTATTTTAAATAATATTTTACTAAAAAACCAGCTGCGCGACAGCCGTAGGTCCATTATAGAATTTTTCACTTCTAGTGATGAACGTACCCAAAGGATTCAACCAAATTATACATGGGGAGATTTTGCGGAGGACTATAAAACTAATCCCGAGGACAACCTTCCACTCAGAGAATTGCTTGGTACCGCATTAGACATTAAAGACACGAGCCTACACAACCTAGGAAAAATCAAATTTGATATTGAAACTGTGCGGAAACTGGCCGGGGTACCCCAGGGGCACACGGATCCATCTGTTAAGGCGTGCTATTTAGCCATAACGAATGACTACAAAGCAATGTGCGGTCTTTATGGTCCTGCAACTACTGATGCAGATAACGAAAGCCGCCAGAAGAGGTCTATCCTAGAAATGGCTTGGACTATAAATGACGTTAAAAAACTTGGTCGATTTTACACTGATTTTCTTGCAAAAATTCTTCCTGAACTTGAAGAAAAGACACTCGAACAAGCAATATATGCCGTACGTTCATCAAATAACTATACAAACTTAGCCTTTGGACAAATTAGCAACAAGGTTCACAGGGACTTAGGCGAACTATTTCCGGATATACCGCAAGATAAAGATAAAGTCTACACAGCTACAGAGCTAGTCAACTCTCTTTTGAAAACGCTAAAGATTCCTAAAAATGGGTATTCCATGATAAAAGCACAAGAAATGATCAATCAACAGAATCAAAGAACCCTCTAACCCGCGCATCTCAACGACTCGCGGCTACTCCACCACCTTCGGCACCACAAAAAACCCCTGCGCTTTTTCCGGCGCGTTGGCCAAAATCGCCTCGGCCTTGCCGCCGTCGGTGACGGCATCGGGGCGCAGGCGCTGGGTAGCCTGCACAACGCTACGCAGAGGCTCCACCCCATCGGTGTTCACTTCGCCAAGCTGTTCAATAAAGGCAAGAATACTGGACATCTCAGCGGCCACCCCCTCACGTCGGGATTCAGGAACATCTAGGCGCGCCAAACTGGCAACTTTAGCAACCGTAGCAGGGGTAAGGGACATGAGATGAGCACTAACGACCGTCGGCGTGCTTGTCTAGGGGTTTATGATGCGCGTTTATGATGCGTGACAAGGCTTTTTACACACAAAACACGCAGGATACATTTATTTATAGCTTTTTTTAAAAAGGTTGTAAAGCTGGCGGCGATGAATAATAGCTTAGGTACGACAAAAAGCCCCAGTCGTTGGGTGGGGAATGCGGGCTATGCGCTGATTTACCTTGTGTTGCCGGGGATTATTGCTGTGGGGCAGGCACCGCTGCTGGCGTTTGTTGGGCTGTGGGTGGTGACCTTGGTGCTGTGGCGGCGGATTCCGTGGCCGGGCATTGCGCGCCTGTCGCGGCACCCTGATATTGGGCGCATTATCCGCCGGGGGGGATGGGTGTTTATTGCCCTGACGCTCACCGTCACGCCTGAGGCACGGTTTGCCTTTCCGCTACAGCTTCCCGAACGGTATTTGGTGGTCATGCTGTTCTACCCATTGCTTTCGGTGGTACCGCAGGAGGTGTTTTTTCGCCTGCTCTGGCCTAGAGTGGTACCGACTTATTCCCCAATAATCACCTTGGTGCTCAGTGCCTTGGCTTTTGGCTGGGCGCATTGCGTGTTTTTGAACCCCGTGGCCGTGGGGTTGTCGTTCCTTGGCGGGCTACTGCTGGCGGATACGTGGAAAAAAACAAGGAATTGGGGGTTGGTGTGTGTTGAGCATACCCTATACGGCTGGGCGGTTTTTACCTCGGGATGGGGGATATATTTTTACCATGGCGCGCTTCAGGGGATGCCGAAGCTGTTTTCCTGAAGAGCTTTTTTTAAAAAATTGGGGGGATACTTTTGCCCACGGTAAAGGGTTTCGAAAAATGGGATTTTTCACCATTCAGTATGACACGAAAATAAATTTTGTCAACAGGGCGTCGGAAATATTTTTATCATTGTTTATCAATGTTAGAACACATCTTAAGCGTGCATTGAAAAATTTTTTTCAACCGCGCAACCGCCCACCAACAGCCCCCACTTTAGCCACAATCGCCTCACTTATCGCCCGAATCGTCGTCTCATCCAGCGTCCGATCAGGGGCTTGCAGCACCACTTCCACCCCTAACGACACATGACCAGCAGGAACATCACCCCCCATAAAACGGTCGAAAACAAGCATTTCACGGCTAAAATCAATGGTTGCGTCCCGCACCGCCTGCACCACTTTGGCCGCATCCAGCTTTTCAGGAATAATAAAGGCAAAATCCCGTCGCACCGCCTGATATGGCGAGTGATAAAACGACGCCGCAGAAGGCGTCCAAGATGCCGCCGTATCAAGCCTAATTTCCGCCATTGCCACAGGCACTTCCACGTCCGCTGCTGTTAAAAAAACAGGGTGCAACGCCCCAAAAGTGGCCAGAATATGGTGATAAGCATCATGACGATAATGCCCCGACTGCCCAGGATGGAGATAGGGAGGAAGCTCATCCCGATCCGGCACTCTGGATTCCAAAGGTTTTCCCACGCTGGCCATGACCTGGTGCAGCAATGCCTGCGCAGCAACGCTATCCACCGCCGTTTTCTTGCCGCGCCAATGCCGGGGCACCGCATCGCCCCACAGCACGGCAATGGCTCTAGCCTCACCCTCACCAACACCGCTGAAAACCTCACCGATTTCAAAAATCTTGCCGCTGGCCTGACCATAGCGCACCGCCTCGGCCACTAAGGGCAGCAAACTCACCATCATATTGGGCCGCATGACGGAAAGCTCTGCACTAATGGGGTTTTTTAGGCGCAATTCAGGCACTTTTTCCGCCTCACCGCTGGCCTCTACCAGAGCAGGAGAAGCAAACGACCAACTCACCACCTCGACGCAGCCCGCCGCCGCAAACGCCGTTCGCAACCGCTGGGAAAAATCGGGGGTCATTAAAGGCACGACAGGGGGCAAAGAAACACTAGGAATCTTCCCATAGCCTTGCAGGCGCAGGATTTCCTCCACCAAATCTTCGGCAATCTTTAGATCGTGCCGCCAGGCAGGTGTTGTTACCTCTAACAAACCATCTTTTTCAACAACGGTACACCCCAACGCCTTCAACGCGTTGCCTGCCACCTCCAAAGACACCGTCAGCCCCCCTAACGTTGCCACCAACCCCGGATCAAAGGTAATGGAGGCAGGCTTGTGGGGCGGCACTGCACAAATAATTTGCGGTTTTTTCAAGGTTGCTCCCGCATCCTGCAAATAGCCCAATGCGTGCAGTAAGCCGACTTCCATATCTTGTGCGTCCACGCCGCGCTCAAACCTTTGCCGGGCGTCGGTGACAATCCCCAACGCTTGCCCAGCCCTAGCAATATGCCCGGCATCAAACACCGCCGATTCCAGCAAGATAGTCGTTGTCTCCGCACCCACCGCCGTGTTGACCCCGCCGATAATACCGGCCAGAGCAATGATCCCCGTGTCATCGCTGATCACGATAGCCCCGGCGGGGAGCGTGTAGGTGGTGCCGTTCAGGGCCGCAAAGGCTTCACCGCCCTTACTGAGATCAAAGCGCAACGAGCCTTTGAGTTTATCCTTATCAAAGGCATGCAGTGGCCGCCCCCGACCAAGGCAACTAAAATTCGTCACATCCACGGCCAGGGATCGCAGCGTCACCCCCACCGCCCGCAGGCTGTTGGCCATAAAATCCGCTGTCTTTGCGCCTTGGGGTAATAAAACTTCCGCAAGAGCCAGACCTATCACCGCATCGGTGTCCACGATAACCGGATAATCCGTGCTGGCAGCATATTTCAACGATGGGGCAGGGGAGTCCTTAAAGGTTCCCACCCCAGCAGCGGCCAAATCCCGCGCAATACCCCGCACAGAAAAACAATCGGCACGGTTGGGGGTCAGGCCGACGCTGAACACGCCGCCCTCAAGGCTCAATGCCTGTGCCGCCGGGCTACCCGCCACGGCATTCTCAGGCAATTCAATAATCCCGTCGGTGCTCCACGGCAGCTTCAATTCTTCTGCCGAGCACAGCATCCCCTCGCTCTCCACACCGCGCACGGGGCGTTTTTCGATGGTGATGCCGCTACCGGGAATAAATGCGCCGACTTTTGCAAAAACAGTTTTTAGACCAGCCCTAGCGTTGGGTGCGCCGCAGACAATAGTTTTTTGGCCTTCAGCGGTATCCACCGTGCAGACTTGCAGGCGGCTAGCGTCAGGGTGCGGCACGGCGGTAAGAATGTGAGCAACGGTAAACGGTGCCAATATCGCTACGTCAAAATCCCAGCCCTCAAATTCAAGGCCAAGGCGGGTTAACTCGTTCGAGAAATCATCCGGGAGCTTTGATATGTATCGCTGCACCCAAGCTGTACTAACTTTCATACCGCCGCCGCTCCGTAATGCTTCAACCACGCCACGTTGCCGCTGAAAAACGTCCGTAAGTCCTTAATACCATGTTTGAGCATCGTCAGGCGCTCCACCCCCATGCCGAAAGCAAAGCCTTGGTATTTCTCCGGATCAAGGCCACATTGACGGAACACATTGGGGTGTATCATCCCGCAGCCGAGGACTTCCAACATCAAACCTTGATACCCAATGTCCACTTCCGCCGAGGGTTCTGTAAACGGGAAAAAACTAGGGCGAAAAACAACACGAATGTCCGGATTCGCAAAAAAATCCGCCAAAAACCCCTCCAGCGTTCCCTTCAGGTGCCCGAAATGCACCTTGCCTTTTTCCTCCACCACAAAGCCTTCCACCTGGTGAAACATCGGCGCGTGAGTTTGATCGGAATCGCAGCGGTACACCCGCCCCGGCGCAAGGATGCGCAAGCTCCCCTGACCGTTCCATTTCTTGAGTTCCCGCACCTGCACCGTCGAGGTATGCGTGCGCAGCAGGTTACCATTCTCCAAATAAAACGTGTCGTGCATCGCCCGCGCCGGGTGATCGGCGGGAAAGTTCAATGCCTCAAAATTGTGAAAGTCATCCTCAATATCTTGACCCTTTGCCACAGTAAAACCCAGACGGCTAAAGAATGAGGTGATTTCCCGCAGGGTTTGCTGCAACGGATGAATACTACCCACAGCCAAAGGGGCAGGTGACAGGGTAATGTCTACTTTTTCCCGAATTAATTTTTCCGCTTGCTCCGCCGCCAAC
>JBKCUA010000017.1:0-7649 GCA_046318675.1 Holosporales bacterium
CCTCTATTAACCCATTTATAGGGATGAGTGGCTAGAAAGGGCTAGGCGAGCAAACGTAAGCGTACTCAAACGTACGTGCGGATTGCGAGCATAGACCTGACAACGCCAATCGCCCTAGAAATGAGGTTAATAGAGGTGCCCTATAGCTGGTTGCACAATTAAAAGTATATTTGCAACCAGCGCACGGCACAAAGTGCCGCGGCCTAATGGCCGAACAAAAATAACTTATAGCGCGCTGAAGACTTTATCAATATCTACCGCTAATTACGCAACGCCCTATAAAACTGGTGCAGCCAGCTTGAGGAGTTTCGAACTGCGTGTGTTAATTTTGTAGCCTAACGACCATCAATCATCACTATTGGACCGACTAATCAATTGATTCAAGTTCTCGTTTTCTAATAATGAAATCCTGAACCGACTTATCTAACTTTTTAAAAAGTGGTGAGTTTGGTTCGACGACTCTCCAAAATGGGAAAACTACTTTTTTCCTTTTTAGGGATTCTTTATAAGCTTCCGAAACTGCGATACGCAAATACATAGAAGTCGTCACTGGACATGCCGTATCTGCTTTGAGTTTTTTAGCAATTTCATTCCTAAGTTTACTTAGCGACCAAGATTTTCCTTTAGGTATTTTCTTACAGATGCTTGCGACGAGATCAGGTGTTCCAATCGCCATTTTTTGACCGATAAGCATATCAGCAAAGTTAGACTTTAATAATTTTACTTTTGCTTCATATTTTTTTTCAACAGCTCCCAAGGGCTTCATTTTGTCGATTCCTTTGATAGATCATCGATATAAGTGTCGACAGAGTCTTGTATGTTAAAAAAAGCATACGACATAATTTTAGGAAAGATTCCGTTAATGGTTATTTTCTCGGTAAACTCTACCTCGGTTTGATTAGGGGCTTTTTCCACAAATGTTCCTACCCAGCCACCGCTCATGTTCGGATTTTCGATAATTTCGATTTCAAACTTTTCAGGATATACTTTTGATTTAGTTTTGAACTTAAGCACGAAGCCCTTAGTCGGCTCCTCTGTCCATACTTCTTGCCCCTCATTCGAGCTTAGAAGCACAACTTCGCCAGCCTTAGTTCTCCATTTTTGATTCTGAAGATCCACTACCAGTTTAAAGACTTTTTCCCTGTCCGCATCTATAACCGTTTTTTGGGATGCAACCCTTTGATTCGGCAAAAAATATCCGACGATCAACACTAAAAAAACTATCGCAACAAAAACACCAAGTACGATTTTAAGCATAAAACCACTCATTATTTAATTTCATTTTTTCATAGATAGAGAATAAAGTCAACGACTAACGTCTACTCAAGATCTCCAATTGGGGCACTACTAGATTTTGCCGGACTTGAATCGAGACTTCCGGCAGCATAAATTAATAGCGCCGAACAAAAATAACTTATAGCGCGCTGAAGACTTTATCAATATCTACCGCTAATTACGCAACGCCCTATAAAACTGGTGCCCAGGAGAAGACTCGAACTTCCAAGGTCTTGCGACCGCTAGTACCTGAAACTAGTGCGTCTACCAATTCCGCCACCTGGGCAGGGGGAAGAGTACTCCTACTATCACCACTTAAAGTGGGCAAAGGCCTTGTTGGCTTCAGCCATTTTGTGGGTGTCTTCACGCTTTTTAACGGCAGAGCCGCGATTGTTAGCAGCGTCCAGCAGTTCTGCCAGCAGGCGATCCGTCATGGTCTTTTCTGAACGGTTGCGTGCAGCGTTAATGATCCAACGGGTGGCCAGAGCTGTGGCGCGGTCTGAGCGTACTTCCATCGGCACCTGATACGTAGCCCCACCGACGCGGCGGCTACGCACTTCGATATAGGGAGCCACGTTTTTTAATGCCTCATGAAACACGTCCTGAGCCGGACGCTTGGTTTTGCGACCCAGTTCATCCAAGGCACTGTAGATGATTTTCTGAGCGACAAATTTTTTACCATCCAGCATCAGGGAGTTGGCAAAACGGGTGAGAACTACATCCCCAAACTTCGGGTCTGGTAAAACTTCACGTTTTTGCGCAGCGCGGCGACGAGACATAACTTAAAACCCCTTATTTCGGCCGCTTGGCGCCGTATTTGGAACGTTGTTGCTTACGATTTTTCACCCCTTGGGTATCCAGTGCACCACGAACAATGTGGTAGCGAACCCCAGGCAAATCTTTAACCCGACCGCCACGCATGAGGATCACCGAGTGTTCCTGCAAGTTGTGGCCTTCACCGGGAATATAGCTGATAACCTCAAAGCCGTTGGTCAGCCGCACCCGGGCGACTTTCCGCAAGGCCGAGTTCGGTTTTTTCGGTGTGGTGGTGTACACACGGGTACAGACACCGCGCTTTTGCGGACACTGTTCCAGTGCGGGAACTTTGTTGCGCTTCCCCTCAGGGGTGCGTGGTTTACGAATAAGTTGGTTAATAGTTGGCATGGTTCCGGCCTAAAGAGGAGTTTTCTTAACGAATGCTTAACAATGCGTCAAGAAAAATAATACAAAAAATAATGCTGGGGCACCCTATAAAGGTACCCCAGCGGTAAGTAAAAGTTATTGGCGTTGTTGTCCAAACAACCGCAGCAGTGCAAGGAACATATTGATAAAGTTCACATACAACTGCAAGGCGCCGACAACGGCAAGCTTGGTGTTCAGCTCCCGTCCGTTGCCCTCATAATATAAGGCGCGGATTTCTTGGGTTGACCAAGCGGTGATCCCGGCAGACAGGAACACCACAATCGCCGATAGAGCCAGATCGGTACCCGTGCTTTTGAAAAACAGCACGTTGACCAGGCTGACCACGATCACAGCGATCATCCCAATCCCAAGGAACGTGCCCCAGCCGGACAAGTCTTTTTTGGTGGTGTAGCCGTACAAGCTCATGGCACCAAAAAGAGCAGCGGCGGCAAAAAACGCCCGCGCAATGCTCTCCCCGGTGTAGGCAGCCACATAAAAAGAGACCACAAGCCCCATGGCCGCAGCAAAGGTGTAGAAATACGCGGTGGCGAAAGCCGCGCTCATTTTATGAACGAAAAAGCCAAACCCAAGGCTCATCGCGAAAACCAGCAGGCCAACAGGCATGGCCAGTGGAGCGATTCGAGCAAAGGTTTCCGGGCTGCTGGCAACATACCAGGCAACAACCCCGGTGAGCAGCATACCCAATATCATGGTGTTGTAGACGCCCAGCATATGACGGCGCAGACCCTCATCGTGGGTGGTGGCGGACTGCCGGTAGGCAGTTTGTGGGGTAAACATAGTTTCCTCTCTTTGAACAGTGAACGTGTTGTTGCACTTAATGGGCTTATACCACAAATAGGGCGTTGCGGCAAGAATTTCAAGATAACTCATTGATCTTGAGAAAGAGTTTGTTGTTATAAATTTTTGATTAAATTCATTACTTTATGAAGGCACTCGGTATTTTCATCTTCAGACTCTGATCCGCTGGTGATACCGCCGCCGCCCCATACCACGGCTTTGTTATTATAAAATTGCACGGTGCGGATGGCGATGTTGGTGCCAAGGTGTCCCGTGGTGCTGGCAAAGCCGATGCTGCCGCAGTAGGCACGGCGAGGTGCATCTTCAAGCTCATGAATAATCTGCATGGCGCGGATTTTGGGTGCGCCGGTAATCGAACCGCCGGGAAAGGCGGCGGCGAAGGCGTCCAATGCTGTGTTACTGTTGGTAAGCGTGCCAGTAATGGTAGAGACTAGGTGATGGACGCTGGGGTGGGTTTCTAGGGCATAAAGATCGGTAACGCGGACGCTGCCCGGCACACAGCACTGGGCTAAATCATTGCGGAGCAAATCAACAATCATCAGGTTTTCGGCGCGGTTTTTTGTGGATGCTTGTAATGCCGCAGGGTCGCTGTTGCGGGGAGCGGTGCCTTTGATGGGGCGGGTGGTAATGTCGGTGGTGTTACTGTTCAAGAATTCTTCAGGGGAGAGACAGGCGATGGCCGTGTCCCCAGTATTCATAAACGCCGCCCATGGTGCCGGATTTATACAACGTAGGTGCAAAAAGGCCGCATAAGGATCAAAGTCTTGCGGCAAGTCGGCCTCCCACCGCTGCGCCAGATTTACCTGATACATATCGCCAGCTTTGATGTATGCAATGGCGCGTTCTACCTGCGGATTGAACGGCGGGCTGACCCGCTGGAATGCTAATGTGCCTGGGGGGTGGTGTGGAATATGGCAATCTTGTTGGAGTTTTTCCTTAATAATATTAATGCGTTGGCTTGCATACTCATCATAGACAAGCCAAGCTTTTTTCTGGCGGGCATCGAACGCTGCGATGACGGGGTAATAGCCAAGGCAAAGCCATGGCGTGGCTTTGTCATGATGATGGGGAATATTTTCTCTGCCGCACCCGGCTTCATAATGCCACATCCCCGCCCAGCCGGTTTGAAAGGCTGGAATGCCTTCCAGCATGGGGAGTAACGAAGGCCGACACCGCGCCGCGCACCAATCTAGCGGATCATACCGACCGGGAAAAGCCCGGATGACCTCAGACGGGCGTACGGCAATATAACTGATCCCATTGCCATGCTCCCCGTCCAGCAGCAACGCCATGGGTTCATGGGCGAAGGGGATAAAAGCCTCGGCCGCCGGGCGATAAAGAAGGGGTTCAGCCTGCAAGGCCATAAGTAATAGCAGCAGCAGTATCAATAACCTGACGCATGGTCGCGGTGTCATGAACGCGGAGGATGTCAGCACCAGCAGCAACGGCAAGGGCAACAGCAGCGGCACTGCCGCCTTGGCGTTGGGCGACGGGTCTTCCGGAAAGTTGACCGATAAACGATTTGTTAGACACCCCCACGGCAAGGCGTTGGCCAAGGCGGCGCAGGTCTCCTAAATGCCGCAATAGGGTTAATGTGTCGCTGAGGTTCTTGCCAAAGCCAATGCCGGGATCAAGCCATATATCGGCGGCATCAATGCCAGCACTGATGGCCGTATCCCGTAAGACGGTCAGGCTCGAAGAAACACTATCGGTAATATGATCAAATTGTTGTGCACCGTGGGCGTGCCAATGTTCCCCCACTTCAAGGGTGTTGGTGATACTGTTGTGCGTCAGGATAATCGGGCAACGAGCAGCGGCGGCCACGGCGAGGATGGCGGGGTCATGTCTGCCGCCACTAATATCGTTGATGATCGTGCCGCCGCTGGCGAGGGCTTGCCGGGCAACGGTGCTGTTGCGGGTATCAATGGACAAGGGCAGGGATGTTAGTTGTCGTATGGCCGACAGGGCAGGGGCTAAGCGCTGCCATTCTTCCTCGGGGGTGATGGGGATCGCGCCGGGGCGGGTACTTTCGGCACCCAAATCAAGAATATCGGCACCATTGCTAATCGCTGTTTCGGCACGGTCTAATAGTGCTTGCATATCAAGGCAGCCATCGCCGGAAAAGCTGTCCGAGGTGATGTTGATCACCGCCATGAGCAGCGGGCGGCGGCGCAGATTAACAGGCAGGGCGGTGGGCACGGTAGCGAATCCCTACATGGCTTCCTGGAAGGCAGGCTATCTTGCGAATGGCAATATCTACACTGGCGCAGGCGGGCTGGGTGAAGCACGCGGCGGCCAGTCTGCGTGCCAAGTCTTCTAGAAGAATAAATTCCTCCTGCTGTAATGCCTCCAGCGCAACAATGATAGCGTGATAGTCAACTGTTTCTTTGAAATTTTCTGGAACTCCTATCACCTCGGCGGTAATATCAAACACCAGCGTCTGGGCGGTGTGCCGTTCTTGCTCGGTCACACCAACGCGAAAGGCACGGGTAAGGGTATTGGCAAAAACACTGAACATGGGCGTAATATCAAGCATGGAATGGTTGAATAGCCTAGTTTCTTGCTGGGTTCTAGGAAAAATAAAATGACAGGAAAAGAAAAGGAAAGGAAAATTTTTATAATGACATCCTTGGAAAATCCTCTATCAACAAGAAAATTTTGCAATGAAAGATACTCGACCATGACTTATCCTGTTTCTGTTGAAGCCCTCCGCGATGCTTTGGGCGATTATGCAAAGGATATTCGCCTCAATTTGGGCAGTGTGCTTACCCCCGACGGCGCACCGGGTTTAACCCAAAACCAGATTTTTGGGATTGCCTTGGCATCAGCCTATGCCACTCGCAGCGAGGGGGTAATTGCCGCCGTCGCCGGAGAAGTGGCCGCGACGCTGTCTGATGCAGAAAAAAACGCGGCGCGGGCTGCTGCCACCATCATGGCCATGAACAATGTATATTATCGTTTCATCCATCTGGTTCATGATGAGGAAATTCGGGCATTGCCGGCAAAACTACGGATGAATGTTATTGGTAATCCCGGCATTGCCAAGGTGGATTTTGAGCTATACGCAATCGCAGTATCGGCCATTAATGGTTGCGGAATGTGCATGGAAACCCACGCCCATGAACTTGGCAAAAATGGCATCAGCAAACAAGGCATTCAGTCGGCGGTGCGTATCGCCGCCGTCATCAACGCCGCCGCTCAGGGATTGGTTTAGGTTGTGCTTGCTTCGGTAACAGTCAGTATTGTTACCTACAACAGCGCGGCGGTCTTGGGGTCATGCCTTGCAGCATTGCCGGCGGGGGTTGCGGTATGGTTGGTGGATAATGCCAGTAGTGACGCTACCTTGGCGCAGGCACGCAAGGACTTCCCCCAAGTCAACATCCTAGAAAACAACGTTAATCTTGGTTTTGGCCGGGCGCATAATCTAGCCTTACGAAAGATTAACACACCCTATGCCCTAGTACTGAATCCCGATACGGTAGTTGCACCGGGGGCTATTGAGGCGTTGGTGGCGGCCGCCGAAGCCTTTCCCGATGCGGCAATCATAGGCTCAAGTTATGGGGCGGGCAAAACCCGTTGCGGCAGCCTGTTCGAGATTCAGCGCGGCGGCAGTGCCGTACTACACGCCGAGGGATACGCGTGCGTCGGCTTTTTGTCCGGAGCTTGTATGCTGCTGCGAATGGATGTGTTTCGACGCATTGGGTTTTTTGATGAGAATCTGTTCCTATTTTTTGAGGATAATGAGCTATGCGACCGCGCTAGAGCAGCAGGCTATAGCCTGGTGCTTGCTCCCGACGCGCTGGTCATGCATTTAGAGGGCAAATCAAGCCCAGTATCATTGCGCAGTCACCTGCGCCGTCATTATTTGATGGGTCAGGCCGAAGCGTATTACTACCAAAAGCGTCGTGAGCGTGCTGGTTTTTTTTGGCGGCTTGGGGCGGAAAAAATCTGGCGGTCAGTGCGGCGTTTATTGACGTTACGCTTCAGGAATGGATTGGCGGCAGCGTGGGATATGGCTGGGTACATAAAATTTTTAATTATGCAACCAGCTATAACGGCACTTCGTACCTCGCCTTGACCAGCTTTATTTTTGAATCATACACGATAGACTGAAAATTATAGCTGGTTCCATAATTAAAAGTATACTTGCAACCAGCGCACGGCACAAAGTGCCGCGTCCGAATGGACGAACAAAAATAACTTATAGCGCGCTGAAGAATTTTTAAAGTCTAGGGCACCTCTATTAACCCATTTATAGGGATGAGTGGCTAGAAAGGGCTAGGCGAGCAAACGTAAGCGTACTCAAACGTACGTGCGGATTGCGAGCATAGACCTGACGACGCCAATCGCCCTAGAAATGAGGTTAATAGAGG
>JBKCUA010000018.1:0-55498 GCA_046318675.1 Holosporales bacterium
TTTTCTTCCTTGGGTGTCTTGGTAGACAGATGAAAAGGAGAAGAGCGGTAGAGCCCTCGGTGCCTGGCCAGGTCTTTGAGTGCCTATTGTCAACATATCAAAGCCCTTGACAGAAGTCAAGGTGACGGCTGCAACTTTTTACGGGGTTATGTCAAGTAATTTTTTTAAGCCTTTTTGCAAACCTCGCCACTCCCCATTGTGCCCTCAAGCCCCGTCTTCTATAATTCTTCATTTATGCACCCCTCGGACACCATCGTCGCCCTAGCCACGGCATCAGGCAAAGCCGGGGTGGCGGTGCTGCGGCTCAGCGGTACGCAAGCGTATGCTGTGGGGCTGACCCTGACCCGGCGCACGTCTTTGACCCCGCGTTATGCCTACTATGGCCGTTTTTATACTGCCGATGGCAGTATCCTTGACGATGGCCTGATCTTGTATTTCCCCGCCCCGCACAGCTTTACCGGGGAAGACGTGACGGAAGTGCACTGCCACGGCAGCCCGGCCGTCACCGCCGCCCTACTGGAGGGTTGCTCCCGCCTGCCGGGGTGTCGTCTAGCTACAGCCGGGGAATTCACCCGGCGAGCTTTGTTAAACGGCAAGATAGATTTAACCTATGTGGAGGGGCTGGCGGATCTTTTGGACGCCGACACGGAACAACAACGACAGTTCGCCCGCCTGCAAATGGCCGGGCATTTTGCCCAGCGGTATCGACGCTGGATCGAGGCGGCAACCAGGTGCTGCGCCTTGGCCGAGGCGGCCTTGGACTTTGCCGATGAAGACCTTCCCCCGGAGGCATTACAGGCCGTCACCCAGCAAACAACCGCCTTAGCCGAAGAAATCGCCGCCTTTTTACGCATCGCCGACCGCGCCCAGCCATTGCGGGAAGGGTTTCGCATCGCCCTCATGGGGGTTGTTAATGCTGGCAAATCATCCCTTCTCAATGCTCTCGCCCAGCGAGACGCCGCCATTGTCAGCCCCCAACCCGGCACCACCCGGGATACCATCGAAATTCGCCTGCGCCTTGGCGGTTATCCCGTGGTGGTGGTGGATACCGCCGGCCTGCGCCAGACCACCGATACCATTGAACAAGAAGGCATCCACCGTAGCCATAAGGCCGGCCGAGAGGCCGATCTCATCCTCTGGCTTCACCCCAGCGATAGCCAGACGTTGGAGGACTCCCATCCCCTGCCCGAAGACGTGCCGATCCTGCGGGTATTATCCAAGGCCGATTTAGCCCATCAACACCACGGCCATGACGTGGCTATCTCCACGGTCAATAGGGGCGGTCTTGATCCCCTGCTCACTCGACTGGAGGAGCATTTACGGGCATTTTTTGGCCAGCAGACTGCCGCCGCACCCGCGACGCTGCGGCAACGCCAAACACTTGAAAAAGCTTTAGATTACCTGCGTACGGCTGAAACCCATACCGATGAGGTGGTGCGTGCCGCCCTACTGCGATCGGCGTGGCGCACCTTGGCACAGCTCACCGGTCAGGCGGATGTGGAAAAAATCCTTGATGTGGTATTTCAATCATTTTGTATCGGGAAATAAATGCGTGCGTACCTAAGCCTTGGCAGCAATATTGGTGACTCCCCCACCCTTTTGAACGCCGCCGTGCTGGATATTAACCAGATTGGCCGCGTGCTGGCGACATCCAGACACTACCGCAGCCCAGCAATGTATTACACAAAACAGCCCGATTTCCTCAACATGGCATTGACTTTGGAGACAACGCTGGAGCCATTGGCATTACTAACCGCGTTGCAAACCCTAGAGAACCAGCATGGCCGTACTCGATCTTTTGCCAACAGCCCACGAGTATTAGATATTGATATTATTGACTACAATGGCCTTATTCTCGATACACCACCTCTTCTGTTGCCTCATCCCCGTTTTGCCGAACGCGCCTTTGTACTGCGCCCGTTGGCGGAGATTGCCCCGGATTGGGTATGCCCACGAACGGGCATGGGAATTGCATCCCTGCTTGAAGCAATAAAAAATCAACACTGTGTCGCCATTGAAGAGAACTTCAGTGCATCTTAATCCCTACAATCTGCCGCCGCAACGCCTGCTTGCCGGGCAACGCATCGGTCTTTTGGGCGGCACTTTTGATCCCTGCCACGGGGGGCATCGCCATCTTGCCTTGTGGGCCTTGAAAAAAGCCGGCGTTGATACGGTATGGCTCCTAGTATCACCACAAAATCCCTTGAAAAAAAATGCTGAAAGCCGCCCCCTGTCCCAGCGTCTGGCCAGTTGTACCCCCATCCTCAACAGGCATCCGCGCCTGCACGCCGTCGCCTATGAGCAAGCCTTAAACACCCGCTTTACCAGCGATACATTGACAGCCTTGCGACGGCGTTACCCCCGCACGGAGTTTTTTTTAATCTTAGGTGCCGATTGCTGGCGTGATTTTTCCCGCTGGAAGCAATGGAAAGCACTCATTAAAAACAACATTGCGGTTTTTTCAAGGGAATGGTATAATGTAGGGGTTGGAGGATTTATCGCCACGCGTTTTGCTGCTGCCCATCGCCGCTGGTCGCCCGGGATTTCTTCCCGGAGTCTATCTTCTGTAACTTTTTTTTCCATCCCTTGGAACTCTCTAAGCTCAACCACCCTTCGCATGAGGTCATCTTGCCAGACACTTTAATACAACCATCAGCCTTGGCTGTTTTAACAACGCGCCGCCCGCCGCTGGACACCCTCATTCGCGATACCCTTGATGATCTATTGGCCGAAAATATAGTGTTCATTAATCTTCATGGTAAAAGCAGCCTTGCCGACACGCTGGTTATCGCCACCGGTCGAGCGCCGCGCCATTTGGACGCTCTGGCCGACAAATTAAAAGAGGTCTTATCCCTGCGCGGTTTTGCCAGCCCGGCCATCAACGGCCAGGGCAACAGTGGCTGGGTCATTGTTGATGCTGGTGATACTATCGTGCACTTATTTCTTAAAGAAACCCGGGAACGCTATAACTTAGAGCGTATGTGGGGCACCACCTTCAGCGCGCAGTGATCTAAAATTATGATTCTACTGATTGATAATTACGACAGTTTTACCTATAATCTGGTGCATTATCTGCAAGTTCTGGGCACACCGGTGCGTGTTGTCCGCAACGATGCCCTTAGCGTCGAAGAAGTCTTCGCGCATCGCCCCTTGGGGGTGGTCATCTCTCCTGGTCCTTGTACCCCCGATGAGGCCGGGATCAGCGTGCCGTTGCTGTGTGCGGCGGCCAAAGCGGCTCTGCCCGTGCTGGGGGTGTGCCTCGGGCATCAGGCGTTGGGGCAGGCCTTTGGCGGCAGCGTCATCCGCGCCCCAGAACCTGTCCACGGCAAGACTTCCCCGGTTTTTCATCATGGCAATGGCCTGTTCACGGCTATTCCTTCTCCCTTTCAGGCTGCCCGGTATCATTCGCTTGTTGTTGAGCGTGCCAGCCTGCCGGAGGTATTAACCCCCACCGCCTGGACAGAAGATAATCTTATCATGGGTCTAGAACACACCAGCGCGCCGTTGTTTGGTGTGCAGTTTCACCCCGAAAGTATTGCCTCTCACTACGGGCATCAACTACTGGCCAACTTTTTAAGCCTGGCGCGGGGGGAGACGCCCGCCGTGCTTACCAAGGCGTACGCTATATGACCCCCCGCGCTGCTATAGAGCGGTTACTGGATACTGCCTACATAACCCGCGCCGAAGCTGAAGAAATTATCGGTGCGTTATTGGATCCCACGCTTGATCCGCACCTGGCCGGGGCGGCCGTGGCTCTGCTTGCCCAGCGTCCCATCACCCCCGATCTGCTCACCGGAGCCGTCACTGCCATACGCGCCGCCATGATCCCGGTACCCACGACCACCCCCACGTTGGACACGTGCGGTACGGGCGGGGATGCCAAGGGGAGTTATAATATTTCCACCGCCACGGCTCTTCTTGTTGCCGCCTGCGGCGTGCCGGTGGCCAAGCACGGCAACCGGGCGGTGTCGGGGTCTGTTGGCTCTGCCGATGTGCTGGAGGCTTTAGGAGTGCCCTTAAACGGCAACACATTGGATACCAAAGGCTTCGGCTTTTTTTTCGCCCCCAACCACCACCCACGGCTGGCGGCCATTGGTGCCGCCCGGCGAGCATTGGGGCTACGCAGTCTTTTCAATGTAGCTGCGCCGCTGTGCAATCCCACCCGCCCGGTGGCGCAGCTGGTCGGCGTGTATAGCCCCAACCTTGTTGAGGTTGTTGCCCATGCGCTGAATGCTCTTAGTACCCCCCGCGCCCTAGTGGTGTGCAGCAACGACGGCCTCGATGAACTTACCCCCAGTGCCCCCAGCCGGATTGCCGAAGTCCGTGATGGCGTGGTCATCGTCCGGTATTCCGACGCGAGCGAGGTCGGGTTGCCCCCATGCAAACTTGATGATCTACGCGGCGGCACGGCAGCCGATAACGCCGCCGCTATCAAAGGGCTAGGCGACGGCACCGCTCCCGAGGCTTTCCGTAACGCCGTGCTCTACAACGCCGCTGCCTGCCTTTATCTGTATGATAAAGCAAACACGTTTAAAGAAGGGGCTGCCCTAGCGGCGGGGGTGTTACAAAGCGGAAAGTTTCAAGAGTTTCTTATCCAAATTACCTGATTTTCTTAAGACAACAAAAGCCTTGACACCCTCCCCCATCCCGCTAGGATGCCCACCTTAGTTTTTGGTGCTTTTTACGTTTAGAAAGCACCATTTCGCTCACAGGGGGACTCGTGGCACGGATTGCAGGGGTTAATATTCCAACAGGCAAGCGCGTTGTTATCGCGCTGCGCTATATTTACGGCATTGGCCCGGTCAACGCGGTGGAGATTTGCAAGAAACTCGGCATTGATGATGCCCGCCGGGTGAATCAGCTTACCGATGAAGAAGTGCTTCGGATTCGTGAAGTCATTGATCGAGAGTACACGGTGGAAGGGGATTTACGCCGGGAAGTATCCTTGAACATCAAGCGTCTGAACGATTTGGGTTGCTATCGTGGCCTACGTCATCGTAAAGGCCTTCCCGTGCGCGGCCAGCGTACCCACACCAATGCACGTACCCGCAAAGGTAAGGCCGTGGCCATTGCTGGCAAAAAGAAGACACCAAGCAAAGGCTAACCCGTTTTTCATTTTTTAAAAGGTTCACCGTTCAATGGCCAAGCCCGAAGTTGCCACCAAACTTAAAAAGCGCGAACGTAAAAATGTTCCCTCCGGGGTTGTTCACGTCAACGCGACGTTTAACAACACCATCGTTACAATCTCTGACCCATCGGGCAATGCCCTTGTGTGGTCTTCGGCCGGAGCGCAGGGCTTTAAAGGCTCACGCAAATCAACACCTTATGCTGCGCAGATTGCCGCCGAAGTTGCCGCCCGCAACGCCGTCGAACACGGTATGCGTAGCGTCGAAGTTGAGGTGAAGGGGCCAGGATCAGGTCGTGAATCTGCCTTGCGGGCACTGCAAGCGGCGGGGCTGACCGTCACCTCCATTCGGGACGTGACGCCGATTCCCCACAATGGCTGTCGCCCCCCGAAACGTCGGCGCGTGTAATTTTTTACTTTAAAAGCTTTCAAGGGATATCCTCATGGTATTGGCGCAAAACTGGCAAGCCCTCATCAAACCCAACGGTATTCGTGTCGTCCCCGATGCGGCGGCGAAACACCAAGCTACTCTGGTCATTGAACCACTAGAGCGTGGCTTTGGCTTGACCCTAGGTAACGGCTTGCGCCGGGCGTTGTTATCGTCCCTGCAAGGTGCCGCTGTAACCAGCATTCATATTCGCGGGGTTCTCCATGAGTTCTCCAGCATTGAGGGTGTCCGCGAAGACGTTACGGATATTATTCTTAATATCAAACAACTCGCTCTGCGTGCCCACAGCAGTGGAACCCGCAAAATGCACCTTTCCGCCGAAGGACCTTGTGTTGTCACTGCCGGCCACATTGACCTCCCTCATGGTATTGATATAGTTAATAAAGATCATGTTATTTGCACCTTGGATAAAGGGGCAAAACTGAACATTGATTTCACCGTTGGCACAGGGAAGGGCTACGTACCGGCCTCGTCCAACATCAAGGAAGATGCGCCCATCGGGCTTATCCCGATTGATTCACTATATAGCCCTGTTCGCAAGGTATCCTACAAAATTGAGAACAGCCGGGTTGGTCAAGTGACCGATTACGACAAGTTGTCACTTACCGTTGAAACTAATGGCGCAATTTCCCCTGAAGATGCCGTGGCACTGGCTGCCCGTATTCTTCAAGATCAGCTTCAACTCTTTATTACCTTTGAAGAGCCTCGCCACGCCGCCCGCCAAGAAGAGCAGTCTGACCTGCCCTTTAACCGCAACCTACTCCGCAAGGTGGAAGAGCTTGAGCTTTCCGTCCGCTCGGCGAATTGCCTTAAAAACGACAACATCGTGTATATTGGTGATTTAGTTCGCAAAAGCGAGGGTGAAATGCTCCGAACCCCCAACTTTGGTCGCAAATCTCTTAATGAAATAAAAGAAGTTCTTACAATTATGGGGTTGACCTTGGGAATGGATATTCCCGGCTGGCCTCCTGAAAACATTGAAGAGCTTGCCAAGCGCCTTGAAGAACCTTATTGATCGTTTTGAATAGTAATTATTATACAAAGTAACAGAAGGAAATAATGCCATGCGCCACGGTATAAGCGGCCGGAAATTCAATCGCACCAGTGCCCATCGCCAGGCGTTGCTGCGCAACCTTGCTATTTCCCTCATCACTCATGAGAAAATTCACACCACCTTGGCCAAGGCAAAAGACCTGCGCCCCTACGTTGAGCGTCTGGTGACCCGTGGCCGTGACAACAGCTTGCAAACTCGCCGGTTGCTTCTCTCCCGCCTTGGCAATGAAGCTGCTGTAAACAAGCTCCTCACCGACTTGTCACCCCGTTTTAAAGATCGCAACGGTGGCTACACCCGCGTGCTAAAAGCTGGCTTCCGGGCTGGGGACAATGCCCCGGCGGCGTTGATTTCTTTTGTTAAGGATGCGGTGTAGCTTATTTTTGGCTTTTTACGGCCACAGAACATTTTATTAACGATCCTACGTGTAATGTGCACTTGTTGTTCAAAAAAGCACTGAAGGTAATCGGTAAATGGAACGCATAGCATATGTACTCCTTATCATAAGTGCGGCCTTCGTTTTTGTGTTGCCTCTCCTAGGGGCAAACGTCAGTATTTTTAGTATTATCACCCAACATGGCTTATCGAACACATTACCTTTGTTGGGTATCTGTGTCGGCGTTGTCAGTGTTTTAATTTTGTTTATTAAAGCTCTTAAGGATCGCTTATCTTCCGCAGAAGAAAAACATTACGATGATACCGTGGAGAAATAAAATGCCTGACGCTATAAAAATGACAACCCAAGACTATTTTGCTGATTTCGAAATCATCAGGACATATGAGATGGTACGCGGGAATACTGTTCGTTCTCGTCATCTTGGTAAAGACATCATGGCTGCCCTGCGCGGCATTGTGGGCGGAGAAGTTCCAGAATATACAAAAATGCTGGCAGAAGCCAGAGAGCAAGCAACAGATAGGATGATAGAGCGGGCTTTACAGCAAGGGGCCAATGCTATTGTTGGTGTACGGTACACAATGTCAACAATAGGCACCAATGCCGCAGAAGTGCTGGCTTTTGGCACGGCTGTTTTCATTCGTCCTAAATCTTTACCGCAATAAGGTTCGGTTTTGCCCAAAAACCAACAATGGCGTGGAAAGACAATACTAAACCAAAACGTTCTCTATGCCTTGACTATACTGCATTTTATCGTATACGGCATTCTGTCCCCTCCCGCCCTCGCCCAAGACGTTATCGCCCCGCCCCTGCGCCCGTGCAGTAAAGTCTCGCTCAACCAGCCCGTTCTTGTTGATACTGCCAGACCCGGCGTCTTCAGTGCCGATGGCATCGGCTATCGCCTCAGCCATTTGGACATCGCCCCGGCAGCACCATTGGAAAAAAGCCTGCGCCCGCCGCTGCTGCTCATCCCCACCCGGCGCACGGCGGATCATCAGGGTCTGTGCCCCGTGGACGTTTGGCATTTTAAAACTTGGGTGCAGGAAGACTTATTAGCGCACGGCTGGGCAAGGCTTAGCGATCTGCCAACCCCACACCGCCGCCGCGAACGTCTAACTCAAGCCGAATACTCCGGGCGCGATAAAAACGCTTGGAAGCAAGGGGTTTTCCGCGTTCTAACCCCGGATACTGCGGCACCGTTTCTAAACAGCGTCATTGTGCTGGAGGGCACCACCGCCGCAATGGAACCACTGGGGCCAAAAACATTCCTCATTACCCTCACCAACAATTCCCACACCGTCAAGGTGCTGCTCCGCCGTCGCCCCCGCAGTGATACTCCCCTGCCCATCGTGGGTAACCGCCTGGAAACCCGCGGGTATCTCTACTGGAACGAGGGTCTGCGCCTGTCGGTGCGGGAAGAGGCGTTAACGATGCTGACTGTCCCAGCCTTGCCTAACGCGTCAACATCCCCCATAACATCGCCATGACTGCTCCCGATCCTAAATATATCCGCAATTTTGCCATCATCGCCCATATTGATCATGGAAAGTCCACGCTGGCCGATCGTCTTATCCAGAGATGTGGCGCGGTTGAACTCCGGGATATGCAGGAACAAATACTTGATTCCATGGACATTGAGCGCGAACGCGGCATTACCATCAAGGCGGCTACGGTGCGCCTGCGCTATAAGGCTCAAGATGGCCAGACCTATATCCTCAACCTCATGGACACCCCGGGGCACGTTGATTTTGCCTATGAAGTCAGCCGATCCCTCGCCGCCTGCGAAGGCTCGCTTCTGGTGGTAGATGCCAGCCAAGGGGTGGAGGCGCAAACCCTCGCCAACGTCTATCAAGCCATTGATCAACATCATGAAATTATTCCAGTCATCAATAAGATTGACCTGCCCGCCGCCGAACCGGAACGGGTGCGCCAGCAGATTGAGGATGTTATCGGCATTGATGCCAGCGACGCGGTGCTGATTTCTGCCAAAACAGGCATCAATATTGACGGTGTGCTGGAAGCCCTCGTCGCCCGCCTGCCCGCGCCGCGAGTAATGGATCAGCCCTATGTTCAAGCTCTGCTGGTGGACAGCTGGTACGATGCCTATGTCGGGGTGATTGCCCTCGTGCGGGTGGTAAGCGGAGAGCTTCGCCCCGGCCAGAAAATCCGGATGTTGGCCACTGGTGCCGCCCACGTGATTGATAAGGTCGGCTATCTCACCCCCAAGCGCGTGGTGGCTGAGGCACTCTACCCCGGGGAAGTCGGCTTTATCATGGCAGGGATCAAGACCATCGCCGATACACGGGTGGGGGATACTATTACCCTTGATGCCAAGCCCTGCCCCACCGCTCTGCCGGGGTTTAAGCCCGCCCTGCCGGTGGTTTTCTGCGGCCTGTTTCCCATGGATGCGGCGGATTTTGAGGCGTTGCGTGATGCCTTGGGCAAACTTGCCCTCAATGACGCCAGTTTCGTGTATGAACCGGACAGCTCCGCCGCCCTTGGCCACGGGTTTCGTTGCGGCTGTCTGGGTTTATTGCACCTGGAGATCATTCAAGAACGTCTCGAGCGGGAATTTAACCTCAACCTCATCACCACCGCCCCCAGCGTGGTGTACAAGATAAACCTGACCACGGGCGAACAGATGGAGCTGCACAACCCCGCCGATATGCCTGATCCCACCAAGATTGCCAATATTGAGGAGCCGTGGATCAAGGCCACCATCCTGGTGCCAGATACGTACCTCGGCGCGGTACTTGCCCTATGCAATGAACGGCGCGGTTTTCAAGAAAACCTGACCTACGTTGGCGGCCGGGCGATGGTAGTGTACAAGCTGCCCCTCAATGAGGCGATTTTTGATTTCTATGACCGCCTCAAGTCCCTGTCGCGGGGCTATGCCTCCTTTGATTACAGCCGCGACGGGTATCAAGAAGGCGATCTGGTCAAGTTGTCCATCCTCGTTAATGGCGAGGCGGTGGACGCCCTGTCCATGCTGGTGCACCGCAGCAGCGCGGAAACCAGAGGCCGCGCCGTGTGCGAACGCCTCAAAGACCTCATCCCCCAGCACCAATTCCAGATTCCCATTCAAGCCGCCATCGGTGCCCGGGTGGTGGCGCGGGAGACGGTCAAGGCTTTCCGCAAGGACGTTCTCGCCCGCTGCTATGGCGGCGACGTTACCCGCAAGCGTAAACTTCTTGAAAAACAAAAGGCCGGGAAGAAGAGAATGCGCCAGTTTGGCAGTGTGGAGATTCCACAGAGTGCGTTTATTGAGGTGTTGAGGGGAAAGTAAATGCTAAAAAATAAGACCACCCTAATTTTAGGTGCCGGAGCTAGTTATCATTATGGTTTTCCAACGGGGGAAACATTGATTCGGGAGGTATGTGAAGAAGCTAAAAAATTTATCAATCTCATTGAAGCGAGTAAAATCCCACAACACCCATTCGCCAATAATTTCACTTTTCAATGTTTTTCAAACATCTATCATGGGGACACTTCACCACTTCCGGGCGGACATTATAAGCACGATGAACGCCGAAACAAAGCTGCCGTCCTTCAACAAGAAATATCCACTATTTCCGAAAAAATAATATCCTTAGACCCTTTGAATATTGACACATTTTTGCGTGATCAGCCAAGTCTGCAAAAAATAGGAACTTTTTTAATTACTCTGGTTTTATTAAAATGCGAATCTAAATGTAAAAAAGTTCCCGAAAAAGATTACACGCAGAAAAAATCCAACAATCCTGATACAGAGCTTGGGCACTGGTATCGGTTTCTTCTTCATGTTTTGACTACTTGTGATGATACCCAAGCCTTAAAGAATATTTTTTTAAACGACCAAAAGCTATCCATTATCACCTTTAATTATGATGTTTCTTTAGAATATCATCTTTATAACAGCCTAAAAAAAATAGAAAAATTTCAAGATGTCGCGGCCTCTTTCATGAAAAACTTTTCAGAAAAGTGTATTTTTCATGTTTATGGGGCTTTACATACTATTCAATGGGATGCTGAAGATCCCTTTAGTGATTTTGGGACTCCTTACTTAAGTAATAATAATGATGATGATTTTAAGAAAAAAATACAGCTCGCCGTTAAATGCAGTAAAAACATCCAAACTATTTACGCCAATAAAGAAAATCCTCAAAAAGAACAAATTGTCGAAACCATCAGGAATACTAAAGATTTATTTATTCTGGGCTTTGGATTTGATGATCGCAACATCACAGAATTGAGCGGAACATCCAAAAATCACGATCATGGATTGCGGGAGGCTCTTACCAGAAATAATGACCAAAGAGTGTTCATGACCAACTACAATGAGAGCAAACGCATCGAAAATAAAATTGACAGAAAAAATAACCGCGTTGTGTCACCAAAAAATGTTTACAATGCTTTGATGCATGATTTTAATTTCATTTAATGCAAGAAGGCACCTGACTCAAAATGCCCGTGCATACATCCCCAACCCCGCCCCGCCTAGCTATATTCGTCAAAAGCTGGCCACGGTTGTCGGAGACGTTTATTGCCCAAGAGCTTTTCGCGTTGCAGGAGCGCGGCGTACCCTTTGTCATCGTCCGCCTGCGCCGGCCCCATGATACCCGCTGCCACCCCCTGCATGCCGCCATCACCGCCCCGGTGATCGATGTGCCGGAATACCTCCATGATGATCCGTGGGGGGTGTTGGCGGCTCTTGGCCGTGCAGAGCGTTTTCGCACTAAGCAACTGGTGCACCTGTTGCCGTTGGTGGGTAAAGCGTTGATACGAAAACAGGATCGCGCCACACTACGCCGGATGGGGCAAGCCTTGGTAGCTGCAAGCCTCCTGCCCCCCAGCATTACCGGGGTATATGCCCATTTCCTCCATAGTCCGGCCACGGTGGCCTGGTACACTGCCCGGCTGCTGGGCGTGCCGTGGGCAGCCTCGGCCCACGCCAAGGATATTTACACCACCGCCCCCGAAGAACTGCAGGAAAAGCTAAAAGCTGCCACTTGGGTGACAACCTGCACAGCGCAGAACAAAGCCTATCTTGATCGCTTGGCGCCAACGGGACGGGTACACCTGAACTACCACGGCCTTGATCTGGGGAAGTTTCCGCCGCCACCGCCACGCCTTGATGAGCCGGCCACGCCGCTGCACATCGTCTCTATTGGCCGCGTGGTGGCGAAGAAAGGCATCGACGATACTTTGCGGGCACTTGCCGGGCTACCGGAAGATATTCAATGGAAATTCAGCCATCTTGGCGGCGGTGATAGTGGCCCTTACCGCGTCCTAGCGGAGAATCTTGGGATCACCAAAAAAATCGCCTGGCTGGGCAGTGGCGACAGCACCGATGTCCTGAACCTTCTGCGTTCGGCAGATATTTTTATTCTTGCCAGCCGCCCAACAGAGGACGGGGATCAGGACGGCCTGCCCAACGTCCTCCTGGAAGCGGGCAGCCAGAATCTCCCGGTGGTCAGCACCACCGCTGGCGCAATTCCGGAGCTGATCCTTTCGGGCACCCACGGCCTGCTCACCGCGCCGGGGGATGTGCCGGAATTGACCACGGCCTTGATGCAACTAGCTACCGATGCCCCCTTACGCCAACGCTACGGTGAAGCTCTAGGCGCACGGGTACGCAGCGATTTTAGCCATACCCACCACATCCCGCCGTTGCTGGACTTACTGGAAACCTTGGGGGCATGAGCGTTGCTTTTTACGCGCCGCTGAAAGCCCCGGATCACCCCGTACCGTCGGGGGATCGACAGATAGCCCGCTTGCTGCTCAAGGCGTTGTCTCACGCCGGGCTGAATCCCGTGGTGGCCTCACCCCTGCGCCTGTTTGAAGACATGGGGGATGCAGCGGCGCGGGGGCATCTGGAGGCCTTGGCCGCCGCCGAAGCCAACCGCCTGCTACAAGGGCCACGCTTTACTGCCTGGATCACCTACCACCACTACCACAAAGCACCGGATTTTCTGGGTGAAGCTGTAACCACGGCAATGGGCATTCCTTATATTCTCATTGAGGCCAGCCTGAACCCCAAGCACCACCACACCCCCTGGGGTCAGGCGGCGGCACGGATCATCGGGCGGGCGGATGCGGTGCTGCAATTCAACCCCAAGGATATTGCAGGCGTTGCGCCGTTTCTGCGTGCTGGAGTAGTACAAACACCGCTGCCACTGTTTCTCGACACGGCCTTGTACCCCAAAACAGCAACGCCGGGGGCGGAAGGGCGGCTGATCGCCGTGGGGATGCTGCGGGAGGGGGACAAGCTGGCCTCCTACCGCGTTTTGGCACAAGCACTGGCAACGGTGAGGGCACCATGGACGCTGACCATTGTCGGTGACGGTGCGGCCCGCGGCCAGGTAGAGACGTTGTTCGGGTTTGCCCCTGATAAGGTGCAGTTTATCGGGCTGGTGGAGCCTGACGCAATACCGGGATTACTGGCGCACCATGATCTGTTCGTCTGGCCCGCCGTCAATGAGGCTCTGGGGGTGAGTTTGCTGGAGGCTAGTGCCGCTGGCCTGCCCGTGTTGGCCGGGTTTTCCCCCGGTGTAGCCACGATTATTGAGGATGGGGTTACGGGTGTGCTTGTGCCTCAAAACGACCCTGAGGCGTTTGCCGCCGCGTTGCAGGAATTATTGGATAATCCCATGCGCCTGGCGTCTCTTGGAGCCGCCGGACGAGCAAAAGTGCAGCAAGAGCACGGGATTGCCGCAGCGGCGGAGGGGGTTAGAGCCGTGTTATTTTTTTAGTCCAATATTATCATCTAAGGTATAGAATAAACGGAGCCTTTATTAGACGGTACAAAAAACCTACAAGCCATGTAATACAAAAAGCTCCTAAAGCCACTCCCAAAGAACCCAAAGGTGTATTTGTATCTGGAAAACTGATTGATTGACCATCATTCAACCAGCGTTGACTAATAAATGTAAAAGCCCAAATAAAAAAGGGAATACCAAAAAGCCACTGCCAATCATTAGCAAAAGAGCAGGTCTTTTTGGCAGCTTCATAAATACAGCGATAATAAAATTTAAGCACAATACATCCCTGCTACAAAAAATGGCCTCATTCCCTCATTTGCGTCAAGAAGATAGTTACCAAATATAATTCCCTAGGTTCTCAGAATATCCTAAAACCCATGCACGCTCTCCACCCTTATGCTACACAGTCACCCATGCTCAACGCCTCACCATTTTTTGTCACCACCCCCATTTATTACGTCAACGACAAGCCCCATATCGGCCACGCGTACACCACCATTGCCGCCGATGTGGTGGCGCGGACGCTGCGGCTGGAGGGGCGGCAGGTGCTGTTTTTGACGGGCACCGATGAGCACGGCCAAAAAGTAGAGCAAGCCGCCGCCAAGGCCGGGGTAAGCCCACAGGAATTTACCGATCGTGTCTCCAAAAACTTCCGCGACCTAACAAAGCACCTGAACATCAGCAACGATCAATTTATCCGCACAACGGAAGCACGCCACAAAGCGGCGTGCCAAGCTCTCTGGCAACGTCTTGCCGACAACAAACAGATTTATCTTGGCAGCTACGCAGGATGGTACGCCGTCCGAGATGAAGCCTATTATCAGGAAAGCGAACTGGTGGACGGCAAAGCCCCCACCGGGGCGCCAGTGGAATGGGTCGAGGAGCCAAGCTATTTCTTTCGTTTATCGGACTTCGGCGATAAACTTCTGAAATTTTATGAGGACAATCCGGATTTTATTGCTCCGGCATCCCGGCGCAATGAAGTCATGCGGTTTGTTGAGGGCGGCCTCAAAGACCTCTCCATTTCCCGAACGACGTTTCGTTGGGGGGTGCCCGTGCCAGGGGATGAACAACATATTATGTATGTGTGGCTGGATGCTTTAACCAACTACCTCACAGCGGTTGGATTCCCTGAGCAAACAAAAGATTACAAGACATTCTGGCCGGCCTCCTTGCACCTTGTCGGCAAGGATATTGTCCGCTTTCATGCGGTGTACTGGCCAGCGTTTTTGATGGCGGCGGGGTTACCCGTATGCAAACGGGTGTTTGCCCACGGCTGGTGGACGAATAATGGCGAGAAAATCTCCAAATCTCTTGGTAATGTTATTGATCCACTTGATATTATCAATCGATATAGCGTTGATGCTTTCCGGTATTTTTTGCTTCGGGAAGTATCCTTCGGCAGCGATGGTGATTTTTCTGAAGCCGCGTTGCAACGTCGCCTTCACGGCGAACTGGCCGACGCGTTTGGCAATCTTGCCCAGCGGGTTATTGCTTTTATCTGGAAGAACCTTGGCGGCAAAGTTCCTGTCTCTGGTTTACGCACCAGTGAGGACACCGCCCTGCTCACCCAAGTACGGACATTACCGGACATCATGCGGGACGCCGCCGAAAACCAAACTTTCCACAAAGCCTTAGAGACTTTCATGGCCGCCGTCACCGCCGCTAACGTGTACGTGGATCACGCCGCGCCGTGGAGCTTGCGCAAAACCGATCCCGCCCGTATGGGCACGGTGCTTGTCACGTTGCTTGAAGCCCTGCGGGGTTTAGCCATTAGTATTCAACCTGTCACCCCAACACTGGCCGGAGCCATGCTGGATCAGCTGGGTATTCCGGTCACAGAACGCTTGTTCGTTCATGCAACCAGCGATTTTTATCAAGAACAAAACATTGTACTGCAGCAGCCCATCCCATTAGTACGAAAAGTAGAAACCTGATGCTCATTGACACCCATTGTCACCTTGATTTTCCTGACTTTGATGACGATCGGGTGGAAGTTGTTGCCCGCGCCAAGGCCGCCGGGGTAGAGCAATTTATAGCTATTGCCACCAAAACCGCGACGGCGGATAGGGTCATTGCTGCCGCCTTACCGTTCCCAGAAGCGTTCTGGAGCGTTGGTGTCCATCCCTGTCATGTCCGTGAGGGTCTTTTTTCCCTCGATGATCTCTGCACTCGCGCCGCGCACTCGCGCTGCGTCGGCCTCGGCGAAACAGGGCTTGATTACTACCATCCTTCCGATGATGCCGAAAAATCCCTCCAGCGGCAAAGTTTTCGCACCCATATAGAGGCCGCCCAGCGCACTGGCCTTCCGGTTATTGTCCACAGCCGAAATGCCGAAGCCGACACCTTGGGTTTGTTGCAAGAGATGCTGGACACTGCGCCCTTTGCTTTTGTTATTCACTGCTTTACAGGGACAATGGCCTTTGCAAAAGCTGTTCTTGCCTTGGGCGGGTATATCTCCATCCCCGGCATTGTGACATTCAAAAATGCCAAGGATGTGCAGGAAGTTGCCGCGAGTGTGCCCTTAGAACGATTGGTGATTGAAACCGACGCACCATACCTTGCCCCCGTCCCGCACCGAGGTCAACGTAATGAAATTGCCTTCGTTGCCGACACGGCCAAAGCCGTGGCCGCGCTGCGTGGCATCAGTATTGATAAACTTGCTCACGCTACCACCGCCAACGCCCAACGTCTGTTCTCAAAAATGGCGGCATGATCACCAGAATCACCATTCTTGGCTGCGGCGGATCGGGAGGCGTACCCCTGCCCGGCGGCGTTGATGGCCGAGGGTATTGGGGCGCGTGCGATCCGGCTAACCCGCGCAATCGCCGCCGTCGCACCTCGGCTCTTATAGAGCACCAAGGTGTTCGTTTCCTTATTGACCTCTCCCCTGATCTAAGGGAACAATTGCTAAGCAACCGCATCACCGCCGTTGATGCCATTCTGATGACCCACACCCACGCGGATCATTGCCACGGAATTGACGACGTGCGTTCCTTGAACTTCATCGCCAAGGCTGCCGTCAATCTATATGCACCACAGGAAGTGCTAACCTCACTTGGTCAGCGTTTTGGCTATGTGTTCACCCCACTGACGGCAGGGATCAATGATTTCTACAAGCCCAGCCTTACCCCCACGATCATTACCCCGCCAATGCCCTTTAGCGTGGGTGACGTCATCATTAAGCCCTTCTGGCAACTCCACGGTAAAACCCAATCCGTTGGATACCGCTTTGGTAACGTAGCGTACTCCACCGATATGAATGGTGTCCCACCTGAAAGCGATGTTTTTCTTCACAATCTTGATGTGTGGGTGCTCGATTGCCTTCAGCCGGAACCCCATTACTCCCACAGCCACTTAGCCCTGAGCCTAGAACTTATTACGCATTATAAACCAAAGCGCACTATTCTTATCCACATGAACCACACCCTTGATTACGCTAAACTTGCCGCAGCGTTACCTTCGGGGATAGAGCCAGGCTTTGACGGCATGGTAGTAGAAGTCCCATGAAAACAACGCCCTGCTTTTCCCTAACCGTTGCCGCCGCATTATGGCGCAGCGGCGCGTTTGCAGGGCGCCTTGCTGACAAAGCCCGCTGGTCTCTTTATGCTTTCACAGGGCTTATTTTTATCTCTTTATTAGGGGGATTGGCTCTATTGCCTGCATTCTTGCAAACATTCCTCATACTGGGGGTAATGGGCTGGGCGATTGTGCGTCTTGTATTAGCCGTGCGAACCTGTTCCTTTCCCTCCACGGTTGAGGCCGAAACCGCCTTGGAACGGCTCAACCATCTACGGCACCAACCGTTGTTCACTCGCCGGGATCACCCGGCCTTTGCCCTTAGCCCCGAAGGAGGCCGCCAGTGGTTAAACGCCATTCGCTATGCCTTAAATGGCAGTGCGCGTTCCTATCGTCTCTGGTTTGAACCAACAAGGTATCAACGTTTTTTTATTGCCCTCATTTTTATCCTGCTCCCTGTGTTGCTCTGGGCAAGGGGCGAGGCATTAATTGAAAATATAACGCCGCGCTTTCCTATACCGGGGATTAGCAGCCCGTTACAAATTACAGCGGAGCTCATCCCGCCGGCCTATACCAACCTCCCCATCTTGCGCCTTAATACGGACAAGGCGGCAGTTGTCCCCACGGGCACACAGCTGCGTATAAAAATCACCGGTACAAGTCTTAAGCCCCGCATGCGGCTTAACAAAAAATCGTTGCCGCTTGAACCGCAAGACAATGGTTGGATGTTCAGCGCCCCACTTTATGAAAACGGCACGGTATGGCTGCGCCACGGCCTGCAGCGGCGGGGTGCCTATCAAGTGCACCTAACCCCGGATACCCCGCCTGAGATACGCGTTATTAAAGTTGAAAGTGATCGCAGTGGTGCCCTTAATATCACCTATAAAGGCAGTGATGATTATGGCATCATCACGCTGGAAGCAATACTACTCAAGCCCGGCACCACAGAAAAAATAGACAGTCAATCCTTGTTAAACTTTCCTCAAGGAAGCAAAACCCTAAGTGCCACCCGCGGGGCGACATGGGCTAGTACCCCATTGGCCGGCACAAATGTTGATCTTATACTACAAGCCACCGATGCCGCCGGCAATATCAGTCATACCGAACCCCAGACTGTCACCCTGCCAAAACGACAATTCGAGAATATCTTAGCCCAAAAAATCATCCTTGTTCGTGACAGTCTTGAACGCGAGGACATCAGTCCTTTCGCCGCCGGAAGGCTTCTCAACCGCTTTAGCGATCCTGCAACCAGATTTGATCAGCATTGGGCGGCATTCCTAGCCGTCCGCACCGCCATCGCGCAACTTTTCACCGCTGAACGCAAAGGTCGTGCCGTGAGCGATGTACCTTCCCTGTTGTGGAGTGCTGCTGTTGATCTTGATCATACTGCTTGGGAAGACAGTCGTGCCACCCTCCGTCAGGCGGCAGAAAACCTGCACAATACTCTCTCAACCCTGAATCCAGACCGTGCCGATATACAGCGTGCCCTCGCCCAATACCGCCAAGCCCTTAGTGAATATCTACAGGCTCTTTCCGGTGATAAAAATGCCAATACTGCGGCAAACATAGCGAGACAAATGACCGCCTCTTTAGAAACCATGATTAGCACAGGTGAAATCGCCAAAGCGCAGCAAGCACTCGAACAAATACAGCACCTTCTCGAACGACTGCAACCTGGGGCACCCACCCCCGGGCAACAGGCGTTACTTAGTGCCTCTCAAGCCCTGCAACAGCTAGCCCATGAACAACGTAAACACGCTCAAAATATTGCCGTCGGCGGGGATCAAGCAACCCAAGCACAGCAACAACGAGCGATGGCCGACAAGATTACCTCTGTGCAGGACGGTCTTGCCAAGGCCGGGGTTGCGCCCTTGCCCACTGTTGAGCAAGCCCGTCAGGCCGTTCTTGAGGCTGCCGAAGCACTGGAAAACGGCGACATTGCAACAGCCCGGCAAGCCAGTGCGCTGGCCGTTACCCTACTGGAACAGGGGGGCAACAATGCCCGTCAACAGTCCGGCATTTTGGACATGGGGATGACCTTGCCTTTTAGCAACGAACCCTTTGAAATAACCCCCCAAGATACCGGCAGCGATCTAGGTACGTTGCTTGAAGAACTCCGTCGCCGTATTAATGATAGCAGCAGACCAGAGCGGGAGCGGCGGTATTTAAAGAAAGTGGTGGAATAACCTACGTTGGTAAAATCTCCTACTCACTCACCGGCACCGATGCTCTGCCCGCTGCCTTTTGTCGTTTTAAGGGCTTGATGCTGTCCTCGGTACGATGAATACCCCGCCCGGCCAGAAGGTCTGTAATCTCCTCCCCGGAAAGGGTTTCGTACTCCAGCAATGCTTGGGCAAGGGCTTCTAGATCGTGGCTTTTTTCGGTAAGAATCTGCCGGGCGCGGGCATAAGCAGCCTCCACTATTTTGCGCACCTCTTCATCCACAATCTGCGCCGTGGCATCGGAAATGGGCTTAGGCTGCGAACCACCGTAGCCTAAATAGCCTTCTTGGCTCTCGGAATAATTAAGCGGACCAAGCCTCGCGCTCATCCCCCATTCCGTGACCATGCGCCGCGCCATGTCGGTGGCCATTTTAATATCGCTGCTCGCCCCGGTGGTGACTTTATCGTCACCGAAAATGAGTTCTTCCGCCACACGGCCACCCATAGCCACGGCCAAATCATCGTGCAGCTTTGCCTTGGCCGTTGAGTAGCGATCACCCTCGGGAAGCCGCATTACCATCCCCAATGCCCGCCCCCGGGGAATAATCGTTGCTTTGTGCACCGGATCAGACTCCGGGCAGTTAAGAGCAACAATAGCGTGACCGCCCTCATGATAAGCGGTGAGCTTTTTCTCCGCATCGGACATGGCCATGCTGCGCCGTTCAGCACCCATCATGACCTTATCCTTGGCCTGTTCAAAATCGCGCATGGTAACGGTGCGCTGATTGTGCCTAGCGGCCAGCAGCGCCGCTTCATTGACAATATTCGCCAAATCAGCACCAGAAAAACCTGGCGTTCCTCGCGCAATGATTTTCGGGTTCACATCATCACCCAAGGGAATTTTTTTCATGTGAACACGCAAGATTTTCTCCCGCCCTACCACGTCGGGGTTAGGCACCACCACCTGACGATCAAAACGCCCGGGGCGCAATAAAGCCGGATCAAGAACATCCGGACGGTTGGTGGCAGCAATAAGGATAACACCCTCATTGGCCTCGAACCCATCCATTTCCACCAAAAGCTGGTTCAAGGTCTGTTCCCGTTCATCGTTACCGCCGCCAAACCCCGCGCCGCGATGCCGCCCCACCGCATCAATTTCATCAATAAAAATAATACAAGGCGCATTTTTTTTGCCCTGCTCAAACATATCCCGCACCCGGCTTGCCCCAACACCAACGAACATCTCCACAAAGTCCGAACCGGAAATACTGAAAAACGGCACGTTAGCTTCCCCGGCGATGGATCGCGCCAGCAAAGTTTTCCCTGTCCCCGGAGGGCCCACCAATAACACGCCTTTAGGAATCTTGCCGCCCAGCCGCTGAAACTTCTGGGGGTCTTTCAAAAACTCAACTATTTCTTGTAATTCAGACTTAGCCTCGTCAATCCCGGCCACATCCTCAAAGGTAATGCGCCCGGTTTTCTCGCTCAGCATCCGGGCACGGCTTTTGCCGAAACTCATGGCCTTGCCGCTGCCGCTTTGCATCTGGCGCATAAAGAAAATCCACACGCCAATAAATAAAAGCATTGGAAACCAAGATAATAGCATCCCTAAGAGACCGGAATTTTGCTCCTCCACCGGGCGGGCTTTCATCCGCACATTGGCGGCCTCAAGCCGTTCGATGAGCTTCATATCGCCGGGATTGAGCGTTGCAAACCGGGTATTTCCGGCATCTTTCAACGTACCAGCAATAATATCACCGCGCAGCGTGACTTCGCTAACCTGCCCGGCGTTGAGATACCCCAAGAATTCGGAATAATCCACCATCGCGCTGTTCTGTTGGGAGGAAGGTTGCTGAAAATAATTGAATAATCCAATAACCAGCAACATCACGGCCAGCCATATAAAGATATTTTTAGAAAAACCTTGCATTGTTCGCCTCGCTCCTAAAGGTGAGTGTACATTTCCAAAAGCAAACTGAAAACTGTTTTCGTACGCGGACAAAAAAGATAAGGGTAAGCGATTCTTATGACGTCAACACCCCTTATCCCCAGCCTGTATCGCTATATCTGGCGTACCACCGCACCGCGGCAAATAAAATTGATCCTTTTAAGTCTTTTATCATTTTGTTTTCTTTATGCATCCTTGGAATTGCCCAAGCGCATTGTCAACGACGCCATTCAAGGAACAGGGTTCCCCCGTGCTTTCATGGGCTTTTCCTTCAGCCAACTCCAGTGGCTGTGGTGGCTGTGCGCGGGATTTTTAGCCGCCATTCTGCTCAGCGGCGGGGCAAAATACCTCATCAACCTAGGTCGGGGCATTGCCGCCGAGCGCACCGTGCTCCAGCTACGCCATGATTTGTATGCTATTATTCTTACACAACCAAAACCGCGCACTGGTGAGGCAGCAGGGGAGTATGTGCCCTCGATCACCAGTGAGGTAGACCCTGTTGGCGGCTTTGCGGGCGATGCTTTTGCCCTGCCTGTGTTTCAGGGGGGGACGCTGCTCACTATTTTAGTGTTCATGGCAATGCAAAACCCATTGTTGGCCTTGGCCGCCACCGCCATGTTTCCCATACAAGTGCTGGTAGTTCCGCGCCTGCAACGCAAAGTAAACATTTTAGCTCGGCAACGGATTCACGAGATTCGCGTGCTGGCCGCCGCCACCACTGATAGCTTTGCCGCCCTGCCCCTTTCCTCTGCTGCCGCCACTGCACGCAGCCAGCGGTTTAATTCCACCATTCATGCTATCTACGGCGTGCGGTTGCGGCTGTACCGCATCAAGTTCTTCATCAAGTTCTTCAACAATTTTATTGCCCAAGTGACGCCGTTTTTCTTTTACGCCTACGGGGGATGGTTGGTAATTCATGATCAGCTGACCTTCGGGGCGTTGCTGGCGGCACTCACCGCCCATAAAGACGTGATTGCACCGTGGAAAGAGCTGCTCGATTATTATCAGGATCGGGAAAATGCCAGGGTGAAGTATGGGCTGCTGCGGGAGCATTACGCAAAGCTTTAAAAAAACTTTTACCCATTATTAATACTTTCATCACATGAGGGTATTATGCTTGCTCATGTACTACCTTTTTTTCCGCATACCTGTTTAATACTGGCATCCTTATTGTTATGCACGGCGGCCTTATGGGATGCTGCCACTTTTACGATTCCAAATTGGATCAGCATTGCCCTCGTCGTGCTGTTTATACCCTATGCCGTTAGCACCCCAGAGATGACCTGGGGCAATATTGGCACACATCTTTTAGTAGCAGGCATTGCCTTTACCGTGGGGTTTGCCCTTTTTGCCATGAATGTCTTGGGCGGCGGCGATGTGAAGCTGATGACGGCTACATTATTATTAATAGGCAATGACGGGGTAGATCATTTTTTAGTGATTGTTGCTCTCACGGGTGGGGTGCTCTCTGTAGGGGCTATTGTACTGTACATACTTCGTCGCCGCTTAGGCTACATAAAAGGGAAATCGTTACGTCACATCCATCTGCCCTATGGATTGGCTTTGTGTGCCGGTGGGCTGGCGGTGTTGGTACCAAAAATTAACTTCTCCGTGCTATTGCCGTGAATAGGAGCCTATAAAAATGCGTGTTGTCCTTTATATTGGTATTGCTTTTATTGCCTTTGGCCTGACTATGTATGTGCAAAACCGCATCGAATCGGGCAAGGTTAAGATTGTCGAAACCAAAGTTCAAGAAAACCTAGTCCAGGAAAAAAGCATCGGCGTTTTGATAGCGCAGCGCACATTGGGTCCAGGCTCTCTTCTTCGTGAAGGGGATGTTGTGTTTCAACCCTTTCCCTTATCCACCATACGCAATGAATACATCACGCAAAACAACACCCCGAATCTTTCGGCCATCTATGGGTCTGTTGTACGTTCGGAAATCGTCGCAGCAGAGCCGGTTATATCGCAAAAACTCGTCAAACCTGGGGAACGCGGTTTTCTGGCCGCCATTTTGCGCCCCGGTATGAAGGCGGCCTCTATTAATCTCAAGGACGATGCTACCTTGGCCTTTGTCTATCCCGGCGATCGAGTGGATATTTTATTAACCCAAACATTGCCGCAGACTACACGACAAAACCCCGATGAAGCACCGTCCCAACCCCAATCGGTTACAGAAACTATTATTAAAAACGTCAAGGTTGTTGGGGTCGGTCAATCCCTTGCCATCGCCACAGACCCCGCCAAACCAGGCGCACAAGGCGGAGGTAACAGCCGCAGCATTACCCTTGAACTCACCCCCAAACTAGCCGAAGTCACCGTATTGGCGGGCGAACTTGGCAAGATCAGTATTGTTCTCAACCCCCTGCGGACAAAAATGGATGGGTCGGATCCCACCGAGGAAGAAAAACGACTTGAGAACAGCTATCCTTACCTAGTGTCTGGCATTACCGACGGCAACTATACCGTCACCACAAGCAAGGAAACCAGCCTCGTTCGAGCCAGCAAAGCCGAAGATGACCGGATAAAAGTTTTCCGTTCCGAAAAAACAGCCCGCAAAACTGAAAACGTCAGTGTACCCAGCAATGACGACAACACAAAAATTTTCAGAGGCCCAAGCACACAACCCAAAAAAAGCGAAATGGTGCACATCCCGAATAATGCCGCACCGCAACCGCTGACACCCAATCGTCCTTAGAAAAGCAGGTAGTTATGACAGAAAAACTTCTCAGTAAACATCATATACCCTCTATCCTCAAATGTTTTTGGGTATGCCTGCTTGCTATCTCATTAACTTTTGCCCCGTTGGCCTCGGTATATGCTGAAGTACCATCTTTCACCGCAGCAACGGAACAGACCACCGATTTGGTCACTGGTCGTGGTGTCCTCATCAGCCTTCCCGCCGCAGCGGATTCTGTGTTTGTTTCCGACCCGGCGGTTGCCGATGTTGAAATACGTTTTGCGGAACTATTATATCTGTACGGCATCAAACCAGGCAGCACCAGCATCCACGTCATGGATAAAAATAAAAGGGTGATCTACAGCCGTACCGTCAGCGTTACCCGTAACCTTGACACTATCCGTGAGGCTTTAAAACGCCTATTGCCGGATGAAAACATTGAGGTATTACCGTCCAATCAAAAAGTTATACTACGCGGGGTGGTAAAATCCGCAGCAATTGTGGATCAAGCCCTTAAAATCACCGATAGCTACCTCCAAGAAAGCGGCCAAGGTGGTGGTGGTGGCGGCAGTGGTGGTGGTGGTGGCGGTGGACAAGACGGCAAAACAGAATCCACGGTCATTAATATGCTGACTATTGCCGGATCAAGCCAGATTACCCTCAAGGTCAAAATTGCCGAAGTCCGGCGCGAGGTTGGGCAGATTTTTGGTATTGATTACCAAGCATCAAAAGGCAACCCACGAAAAGATAATCTGCTTGGTGCCATTCTTAGCAACGGTGCTCCGCTTACCCCTAGCAGCGGGACATCAAACTCAAAATCTTTTGGCTATGTCGGGTTTAACCCACTCGATGTAACATCCACAGCTTATAAAGCCGCCCTGCAATTCGCTGACGGCAGCATGAATCTTGATGTTTTCCTTAAAGCATTAGAGACCGAAGGCTATGTAACCATCCTCGCCGAACCAACCCTGACGGCCATCTCTGGCGAGACGGCCAGTTTCCTTGCCGGTGGTGAATTTCCTATTGTCGTACCGCAAGCCAACAACACCACCAGCATTGAATTCAAAGAATACGGTATTTCCCTTAATTTCGCCCCGGTGGTGTTGTCCCCCGACCGTATTCGCCTGCGGGTGAACCCCACTGTCTCAGAATTAACAACAGAAGGTGCTATTACCCTTCCCGGTGCCGCCAATGGTCAGTCGGCCATCCCCGCCCTGCTGACCCGCAAGGCCGATACCACGGTGGAGCTGGGCAACGGCCAGAGCTTTACCATTGCCGGTCTCTTCAACCAGCAAGTGCGCGATAGTATCAAAAAATATCCTTGGCTGGGTGATGTGCCTATTATTGGGGCATTATTCCGTTCCAATGATTTTAAACAGAACAATTCCGAACTGGTGATCATTGTAACGCCTTATGTAGTTGAGCCAACTTCCACCGCCGAGCAAAGTACTCCGATTGATAACCTGCGCGAGCCCAGCGATACGGATCGCATTGGTTTTGGTCAAACGCCGCTCACCGCCCTGCGCCCCACCACACTGTTCGGCCAGCACGGCGGCAGCCTCGCCGGTCCCTTTGGCTTTATTGTGGAATAGAGAGATTTTATGAAAAAAATTATCCCATTGCTCCTCATCGCTCTTACCGGGTGCACCCAGACGCCGTTGGCAGAGCAAGACCCGCTGTACCGTCCGGGGATAAGCACCCGTTACGCCGAAGACCGCGTCACCTTGCATTTTAATGCCGGGCAACGGCAACTGACTGGGCAACAAATGGCAACCGTTGAACGCTTTGCCAACTACTACGGTAAGGCAAAAAACACCGCTATTCTCATATCCCTAGTGGTGGAACCCGATGAAGAAGACCTCGGCACCCTGCCTTCTCATACACCGCAAACCCAAACGCTTTTGGAAGACATCAAGGCGCAATTGGTGCAAAAAAATATCCGACCACGGTTTATCCGGGAAGTAAATAACTTCGTCCCCAGCCAGAAAGTCCATGCTCGAGCACAAAAAGCCATTATTGACACCAGTGCCACCGACCCCACCGCCGAAAATGATCCCGTCCTCACGGCCTTAGCCCCCAACCCTCAGGATTTAGTGCGGGAGACCGTCATTGCCCTAGTGGCACGGGAATACACGGCGGAGGCCGATGCCTGCGCCAAGACAGGGCACTGGGATTGGGATACCGCCCGCCCACGGGGGCATAATATTCTCCTTGGGTGCTCGGTGAATAAAAACCTCATCGCTCAGGTACAGGATAAATCAGTGTTTGGTATCGGCAAACCGATGGATGACAGTTACGATAGTGCCGATCAAGTCTTAGCCCTGCGCAAAGTACAAACAGGAAAGTTTAAATACGATAGCGATGTAAAAACTGGTGCCCAATTTAGTAGTGGTGGTGGTGGAGGACGATAATGCCTATATTAGCTCTTGAAACACTAAAAAATAAGGAGGCTCCTCATGCTACCCATCCCTACTGGTCATGATCTGATAGGCATTCAAAAAAGCATTGATTTTCTTGCTTTTGCCAACGACAATCGTACTTTAGATACTTTAAATGGCTTAGTTAACCAGCACTGGCGCAATGGCGTGGTTATTCAGGGTGGTTCCGTTGCTGCTCTCAACGCTAACCCAACCATGAATGGGATGCCTAAAAACTTGGTCGTGGACATCAGCGATTCCACCAATCCCGATATTGACGCCGAACGAATTGTGCATCTTTTTAATGGCTCGCAGGCAATTGTCTTCATTGGTCAAAACAACGACGTTAGCCTTTATCGTACCATTATTCGTGCCGGCGGAAGCGATTATCTTATAAAACCCGTCGCCGCCGAGGACATTTACGCAGCCATTATTAGCGGTGCGAGCTCCAAAACTACTTCCGTTACTTCGCCCCAAGCTACAACTGTTCCGGGCAGAGCCAAAATTATCACCATTATGGGAGTGCATGGGGGCGTTGGGACCTCCACCGTCGCCGCAAGCCTTGGCATTTTATTTGCCGAACGCTTTGGGCAAAACACCACTATTATTGATCTTGATGTTCATTTTGGCACTATTGCTTTGTCTTTCAATAAAGAACCAAGCATCGGCTTTCGGGACGCGTTAGAAAGCCCAGCCCGCATTGATGCCACATTCTTAGAAAATGCCTTAGTCAAGATCAGCGATAAACTTTCCATCCTTGCAGCGGAAGAAAATTTAGACAACTATATAAGCTATAGCACCACCGCCATCAATTTATTGATTGATAAGCTAGGAACAGGCCGCCAGACATTACTTTTAGATACGCCGCGCACCCTTATTGTGCGTTTTCCCAACTTAGTGAGCGAAGCATCAACCATTGTGGTTGTCACTGATTTAACTATTGTTGGGTTGCGTGATTGCCTGACCTTGGTGGACAAACTACGCACTATCTCCTCCGGTGCCGATATTCGTATTGTTGCCAACCGGGTGCGTGGCAAGGCCGAAGGACAGATTGATTTAAAAGATTTCAGCAAAGAAGTAGGCCTGCCCGTAACTGCTATTCCCGATGCCCCGGAAATTATCGGTCGCGCTCTTAATGAGGGAAAATTTCCCACCGTCATGAAAAGCAATAACCGGTGCACCAATGTGTTTGAGACTCTGTGCAAAGAACTGGATGCAGGCAAACCGATTGTTAAGAAATCTTTCCTACAAAAATTTATGAGTTGATGGGAGAAGCGCAAAAACCATGAGCAACGATGATTCCTCTACCGGTGGGTTCGATTTATCCCGTCTGCGCTTAAAACGCACGCCGCAAAAACCAATGGCGGCACCCGTTGCCGTCACCACGCCCACCCAACAGCAGCCCTTTGCACAAGATATTGCCCGCAAGCACGTACTACCATTACTGCAAAAGCGTATAAGTATCACCGAATTACAACAACAACCCCGTACCGCCATTGCCCGAAAAGTTGAACAGATTTTTACTGAATGGCTCGCCGCTACGGGTCAAGATATTACCCCCGATGAACAACGAAATAATACAAGTTATTTAGTAGAAACCCTTTTAGCGTCTGTTCCCTCTGATCCTGCGCCGCAACCCACACAAACCGCTGTGCAGCCCATCGTTGTGCGGCCATCACCGCCCATCCAGCCGTTTTCTCTCCCCGAACAACAGCCCACTTTGTACAGCGGGGCACCAGGCTCGAAGACAAAAGTATCTGATATTGTCATGCAGGCGAAGTCCAAAGTTCAGCCTATTTTACTGAATCGTATTGATGCCGTCGCCGCAGCCGCCCTGCCACGCGACGATCTGCAACGTCAGATTGATTTTGTTATTAGCGATATTTTATTAGAACAACGGGTGCAATTGAACGGCCAAGAAAAAAGAGAACTCGTTGTTCTGCTACTTGACGATATGCTTGGCCTTGGCCCGCTGGAGCCATTGCTAGCGGACGAAGCTATTACCGATATTATGGTGAATGGCCCCAACCGCACATATATTGAACGGGGCGGCAAGATGCAGCTCACCGATGTACGTTTTCGGGACAACCAGCATCTCATTAACATTGCCACCCGCATCGTGTCCGCCGTGGGACGGCGCATTGATGAAAGCCAGCCGCTCATGGATGCCCGCCTCCCCGATGGCAGCCGGGTCAACATCATTATTCCGCCCCTTGCCTTGGATGGCCCGTCGATCTCCATCCGAAAATTCTCCAACAAAGGCATTACTCTGCCCATGATGGTGCAACAAGGTAACGTCTCGGCAGAGATGGCAACGGTACTACAAATTGCCGCCCGCTGTCGCCTTAATATCATTATATCAGGGGGAACAGGTTCGGGAAAAACAACCTTACTCAATGCCATGTCCCAAATGATCGATCCCACCGAACGCGTCGTCACAGTGGAAGATTCCGCCGAATTAAAATTACAACAACCACACGTCGTTCGCCTTGAAACCCGCGCCGCCAACCTTGAAGGGGAGGGAGAAATCACCATCCGCGATCTCGTTAAAAATGCGCTGCGGATGCGCCCTGATCGCATTATTGTGGGGGAGTGCCGAGGATCAGAAATTATTGATATGCTACAAGCAATGAACACTGGCCACGATGGTTCCATGTCCACTATTCACGCTAACAACCCGCGTACCGCCCTCACCCGGATGGAAAATATGCTCAACATGGCCGGGTTTTCCATGCCGGAAAAAGTCACCCGTTCCATGATAAGCTCTGCTGTCAACCTCATCGTCCAGATTCAACGTATGCGCGACGGTATCCGCCGCATCAGCCACATCATGGAAATCGTAGGCATGGAAGAAACCACTATCGTGTGCCAAGACCTTTTCTGGTATGAATTCAAAGAAGAAACAACCGATGGTCGCCTGCTTGGGCAATTTGTATCTTCCGGCCTGCGGCCGCATTTTTCGAAGCGGGCTGAATACTATGGCCTCGCTCGCCCACTCATTGAGGCCATGGGATAATGATTAACACTGATACCCTGATCTTATTTTCGATTATTGGCGGCGGTTTAATCGTTATTGCGTTTTTATTGGGCTTGGCACGTGAACAAGGCACCAGCGAACAGATACAACAACGCTTAAAACGCAGAAACGGAAAAAAAATACAATCCTCAACGGAACAAACCATTACGGGAGACGTCCCCTTAACTGCTCTTGAGGGTTTTGCAAAAAACGTGGGTGTAAATATTGAAACACTGCGTTCACGCATCAAACGAGCCGATTTGATCATGACGCCACAACAATTAATATTACTGCAACTCGGCATTGGTATCGTATTAGCATTGACAGGTTTTCTTTTTATAAAACTCCCGATTATTATCGCGGTCAGCCTCGGCCTTGGTATGGGCATCCTGTTGCCTCTTGCTTATATTGATAAAAAAGCTGCAATTCGCATTGATGCATTTCAAAAATTATTCCCTGACGGGTTGGATATTATGGTGCGGGGCTTACGGGTTGGTCTTCCGATTTCAGAATGCGTGCGGGCAGTGGCCAAAGACGCCCCTAAACCCGTGTGCGATGAGTTTGCTAAAATCCGGGATGACATTCGTCTTGGCCTGTCCTTGCGCGATGCGGTGCTTAAAACAGCGGAAAAAATACGAACCCAAGAAATGCTATTTTTTTCCATGACTGTGTCTATTCAAGCAGAAAGCGGCGGTAACCTTGCTGAAAACCTGATGAATCTTTCCACCATGCTGCGCAAACGCCAACAAGTGTTGCGTTCTATTAAAGCAAAAGCTGCTGAGGCGGTCATGACTGGAAAAATTCTCGGCGCGTTACCTTTTATTGTTCTGGGCGCGTTGTACTTTATTGCTCCCGACTATGTTGCTGTTTTAACGACAACACCAAAAGGACAAATTATTGCAGGCACGTGCCTAGTATGGATTATCATCGGCGTTCTCATGATGCGGAAAATGATCCGCTTTGATTTTTAGCGGCGGGCGATCATGCCAATTTCTTTGACGAGTGCTATCATTTTTACTGGCTCAGTCCTTGTGTGCATCCTCATCGTCAAAGCGTTTAATTTATCGACAGATTCCCGTTCCCGTTTACGCTCTATTTCCAAGCGGCGGGAAGAACTCCGCGAACAAAAAATCAACACCTTGCAAAAACAAAAACGACAATATCTTGTCAGTGATGCTACAGTTGCAAAAATTACCCGCATAGTCTTTGGTAAAGCCGAAAAACAACAAAGCACCTACCAACAAGACCTTGTAAAAGCCGGGTATAGAGGTAGCGGTGCTCTCGCTCGACATTTGTTTAATAAAACAGGGTGGGCTACTGTTGGTGTGTTCATCGGGATTATTGTCAATTTTACAAGCTTTGAAGCCGCTACTCCTTTACTTCGCTTCTCTTTGCTTGCTCTGTGTGGTTTTATCGGATTCCTCATCCCGGACTGGGTATTAGGTAATCGCATCAAAGCACGCTATTCTGCCCTTCGACGCACTTTTCCCGATGCTTTGGATATGCTTGTTGTCTGCGCTGAAGCTGGCCTTGGTTTGGATGCTGGCTTAAAAAAAGTCGCCCGTGAATTAAGTGTCGGGGCACCGATTCTGAGTGAAGAGCTTGCTCTTACCGTCGTTGAGCTAAGCTTTTTTGATGATCGCGCCGTTGCCCTGAATAATTTCGCCACCCGCGTTGATTTGCCGGAAATAAAAGCTTTTGTGAACACTCTCATTCAAACCGAGCGTTACGGTACCCCTATCGCCCAGAGCCTGCGCGTTCTATCCGTAGAATCACGCAACGAGCGTATGATGGCCGCCGAAACAAAAGCCACTCAATTACCGGCCAAACTTACCTTGCCGATTATGTTTTTTATTCTCATCCCCCTTTTAGTCTGCGTCATGGCTCCGGCCATTATCCAGGCTGGTCAGGCTCTGGGTGGTTCAGGGTTCGGTAAGTAAGTCTTTCTTGGCAAATGCGTTGTGCTTGTCCTATGGTGCCACGGCGGAGGTATATTTTTATGCAAGCGGTGGTACGACCCATTGGTGCTTCCTTATTAACCCTGTGTAGTGCGGCAGGACGCTTTGCCATTTTTGCCAGTATTGCCGTTGGGCATTGCTTTCGTCCGCCTTTTTTTGGCCGTAATATTTTTAAGCAGCTGATAGAGATGGGCTATTACTCCCTGCCGGTGGTTGGATTGACGGCGGCTTTTTCCGGCATGGTGCTGGCTTTGCAAAGTTACACGGGATTTTCTCGCTTTAATGCCGAAAGTGCCATTGCGTCCGTGGTGGTGTTATCTATCACCAGAGAATTGGGTCCTGTCATGGCTGGCCTGATGGTTGCTGGGCGTATTGGTGCGGCCATTGCCGCTGAACTTGGCACCATGCGGGTCACGGAACAAATAGACGCCCTCTCTACCCTATCCACAAACCCTTATAAGTACTTGGTTGCCCCGCGCCTGATTGCAGCCACGATGTGCTTGCCGCTGTTGGTGCTTGTTGCCGATGTTATTGGCGTGTTTGGCGGCTTTTTAATCAGCGTGTATCAGCTCGATTTCAACGCCGCCAGTTACATTCACAGCACCATTGACATCATGAAAACCCAAGATGTTGTCTCTGGTTTGGTCAAAGCAGCGGTGTTTGGATTCATCATTGCCCTCATGGGATGCTACCAGGGCTTTCATTCAAAAGGCGGTGCCCAAGGCGTAGGGGCGGCAACCACAAACGCCGTGGTGCTTGCCTCTATTTTAATTCTAATCAGCAATTTCCTTATCACTGCTGCATTTTTCGGGATTTAGACATCATGATACAAACCGGAAAATCATTGCTTGCTAATCTATTTCAAAAAGCCAAAACCTCTATTGCATCACCTACACCTGCCGAAGTTCCCATCAAAATAAGCCTTGAGGGCATCCATAAACATTTTGGTTCTAAAAAAGTTCTGCAAGGCGTTGACCTCGCCATTCCTGAAGGACAATCGGTGGTGGTTATCGGCGGATCCGGAACGGGGAAGTCGGTGCTGCTCAAAAACATCCTTGGCCTGCAAACACCTGATGTCGGGCGTATCCTTATTGACGGCCAAGATATTACCAAGCTTCGCGGTAACGCCCGTGAGGCCATCAATGCTAACATTGGAATGCTGTTCCAAGGTGCCGCCCTATTTGACAGCTTGCCCGTGTGGCAAAATGTTTCTTTTGGTTTGATGCAAGGTAAAAAACTTCCCCGTAAAGAAGCAAAAGAAGTTGCAACAGAAACCCTGCGTAAGGTCGGGCTTTCCCCAGACGTTGCCAACCTCATGCCATCGGAATTATCTGGCGGAATGCAAAAACGTGTCGGCCTTGCCAGAGCCATTGCCAGCAAACCAGCAATATTATTTTTTGATGAGCCAACCACCGGCCTCGATCCCATCATGGCGGACGTGATTAATGATCTGATTGTGCAGTGCGTCAAAGACCTTGGTGCCACCGCTCTGTCCATCACCCATGATATGGCCAGTGTCCGCAAGATCGCTGACCGGGTGGCGATGCTCTACCACGGCAAAATTATCTGGTATGACACCGTGAGTGCCTTAGATACTACCGATAATCCCTATGTTCATCAATTTGTTCATGGCCTAAGCCAAGGCCCCATTCAGGTAAGCACATGAAAACACCTATCCCCCTTGAATCCGGGCTTCTGCACTTCATCGGCATTGGCGGCATCGGGATGAGCGGCATGGCTGAAATCCTTGCCCACCTAGGCTACCGTGTTCAGGGCAGCGATACCGCTGACGGCGCCAACCTCAAGCGCCTTGAAGCCAAAGGCATTAAAACCTTCATTGGTCACAAAGCCGAAAACATCAACGGTGCCGTCGCCATTGTTGCCAGCAGTGCTATTAAACCTGACAACCCGGAAATGCAAGCGGCCAAGGCAGCAAAAATTCCCATCGTCCGTCGCCCGGATATGCTGGCCGAAATTGTCCGTCTCAAATGGTCGGTGGCTATCTCTGGCACCCACGGTAAAACTACAACAACCACCATGGTAGCAGCCCTGCTTGAGGCCGGCGGTATCGATCCCACGGTCATTAACGGCGGTATCGTCAATGCCTACGGCAGTAATACCCGCATCGGCGGCGGTGACTGGGTCGTGGTGGAGGCGGATGAGTCCGACGGCACCTTCCTCAAACTCCGCGCCACCATCGCCGTGGTCACCAACATTGATCCCGAACATCTCGATTACTACCACACCACCGAAGCTCTCCACGCCGCTTTTACCCAATTTGTCACTAACATCCCGTTTTACGGGCTTGCCGTACTGTGCCTTGATCATCCTGTGGTACAAAGCCTTTTGCCCCATGTTATTGATCGTCACGTTGTTACGTACGGTTTTAACCCCCAAGCCGATCTTCGCGCCATGAATATCCGCCAAGATGGCGGCAACAGTGTCTTTGATCTCCACACTCCCCATGAGACGATTGTTGATCTCACCCTACCGATGGTGGGGCACCACAATGTTCAAAATGCCTTGGCCGCCATTGCCGTTGCCCGGCACCTTGGCATTTCTACCACGGCTATCCGGGCTGGCCTCGCGGGCTTTTCCGGCGTCAAACGTCGCTTCACCGAAGTAGACGTAATCAATAGTGTCCGCATCATTGATGATTATGGTCATCACCCGGTGGAAATTGCCGCCGTTCTCAAAGCTGCCCGCAGCGTCACCCAAGGCCGCGTCATTGCCGTGGTACAACCCCACCGCTACAGCCGCGTTCGGGATTTATGGCATGAATTTTCCGGCTGTCTTTTTGATGCCGACACCGTTTTGCTAGCCCCCATTTATGAAGCCGGTGAAGCCCCCCTTGAGGGCATCACTCACACCGCCCTGGCCGACGCTATCCGCAGCCATGGCCACAAAGATGTTAGCGTGACTAATGAGACCGACTTAGCCGCCGACCTCAAGCCCAGGATAAAACCAGGAGATATTGTAGTTTGCCTAGGCGCGGGAAGCATCACCCACTGGGCGGCGGGTCTGGCGGAAAGACTAAAAACACTGACAAAATAACATGAAAGCGTATATACACCTCCTGCGCCTTGATAAGCCTGTTGGAACGCTGTTGTTGCTGTGGCCGTGCTGGTGGGGGCTTGCTCTGCTGGTAACACACCCCGTGGAATGGGCGTATGGGTACTTTGCGCTGGGGGCATTATTGCTCCGCAGTGCCGGTTGTATTATCAATGATCTATGGGATAGGCATATTGATCAACGTGTCCATCGCACCAAAAGCCGACCTCTATCCAGCGGCGCGGTGAGCGTACCGCAAGCACTGTTTGTATTGTTTTTATTACTTCTGGCTGGCCTGTGGGTGCTCATGCAGTTTTCTTTTTCCAGCATCGTCCTTGGACTTGCGGTAGTACCACTAGTGATTGCCTACCCTTTGGCCAAGCGATTTTTTGCACTGCCGCAACTTATACTGGGATTGGTGTTCTCATGGGGGGCATTGCTCGCTCCCTTTGCTGCATACAACCCTGATCCAAAATGTCTTTCCACAACCTGTATGCAAGAGATGCTCTCTTGGCCACTACTGGGGCAGATACCCGCCTTTGTGCCGTGGCTCTACGCAGCCTGTGTCCTGTGGACACTGGGCTACGACACCCTTTATGCGTTGCAGGACATAAAGGACGACACCCGCCTGAACCTGCGCTCCTCCGCCCGCACCTTTGGCCGCTGGGTTAAGCCTATGATTGGTTTATGTTATAGTGGCATGATAGTGTGTTTAATACTGGCAGTTGATGTATCGGGATGGAATCTAGGGTACTTCGGCGGCCTGCTGATGAGTACAATGCTAATATTGCTTATTATCTCATTTCTGGTCTGGGTCATCGTTCCATTGGATACCAGCAATCCCACCGCCTGCGGTAATGCCTTCCGGGCAAACGGCTGGTTAGGGATGGCCATTTTTATCATCCTTTTTATTGTGCGGCCTTTTTATTCGTTATAGCCGATTTTATCCTATCCCCCACACAGCGAATCTCCCACCGCAGTTCTACGCCGCTGTGTTCCAGCACCCGGCGACAGACCTCAAGGGCGAGGTCTTCAATATCTTGACTCGTCGCCGTGCCAGTATTGATGAGAAAATTACAGTGCTTCTCCGAAACCATCGCCCCGCCGTAGCGCAGGCCGCGGCACCCGGCGGCATCAATAAGCCGCCACGCCTTATCACCCGGCGGGTTGGCAAAAGTGCTGCCCCCGGTACGGGTGCCGATGGGCTGGGCTTCCTCCCGCATGGTGCGAATATGCGCCATGGTTGCGGCGATAACCTCTGCATCCCCACGATAGGTGCGCAGCACCGCGCCGATTATAATCCAATCATCAGGAAAGACGCTGTGACGGTACGACAGGCCAAGGTCTGCCGCCAGCACCGTATGAGTGTGACCACAGCGATCCACCGCCGTAACACTCTCCAACACGTCGGCCACTTCCGCCCCATAACACCCGGCGTTCATCCGCACCGCGCCGCCAATGCTTCCCGGCACGCCAATCAAAAACTCCAGCCCTGCCCGGCCATCCGCCGCCGCCGTCTGGGCAAGCGTAGCATCCAGTACCGCCGCGCCAACGCGATAGCTGTCCCCCTCTAAAGTAATATCGCCAAACCCCCGACCCAGCTTAATCACCACGCCAGCAATCCCGCCGTCCCGAACGAGGATATTTGATCCCGCCCCCAGTAAGGTAATGGGCACCCCGTCGGGCAGAGCTCTCAGAAAATCGGCCAAATCCAAAGCATCCGCCGGGCGAAACAACCAGTCCGCCGCCCCGCCGGTGCGGAACCAGGTCAGGGGGGCGAGGGGCGCGTTGGGGGTCAACCGTCCGCGAACGGGAATAGAGCAAAGGTCACGCATAGGATTTTACAACACTACTCCCTACAAAACCCTAGCCCCCTTTGGCTATCTGTTTTATGCACACCCAATGAACGACGAACGGATTTTACACCTTGTTTCCGATTCCACCGGGGAGACGGCCGGGAAGGTCATCCGCGCCTGCCTGGTGCAGTTTGAACACGCCGTGGTGCGGGAACATTCATGGTCGTTTGTTCGCACCAAAGCCCAACTTGATGATGTAATTACTGAAATTCGCAAAAACCCTGGGTTTGTTCTGTTTACATTAGTGGAGGAAGAACTGCGCCAGACCATGTTCCAATTCTGTCGGGAAAATGGCCTGCCCCATGTGTCCATGCTCGATCCCATCTTGCTGGTGTTGGAGAATTACCTAGGCGTGCCCATGCGAGCACAACCGGGGCGGCAACACCGCCTTGATGCCGATTATTTTCGTCGTATTGAGGCCGTGGACTTCGCCGTCAACCACGACGATGGTCAAGGGGCACAAGACCTTGCCCGGGCTGATGTTGTCTTGGTGGGCTGCTCCCGGATGTCTAAGACACCCACCTGTATTTACCTAGCCTATCGGGGAATCAAGGCCGCCAATATTCCCTTTATTCCTGAAATTCCGTTGCCAGATATCCTTATAGAGTGTGGCCGCCTCGGCAAACCCCTCATCGTCGGTCTGACCCAAGACGCGGGGCATCTTATTAACATTCGCCGCTCGCGCCTGTCGGGGCTTGGGGCAAACATGGCCGCCGATTACGTCGAGCCCGAACAGGTCAAGGCTGAGCTGCTGGCGGCGCGGCGGCTGTTCACCGCGAATAACTGGCCGGTTATTGACGTAACCCGCCGATCGATTGAGGAAACCGCCGCGATGATTATGCAATTACTCCATAAGGAACAAAACTGATGGGCTTCATGGCACCCTTGCCTTGGCAGGCACCAACCCCCACCCTCATTCTTGCTTCCGGCAGCCAGACCCGGCGGGAATTGTGCGAACGCATTGGTCTGACGGTGCAGGTGTATCCCGCCGATGTGGATGAAGATGCCTTGCGCCGCGCCAATCCTTCCTTATCCGCCGGCTCCATGGCCGAAATGCTGGCCTGCGCCAAGGCCGAGGCTATCAGTTGGCTTTTTCCTAATGCCCTCGTTATCGGTGCCGATCAAACCTTGGAAACATCCGATGGCCGGATGTTCAACAAAGCCAGTTCCCGAGATGACGCCGCCCAGCAATTGCGCACCCTCAGCAATGCCGTCCATCGCCTGCATGGGGGCATAGCATTAGCACAAGGCGGACAAACCCTTTGGCGGTATACAAGCGTTGCCCGAATGACCGTTCGTCCTCTCAGCGAAGCTTTTATTCGTCAGTATCTTGATATGCTTGGTGGCGACGCATTGCGATCCGTTGGCTGTTACCAATACGAGGGCTTAGGGATGCATTTGTTCAGTGCCGTAGAGGGGGAATACAGTGCCATCTTGGGACTACCCCTACCCGCACTACTGGAACGATTGCGGGGACTTGGTGTTTTAGCGGGATAATGCTTCCGCAAACTCCATATTCAACGCCCCTCTTGCATGAAAGCAAACTGTCTGCTACCACCCGGCAAGACCTTAAGGATGTATCTTGTCTAAAGCTTCCACTCTTTCTTCTGCTCGTCGTTATTCGACTGCGTTGTTGCGCGTTGCGACAAGCAGCAATAATGTTACTGCGGTGGCTGATGCTTGTCGTGACTTGCAAAAACTTATTGAGCACTCCCCCATATTAACCAATGCCATCAAGCATCAGGGACTATCATCGGAGCAAAAAGGCACCGCCCTCCTTGAAATAGCAAAAAAACAGCACACTCATGAGATTGTGTGCAATCTGATTCATTTACTCAAACGCAATCGACGTTTGCACCTTCTCCCCGCTATTCTGACACAGGTTGACAAAGACTCTGACACACTCGCTGGGGTGGTTGATGCGGTGGCAAGCGCACCGGTAGCCCTTAATACCGAACAAATTCAAGTATTACAAAAAACCATTGCCAATAGCACGGGTTCCGTGGTGCGCTTGCATACTACTGTTGATCCGCGCTTACTGGATGGTATCACCATTCGTGTCGGTGGGCGTTTTTACGATGCCTCTGGCCTTACCAAAATTCGTCGCCTACGCCAAGCGATGGAAGTTCTCTAAAACAAACGGAAAAGTGATTTATGACTCTTGCTACTGCTGAAATTTCCGCCATTCTTGAAAAACATATCAAGAATTTTAGTGCCTCAACCGATGTGGCTGAGGTTGGTGCTGTAGTTTCCATCGGTGATGGTATTGCCCGGATTCATGGGCTTGAAAATGTCCGCGCTGGCGAAATGGTGGAATTTTCTTCTGGCCTCAAAGGTGTGGCCTTAAACTTAGAATCCGATAACGTCGGGGTAGTGGTGTTTGGCGATTCGGCTCACATTCGTGAAGGCGACATTGTCAAGCGTAGTGGGGCTATTCTTGACGTCCCGGTTGGTAAAGCCCTGCTTGGCCGGGTTGTGGATGCCTTAGGCAATCCTATTGACGGCAAAGGCCCACTCTTGACCAAGGAACGTCGCCGGATTGAAACCAAAGCCCCCGGCATTGTGGATCGGCAATCGGTGAGCGAGCCACTGCAAACCGGGATAAAATCCATTGATACTTTGGTGCCCATTGGCCGTGGCCAGCGGGAGCTTATCATTGGTGATCGCCAAACCGGCAAAACCACGGTAGCCATTGATACCATACTGAATCAAAAGGTAAGCAACGATGCCCTGCCGGAAAACCAGCGGGTATTTTGTATCTATGTTGCTATTGGCCAGAAACGCTCCACCGTTGCTCAGATTGTCAAAACTCTCGAAGAAAAAGGAGCGATGTCTTATTCTGTTGTGGTGGCAGCAACAGCGTCCGATCCAGCGCCGATGCAATTTCTATCGGCCTATACCGGTTGTGCCATTGGTGAATTTTTCCGGGATAACGGTATGCATGCTCTGATCATCTACGATGATCTCTCTAAGCAAGCTGTGGCCTACCGTCAGATGTCCTTGTTGCTTCGTCGCCCCCCCGGACGCGAAGCCTATCCTGGGGATGTTTTTTATATCCACTCTCGCCTTTTGGAGCGAGCCGCGAAAATGTCCAATGAGCGTGGCGGTGGCTCCCTGACGGCTTTGCCTATCATTGAAACCCAAGCTGGGGACGTCTCGGCCTATATTCCAACCAATGTTATTTCGATCACCGACGGTCAGATTTTCTTAGAAACTGGATTGTTCTATAAGGGCATTCGTCCGGCGATTAACGTCGGTCTTTCTGTGTCACGGGTTGGTTCGGCGGCGCAAACAAAGGCCATGAAACAGGTAGCAGGAACCATTAAGTTAGAACTCGCCCAATATCGTGAGATGCAGGCTTTTGCTCAGTTTGCCTCGGATCTGGATGCGGCTACGCAAAAGCTGCTGGGTCGCGGAGCGCGCCTGACAGAGCTACTCAAGCAACCCCAGCTCAGCCCACTGCCCTTTGAAGAACAGGTGGCCGTCATCTATGCCGGGGTGCGTGGATATCTCGATGATATTGATACAAAAAACATCACCCGATTTGAGGCTGAATTCTTGGCGTTTCTGCGCTCCTTGCATCGCGTGATGCTGGAACGTGTTCGCAATGATAAGAAACTCAGCGACGCCGATGAGCAAGAGCTCAAAAGTGCCTTGGTCAACTTCAAAAAATCCTTTATGCCGTAAGTATTATGGCCAGCCTCAAAGAACAACGTCTACGGATTGCCAGCGTTAAATCAACGCAAAAAATCACCTCGGCCATGAAAATGGTGGCAGCAGCAAAGCTTCGCCGCGCTCAGGAGGCCGCGATTGCTGGACGTCCTTATGCCGCAAAAATGGCCGCGATGCTCGCGGCAGTGCTGGGTTCCGGCTATCAACCTGATGAGGCATTACCGCTGTTGAATGGTACGGGCACGGATAAGGTTCACCTGTTGATCATTATTGGAACAGATAGGGGGTTGTGCGGGGGATTCAATACCCAGATATTCCGGGCTGCCCGGCGGCAGATTCGGGATTTAGAGGAGTCCGGGAAGACTGTTAAGCTATTATGCATTGGCCGTAAAGCTAGGGATGTCTTTACCCGTGAATTTGGTAAAAAAGTCATCGCCAGCTACACTGACCTCACCCGCAAAGGGATTAGCTACGATGCTATAGCCCAAATTACTTCCCGTCTTCAGGACTTACTGGCCGAAGGCGCCTTTGATGTCTGTCAAGTGCTGTACAACAAATTTCGCTCCGCCATGGTACAAACCCCTACCTGGATGCAAATCATTCCCCTCCCCGACAGTGATGCGTGGATTCCCGAAAGCGGTGTGCCTAACAAATTACGGGCACAATATGAATTTGAACCCTCAGCGCAGGAGCTGCTAACAACGTTGTTGCCCCGCAACCTAACGGTACAATTATACGGTGCCTTGCTCGATTCTATTGCCAGCGAACACGGTGCTCGAATGACCGCCATGGACAATGCCACCCGCAACGCCGGTGATATGATCCGCAACCTGACCCTCTCCTACAACCGTACCCGCCAGGCGATGATTACCAAGGAACTGATTGAAATTATTTCCGGGGCGGAGGCATTGTAAATGGGTCTAGTTTACGCCAATATTGAGCTGCAAAGCGCACGTCATGTTGACGTTCCTGGGATTATAGTTAATGCTTTGGTGGATTCTGGCGCGATGACGCTGTGCATCCCTGAGCATATGGCTCTACAATTAAAGCTTGATAAGCTCGAAGATAGAGAAGTAGTGCTGGGCGATGGCCGCCATATCTCCTGCCCTTTTGTTGGCCCGGTGCGGGTGCGTTTTGAAAACCGCCAAACCTTTGTTGGGGCAATGGTATTGGGTGATGAGGTTTTACTTGGGGCTATTCCCATGGAAGACATGGACGTGCTGATTCATCCACTCAACCAAAAACTGATGGTCAATCCGGCTAACCCCAATATGGCCTGCATTAAGGTTAAACATCTTTCTTCTTATCAAACGGTGAACTCATGAACAACAAAGGCTCTATCGACCAAATTATTGGCCCCGTCGTGGACGTGCGCTTTGAGGGGGCTTTGCCTGCCATTCTTAATGCTCTCGAAACAGAGGTGGATGGCCAACGCCTTGTATTAGAAGTTGCTTCACACCTTGGCGAAAATGTTGTTCGCGCGATTGCCATGGATGCCACCGATGGCCTTGTCCGTGGTCAGGCCGTGCGGGACTTGGGTGCGCCCATCACCGTGCCCGTTGGTCGGGAAACATTGGGGCGTATTCTCAACGTCATTGGTGAGCCGATTGATGAGCGGGGTCCAGTGAAAACCAGCCGTAGCCTTCCCATACACCGCGACGCCCCAGCATTAGTGGATCAATCCACAGAAACAAAAATTCTGGTTACTGGTATTAAAGTTGTTGACCTTCTTGCCCCGTATTCCCGGGGCGGGAAAGTAGGTCTGTTCGGCGGTGCTGGGGTAGGTAAAACCGTCTTGATCATGGAACTTATCAACAACATTGCCAAAGCCCACGGCGGGTATTCAGTTTTTGCCGGGGTTGGGGAACGAACCCGGGAAGGAAATGATCTCTATCATGAAATGATTGATTCCGGGGTTATCAAACTTGACGGGGAAGGTTCCAAAGCTGCCCTCGTATATGGCCAAATGAACGAGCCCCCAGGAGCACGGGCGCGGGTAGCCTTGACCGGCTTAACCTTAGCGGAATATTTCCGTGACGAGGAAGGCCAAGACGTTCTTTTCTTTGTTGATAACATCTTCCGCTTTACCCAAGCAGGATCAGAAGTATCCGCACTGCTTGGCCGTATTCCCTCCGCCGTGGGGTATCAACCTACCTTGGCCAATGAAATGGGGGCGTTACAAGAACGGATTACCTCAACTAAGCACGGTTCCATCACCTCGGTTCAGGCTATTTATGTTCCCGCCGATGATTTGACTGATCCTGCACCGGCTACATCGTTTGCCCACTTAGATGCCACCACCGTGCTCAATCGCGCTATTGCCGAACAAGGGATTTATCCGGCCGTAGATCCGCTGGATTCCACCTCACGCATTTTATCGGCTGATATTGTCGGGGATGAGCATTACAAGGTTGCCCGCGAAGTACAGCGGGTACTGCAAACCTACAAATCCTTGCAAGACATTATTGCCATTCTGGGAATGGATGAATTGTCTGAGGAGGATAAACTCATCGTCGCCCGTGCACGAAAAATTCAACGCTTCTTGTCCCAGCCGTTCCACGTTGCCGAGGTCTTTACCGGCACCCCAGGCGTGTTTGTCAAAATTGAGGACACCATCAAGGGCTTTAAAGGGATCGTTTCGGGCAAGTATGACGACCTACCGGAAAGTGCCTTCTACATGGTCGGCACTATTGAGGAAGCCGAAGCCAAAGCCCGCAAGCTGCTGGCCGAGGTCGCCTGAGCATGAGCGAACTCTTCCTCACCGAGATTATCACCCCAGAAAAAACCGTCTTTAGCGGCAAGGTGGTTCTGGCCACAGTTCCCGCAACCGATGGTCAGATGGGCGTGATGGCTCACCACGCGCCGTTGCTGGCCAGCCTTGAAGAAGGGGAAATTATTCTTACCCGAAATCTCGATGGCAGCGGTACGCCTCTGCGCCATAACATCAGCGGCGGGTTTGTAGAAATTAGCAATAACCGGTGCACCATCCTGGCGGAACGCCTCATCTAGCAAAGGATAACGGCTATGGAAAAGATTCCCATGACCCTTAAGGGCTATGAACGCTTGCAGGCCGAACTAAAACACCTCAAAAGCGTTGAACGCCCTGCTGTCATTCGCGCCATTGCCGAGGCGCGGGAACACGGTGACCTATCGGAAAACGCCGAATACGCTGCCGCCCGCGAAAAACAAAGCTTCATTGAAGGCCGGATTGAAGAACTCGACGCCAAAACCAGCCGCGCCGATGTGATTGACCCCAAAAAACTCAGCGGCGACAAGGCCGTCTTCGGTGCCCACGTCACCGTAGTAGATGAAGACACCGAACAGGAAATTACCTACCAACTCGTTGGCGTGGACGAAGCCGACATTCACCAAGGTCGCCTGTCCATCACCGCCCCCCTTGGCAAAGCCCTCATCGGCAAGAAAAAAGGCGACAGCGTTGAGGTTCGCACCCCCGGCGGGGTGAAGGCATATGCGGTGCTGAAAATTGCGTTTATTGGGTAATGGGTTCAAAAGGAATATTAGGGTAAATATATATTATATAATGTTTTATTGTCATTTTCTTATCCTAGATTGCTTGTTTATCTAGGACAGGCCATATCTTTTAATTATGCAACCAGCTATAACTGCGGGCATGATGCAACACCGCCACCACATAAAGCTATATTTCCGCTAAATAATCTTAAAAAAAAATGATGTTTATCACAGTAAATTTTCCGACTTTTTGTTACATACTATAAAATGATTACCACCATCTTCTTGTTGTGTAGCGGTGCCTTGGGGGCTTGGTGGTGGCTGCGCCATAAGCGGAATGCTCCTGTACAAGAACATACGGATGCCTTATTGGCCGAGCTTCTTGCTGATCTAGCGGCTATTGATGCGGCAACACTTACAGGCTTAAGCCTTACCGAGCTTGGAGATATTTTAAAAAGATTAGCCGCAGAGCAAGCCTATGTTCGCGCGTTGCGTGGTCATGCGTTATTGCAGTTATTGGTGAAGGCATCCGTAGAAAGTCAAGATCAACACGAGCGTCTTCGCCAATTTGGTCTTGATTTACAGCGGTTAATGCTTGTTCTACGCGATCATATTCACATTGATTTGTCGGCGTTCAATACCACCAAAACCCCGCGGGTGCACTGGGCAAAGGCTTTTACGGCAAAAGCGTTGCAGTTTGAAAAAAGCACCGATCCCCAAGCGATGGAAGTTGTGGCGTTGGCATTGCTGGCGGCGGTGTTCTCCTTGAATTTTACCCCCGTAGAAGGCCTTTCAGCGTTGCAGCATGCTAAATTGGCTCTTGTCACTCCTATGGCGCAAAAGATATTGGCGGAGCGTCCTGCTGCAATGCCGCTGCGCGAGCCCGCGATGAACGATTTGTCTATGCCGCCGCCAGTGTTGCGCCGGGATCGCGAGCGTTAAAAACAGCATGAATGATTCAAGATGGATGCGTGCTGCACTGGCCTATGCCGCCGGGGCGGTGGGTAGTACATCCCCCAACCCCAGTGTTGCCTGCCTTATAGTCAACAATGGCGTGTTAATTGCCCGTGGCCGCACCAAGCCGGGAGGGCGACCCCACGCCGAAACCGAGGCCTTACGCCAGGCAGGAGGAGCTGCCGCTGGAGCTACGGCTTATGTAACGCTGGAGCCATGCAGTCACCATGGCGTGACCCCGCCATGCACGGATGCTTTGATTGCGGCTGGAGTGGCGCGGGTGGTTGTAGCCTGCCCTGATCCTAACCCTAAAGTCAATGGGGGCGGAGTGGCCGCATTGCGAGATGCTGGGATGAGTGTCACCGAGAACGTATGCCGTACCGAAGCCGAAGCCTTGAACGCGCCGTTTTTTCACTATTTGCGTACTGGTCTACCCTTTGTTAGTGTTAAGGTTGCCACATCGCTTGATGGGCGCATTGCCCTCGCCAATGGGGTGAGCCAATGGATCACCAGCCCACAAAGCCGCGCCTTAGTGCAACAATGGCGAAGTCAAGCCGATGCGCTGCTGACCACGGCGGTAACGGCCCAACGTGATGATGCGCGGCTGACGGTACGATTACCGAGGGTGCTGCGGCCACCGATGCGTGTCCTGTTGGATCGGCGGTTAACGACTCCTGCGGATGCCGCTATTTTTGCTGGGCAGTCGATGCAGCCCACGTGGGTTTTTACCGCCCTTAAAGGCTCTTCCCCAGGGGTTAGGACGCTACAAGTGTCAGAACATGACGGCAAGCTGAATATGCGGGAAATATTGGAGGCGTTGGGGGATGCTGGGGTGCGTCATGTATTAATCGAGGCCGGGCGCGGGTTACTAACCCATGTGTGGCAGGAAAATCTCTGGAATCGCTGGCTGCACATGACAGCCCCCAGTTATTTAGGCGCGGATAGCCTCAGCGTCTTAGGATGCCTAGGGCTTACGACCCTGCCCCCGATAGGGGGAGAAGATACCGTGACGGAATGGTGGAACAAAGAAATGCCGAAACCCGGTATAACTTCCAATAGCTTTTAACTCTCAGGGTTATCACTGCTTTCTGTTGGACGGCGGGGAATACGAGTACGGCGTCGGCGTACGATTCCGCCCTCAGTGGATGAGGCTTTTGGGGGAGCATCTGGCGCGGCGATATCTTCTTCAGGAGCTGAAACACGCGGCGCAAGCGAAGCCCCAGATAAAAATGGCACATCCCGCAAGGCTTCGACGTCTTCTTGTGGTGGCGGTATCCGATGAGCTGATGCCGGGCGCGGCGTGTGGTGATGCTTAGGCGACGGTTCAGGATAAAAATCATCAGGAGGAAACCGCCCCGGTTGGTGTGGGGGTTCGTCCACGGCGACGGGCGGTTCTTGGGAAAACGAGGGCTGTGGCTGGGTGGGGTGTTGTTCTGGAGCCTCGGCTTGTTCGGGGAAACGCGGGGCGTGGGCGTTGAGGACGCGCTGAAAGTGATCGGCGTGCTGGTGATAATTTTCGGCCATAACGACGTCGCCGTTTACCAATGCATCCTTGGCCATGTTTTGATATTTTTCAATCATCTTTAAGGCATTTGCCCGAATACGGCGATCGTTTTCGGGGTTATTCCCACCGCCAGTATTGTTGTGGAAGGGACGCCCACCGCCTTGTCCTGGAAACCGTGGGGGGTTGAAACCACGGCCACCACCCCCGCCATGGGGACGCATACGATTACGCTTCATGTTCATGAAAATATTATCCAATCTTAAGGGCTACAATACAGAATAATCTATCTTAAGGCAAGGGCATAGGCTTATCTGCCAATGATCGCAAATAGATAATGATATCAGCACGTTCTTTATCATTTTTCAGTCCGGCAAAACTCATTTTTGTACCCTTGGCGTAAGCTTTTGGATCATAAAGAAATTTACTGAGCGATTCATAATCCCAAACACCGGGCAGATTTTTTAAGGCGGCAGAGTAGGCAAAGCTATCTAAATGGGCATGCTTACCGCCAACGATACCCCATAGGTTCGGCCCGACTTTATTTGCGCCCCCCTTATCAAAACTGTGGCAGGCGGCGCACTTACGGGCAACTTTCAAGCCCTCATCAACACTGGCACTGGCTAATAGCGGCGCAATGGGGTTAATCACCGCCGCCGCCGGAGCTGCTGCAGTGGTTTCCGCCGGTCGCACACCTTCAGCAATTTCATAAGCGTGTTTTGGGGCTGGTTCCCCAGGATGAGTTTCGTCTGCAAATAGATGTTTTGCCACTATTCTTGTGCCCCAAACGGCGATCCCGACAATTAAAGCCGCAGCAAAAAGTTTATTCCATTCCAACGAAGCCATATGCTCTCCCAGCTTGCAAAAGCGTCTCGGTTATACTAACCCCGCATGGCGACACCAACAGGAATTTTATTTTATTATGACAACACCGCTTCCATCTTCGTTTATTGTCGCTTTTCAAGGGATCGCTGGTGCATATTCCCATCAGGTGTGCCGGGTATTGTTTCCGCAAGCCGAGATTTTACCGTGTTTTAGTTTTGAAGATGCGTTTAACGCTGTGCGGGAAGAGCGAGCCACCCACGCGGTGCTGCCAGTAGAAAACAACACTGCTGGCCGGGTGGCGGATATGCACACTCTGCTTCCTCAAGGAGGATTGTTCATCACAGCCGAACATTACGAACCTATAGTGCACCACTTGCTTACGGTACCGGGAACAACGCTGGAGACAATTAAAGATGTGCACAGTCATGTCCAAGCACTAACCCAATGCCGAGGTTTTTTGCGGCAACATCAGTTAACCCCCGTGGTGCACAGCGATACAGCCGGTGCGGCGCGGGATGTTGCCTATTGGAAAAATCCGCGTAATGCCGCGATTGCTTCGCGGGCAGCGGGGGAGATTTATGGTCTTGTCCCGTTAGCCCACAATATCGCCGATAACGTCGAGAATGTGACTCGTTTTCTGGTGCTTGAACCTACGCTGCGGGTGCCCATTTTTGAGGATACCTCTACTTATAAAACAACATTATTTTTTACCCTTCGGGATGTTCCGGCGGCTTTATATAAAGCCTTGGGGGGTTTTGCCACTAATGGTGTGAACCTCAGCAAGATTGAGAGTTATCTCCTCGGTGGCCGCTTTGCTGCTGCCTCTTTCATTGTTGATGCCAATGCCCATAAGGATAGCCTATTCTTTCAGCAAGCCCTTGAAGAGTTATCATTCTATTCGGAGGATGTTCGGGTTCTTGGTGTGTACCCTATAGCGCGTTGCGTAATTAGCGGTAGACATTGATAAAGTCTTAAGCGCGCTATAAGTTATTTTTTTCGGCCATTTGGCCGCGGCACTTTGTGCCGTGCGCTGGTTGCAAATATACTTTTAATTGTGCAACCAGCTATAAAGCTATTATTCCAATAGATGAAGCAGTCGGGTCGTAACTTGGTTGTGTGTGTCAGTGCGCTGAAGGAGAGTCACTAAAAAATCGTGCTGTTCTTTTTCGATGCTATCGGAGGCGTTGACAATATCAACTAGATCGATAGGGGCAATATGTCTCCGAAACCGAATGCGGCCAAGCTGTTCTTTTAGCGGAGGTAGTTCTTGAGATAGTGTTTCTCCATAACTAAGAAACGCGGCAAGGGCACCATCACTGACTACCTCACCAATAACGGTGGGTTTTGTAAAAAACCTCTGTAACCTTTCCGCATAGGAGCGGCTCGCACACGCGACGGTCACATCAAGTTTAATGTCCACTGAGTCCAAAATGTACCATCTGCTAAGTTGAGCGGAAGGCGAAATATACACCTAAAAAATTAATTTTGTGTTTTTTGCAATGGGCTAAATTAAGGGTTTTTCGATGAATGTATTTGAATATGAACAATTTTATCATGTGTTTTTGGGGCTACTTTCCACGCTGAAAAAACAATGCCTATAATGCTAAGGAGCAGTAAAGCAATCACCAACAGGAAAAAACGCTTCATAAAACCTCACGGATACAGCATTAATGCTTGATGGCCTTTTTGACAAGACCCTTGGCATTAGTTGGGATGATGGGTAGCGGTAAAACAACCTTGGCTGCTGCGTTGGCTGCTCGATGGGGCATTGCAACGATAGATAGCGATGTTGTAGCTGAACAATTAATGGGGAAGACCATTCATGCTTGCTTTGCTGAGAATGGTGAGACCCTCTTCCGGCACTGGGAAGAGAAAGCATTAAAAAAAATTTGTGAAAACAATTTTTACGGGGTCATCGCCACAGGCGGGGGTGTTGTGATGCATCCGTCGGGCTGGGCTTTTTTAAAAGAGCATACAACAACTGTTTGGCTTGATGTCCCGGTAGAAGAACTTTGGAAACGACTACAGAAAAACCCCGGTGAACGTCCTTTGCTAAAGGATAAGCAAGGATTCTTGACCTTAGCAGCGGCACGACGGCCTTATTATGCTCAAGCACAGTATCAGGTATCCTTAGCAGGAAAGTCTAAGGACGAGGCGTTAATTATGCTGATCGGGTTGCTAGAAAAGCAACAGCAGCCCTAAGCGCATCCCCCAGCGGGGTGTTTTTCCAAGCAGCGAGAATATCCAAAGCTTGCTGGCTATAAAAGGCTGCACGGGCGCGGGTTTGCTCCAGTGAGTTAGTACGTTGCAAAATGCTGCACACTTGGGCAAAATCGGTGGGGGTTCTTTCGGAAAAACTATGGATAAGGATGTTGCGTTCGTTGGGGCTTGCGTGATTCAGAGCCAAGAGAAGAGGCAAGGTCATTTTTCCTTCAAAAAAATCGTTGCCTAGGGTTTTGCCAAGGTGCTCTGCATCCCCATCATAATCCAGTGCGTCATCAAGCAATTGAAAGGCCATACCTAAGCAGGCTCCCGCTTGGTGCAGCTTAATGGCTGTCGCCATATCGGCACCACCGGCGCGGCCGCCAACCTCTAAAGCTGCTGCGAAAAGAACTGCTGTTTTTGCGTGAATTATATCTAGATAGCGGGCTTCGGATAAATTTAAATTGCCTTGAGCCTCAAGCTGTAAAACCTCGCCTTCGGCAATAGTATTGGCGGTATCGGCCAGCACTTTCAAGATGGCCATATCGTTGACTTGTACCATCAGTTGAAAGGCGCGGCTAAATAGAAAATCACCAACTAAAACAGGAGCTTTATTGTCCCAAACAGCATTAGCACTGGGCTTATTCCGGCGCGTATTACTGGCATCCACCACGTCATCGTGAAGTAAGGTTGCCGTATGAATAAACTCTACCGCTGCGGCCAAGGCATAGGGTGTAGCATCAGGGTTAAAAAGACGCGCGGTTGCCAATAATAGCAAGGGTCGAATGCGCTTGCCGCCAGCGTTAATGAGATGGCCTGATATTTCCGGGATACGCGATGCGATGCTTGCACTTTTGTCAATAATCAATGCTTCGACCTCGGCCATAGGCGCGGTGAGGGCATCCAGCAATGGTGCTAACCCAGTCATGATCACGGCAACAAATGTTGAAGAAAAGGAACGGCAATACTGTAATATAGAGGAATACCGACAATAATGTTAAATGGGAAAGTAATGGCAAGCGACATTGGCACATAAAGGCCGGGGTTAGCTTCGGGCAAGGCTAACCGCAACGCTGCGGGAACGGCAATATATGAAGCACTAGCCATCAGGACAATAAACAAAAACCCTGTGCCGGGATCAAGGTGAAGGATATCAGCAACCCCCAGCCCCAATGCTGCGCCCACAAGCGGCATATAGATGCCAAACAGCACTAGTGACATTGAAAAACCCCGCAACCCGGACAGATGCTTTACCACTAATAGTCCCATATCCAATAAAAACAAGGCCAAGACGCCATGAAAGGGGTCAATGAGGAAAACCTTCATTTTTTGCATTCCGCTGTCCCCTGAGAGCCAGCCAATAACAAAAGCACCTAACAGTAATAAAATCGCACCATTGGTCAACGATTCATGAATCAGTCCAGGGCGGCTAGGGTGCTCCTTGGCTAAGACAGGTGTGTATAGTCGTGCCAGCAATAAACCTGAAACGATTGCCGGAGCCTCCATCAATGCAACAACAGCCGCAATATAGCCATGGTAGTCAATGCCTTTAGCCGTCAGAAACGAGACCGCTGTGGCAAAGGTCACCATGCTGATAGACCCATAATGAGCGGCTATGGCGGCGGCATTAAGAGGATCAAGCCGTGTGGTTCGGCGCAGCAAGAAGTAGCCAATAAAAGGCATAATGAAACCTAAAGCAACCCCGGCCAGCATAAGTAATATTGCAGTGTTACTGATACCGTGACTACTGGCTAATGCATTGCCACCTTTAAAGCCAATTGCCATCATTAGGTAAATGGAAAGATAACGGCTAATGCTTTCGGGAACTTCTAAATTTGATCGCAATAAACCCGCACCAATGCCCAATAAAAAAAACAGAATTCCTGGTGATAAAAAGTTGGCAAGAAAACTGTCAAAAATTTCCATAGAGCTAGACCTAAGAATTTATAATGCTGCGGCTCGCAACAAAGCCGGAAACAAGCCGTAGTGCAAGTAGTAAAGACAAAATGGTAGGTTTTTTGTAATGCCCGTGTGACGGGGATTCCTTATACAGCGTTATAAGCAAAACATGGTGCATTTTTTGCGGGTTGTTATTATAAGAAACGGCATGACAGATTTTATTCATGATCTTTTTTCGGTGCTACAGACTAGAGCAAAAGCCGATCCTGAAAAATCCTATACGGCTAGGCTAATGGCCAAAGGGACGCCAAAAATTGCCCAGAAAGTGGGCGAGGAAGCCGTAGAGGTGGTTATCGAAGCCTTGCGCGCTGATCGGGTTAAGATCATTGAGGAAAGCTGCGATCTTTTGTATCACTTGCTGGTATTGTGGCTGGATGGCGGCGTTACACCCACGGATGTGGAGACGGTACTGCGCCAGCGCGCGGGGGATAAGGGGCTTGAAGATAAAGCCGCAGCAAAAGATAAACGGCTCGCATAAAAAATAATGACAAACGATAGCGGGTGTTGTTAATCGTCCTTTTACTTCTTTACGCCATGACAAAGACCGCACGATAAAAAAGGGGCACTCGAATGTTCAGTAAATTTACCGGATGGATGTCAGCCGACATGGGGGTTGATTTAGGAACTGCCAATACCTTGGTGTATGTTCCTGGGCGGGGCATTGTCCTGAATGAGCCGTCGGTGGTGGCCATTACCAGTGTTAAGGGTAAAAAAGTAGTCTTAGCTGTAGGTGACGAGGCTAAGCAGATGTTGGGTCGAACACCGGGAAATATTACCGCAATTCGTCCCCTGCGTGACGGTGTTATTGCCGATTTTCACGTGGCCGAGGAAATGATTAAGCACTTTATTCAGAAGGTGCACAATCGCCGCTTTTTCACATCTCCTCAAATTGTTATTTGCGTACCATCAGGTTCCACTGCGGTGGAACGGCGAGCAATTCAAGAATCGGCTGAGCGTGCGGGTGCACGCGCAGTGTATTTAATTGAAGAACCTATGGCCGCGGCTATTGGCGCGGGGCTTCCGGTGACGGAGCCTACCGGGTCAATGGTGGTGGATATTGGCGGAGGCACAACGGAGGTCGGCGTTATTTCTCTCGGAGGGGTGGTTTATGCCCGCTCCGTACGGGTGGGTGGTGATGTGATGGATGAGGCGATCATCAGTTATATCCGTCGTAATAATAACCTGCTGATTGGCGAGGCTACGGCTGAGCGTATCAAAAAAGAAATTGGTTCTGCCGAAGTGCCGCAGGATGCCGCTGGGAATAATATCCCTGGAAAAACCATGAAAGTTAAGGGTCGCGATCTCAACGACGGGGTGCCCAAGGAAATTGACGTAACAGAGCGTCAAATAGCCGAAAGCTTGGCCGAACCCGTCGCTGCCATTGTTGAAGCTGTCAAGGTTGCTCTGGAACATACACCTCCAGAATTGGCCGCCGACATTGTGGATAAGGGCATTGTTTTGACGGGTGGTGGCTCGCTGCTATCTAATTTAGACAAGGTTTTGCGTAAGAACACAGGTTTACCTGTTTTCTTAGCAGAGGATCCGTTGAAATGCGTGGTGCTGGGAACCGGTAAATGTCTGGATGAGATGCGTGTATTGCAAGAAGTCCTCTTGACAAGTTGACTATCTCGCTCTTTCATGCAGTCAATTGATTTTAACGAACAGAAGGATTGTCACCATCGCTCGCTCGCCTATGATGCCCCAACCCCCTGCTAAAAGCGGGGCTCGGATTAATTTTGATATCCATGCGCCTCAGGTGCGCCTTATTGATCAACACGGCGGTGCTGTGGGGGTAATGTCTGTTCGGGAGGCTGTTGCCAAGGCTCAAGCGGCGGGGATGGATTTGGTGGAAATTTCCCCCAATGCTCAGCCCCCAGTGTGCAAAATTCTTGACGCTGGAAAATTTAAATACGAGCTACAGAAAAAAAAGGCTGAAGCTCGACGCAATCAGAAGGTTATTGAAATAAAAGAAATAAAACTTCGTCCAGGCATTGAACCTAACGATTATCAGGTGAAACTTCGGGCGATGCGCCGGTTTTTGGAAGAAGGCAACAAGGTTAAAGTCACCTTGCGCTTTCGTGGTCGTGAGCTTGAGCATCAAGCCATTACCACTCAAGTAATGGAAAATGCTAAAAATGATCTAGCGGATGTGGCTAAAATAGAGCTTGCTCCCCGTTTAGAAGGTCGGCAGATGGTCATGGTTGCCGCCCCGAAGGGATGATGGTTAATTTTTCGTGCATTGTGTAAGTTTTTTTGCTATAGTCTGGGGCTATAATAAAAACGATGCTGTTTGGGGAGAGCACAACAACCGTAACCTTCAACATTTTACATTGGGTTTAGTGCATGAGTGACATCAAAGTAAACTTCAAGGCTGGTGATTATGTTGTTTATCCAACACACGGCGTGGGAAAAATAACAGGCCTCGAGACTCAGGAAATTTCTGGCACCAAATTAAAACTTATCGTTGTTCAATTTGACCGTGAAAAGATGACTCTTCGGCTGCCGTATCACAAGGCGGCAACGGCGGGGCTGCGTCACATTTATTCACGGACAAAAATGGACGTGGCCTTGAAAACCCTAAAGGGTAAGGCTAGAGTCAAAAAAACGATGTGGAGCCGCCGGGCACAGGAATACGAGGCGAAAATTAATTCTGGTGATCCGTCCTCCATTGCTGAGGTTGTTCGGGATTTGCATAAAAATTCACTTCTCCCTGATCAATCTTATAGCGAGCGGCAAATTTACCAAGCGGCACTTGATCGGTTAGCGCGTGAGCTGGCCGCGATTGAGGCCATTGACGAAACTGAGGCGACTCAAAAGCTGGAGACTATCCTATTAGCGGCTTGAGTCCTTTATGATGCGCCATTGGGTGTATTAATTATTTGGTTTCAGCGGGTCTATGCGGGTTATCTGCGCGTACTCTTCGGTACGCTTGCGATTGCCCGCATAAATTGTCAATTTCCGTTGACCTTCTAAAGGAAACGATTGCATTCTTCTAACTATCGTGCAACAAGCTATTTCCCTGTCGCGGGGTAGAGCAGCCCGGTAGCTCGTCAGGCTCATAACCTGAAGGTCGTCAGTTCAAATCTGGCCCCCGCAACCAACCAAATCAAAGACTTAGCCGCAATTCCCAGCGGCGTCTTTTTTACCGGTGCCGCACTGGTGCCGCAAAATCAGAATTTTTCAGGCTGTGGTTGCTTTATAATTTCTTGCGTCCTAACGTCATAGGTGCAGTTAATGATTGATCCATCCTTGATACGCTTAATCATCTCATCAATCACAAAGCGCGGCACAAGGAACCATTCACGTGGTACAATGGGGTTGCCGAAGCGGTCTTTGATTTCAATGTTAAGGCGTGCAGGTTCAAAGAATTTGTGGATCAGCTTTTCCAGTCGCACCCGATTGATATTCGAGAGTTCATAGGTGGCCACCACCTCGACATCCGCCATTAGGAAGGTGGGGTCGAGCTTGGCATTAGAGAGGCGTTTGCTTATATCGCCGCTGGTAACGCCGATTTTATGGATGACATCGCGGTGTTCTTTGATGAGCGGGTGGTCGGATTTGCTCCGCAGAATGTAGATAGTGCCTGATTCAATGTCGCCGTCTTCTGCTACATCGGAGAATAAGGGACCCGCCGACGGGTCAGTGATACGCCGCCCTGCTTCGTCTTTATAGAGAGCGCGTTGCAGGGAGCGCATGAGAAGGTCGCTTTCCGTACCGTTATCATAAATCACCCGCAGGCGTGCATCCGTCGCGCCGTTGGGTGCTTTTATTTCCTCACCGACTTCAGCTACATAAACAATCTGACCGCCCAGGATAAAGAACTCACCTTTTTCAATGCTGGCATCTTCTTTGAAGCGGCGGCTTTGGCGTATGCCAACCTTCAAATCCTCCTGCACGGCAGTGAACAGAGGCTTGAACTTGTAAAAATCTAGGCATGATGCACGCTTGGCGATTTCTTCCGCTGCGCGTATTTCAGCGCGAGTTTTAACGTGCATGAGTTTGGTGATGTCGTTTTCGCCGGCATCCAGAACGCCGAGTTCCGCAAGCAGTGCATCATCATCCAGATCGTCACCTGCACTATGAATAGCCGCTGGTTGCGCTTGCAGTAACCCTTGCTTATCGAAGCCAGCAAGCACGGCGCAGCAATCTTGTGAAGCACGGATTTTATCTAGCCGTACCGCATAGAGTCGCTCAAAGATATCCTTGTCCTCGCCATGCTGCGGGATTCGTCCATGCTGTTCAACAAAGCGTTGAATCTCTTCAAAACCTGCAATAATGCGTTCTTCGCGTGGTGAGTGGCCAGAGGTTTTGGCTTCCTCAATCTCAATACCAAGCTCGGCAAGCAGTGCATCATCTTCATCGGTAAAGCGTGGTTTAACCATTGGCTGCCTCCGCTTTCTGGCGCGCAAGAAAGGCGACCCCCTCGGCCATTTTCTTTTCCCACGGGTCGGGGGACGTGAGGGAAGGCAGCCTGCCGCGTTCCTGCTTGAATTGTAGGGCGCGTTTTGCCAGTCCACGCGCTTCTTCAAGTGTCAGAGTGGTTTTCTTG
>JBKCUA010000019.1:0-50991 GCA_046318675.1 Holosporales bacterium
AAGGGGGTTTTTGATGGAACGTATTGTTCTTCTTTCATATCCCCCACCCCGCCCTCCCCCGCAGGCGGGGGAGGGATCACCATCGAGCACGGCAACACACGCGCCTTACGGCCGCAAGTGCTAAACTGGTGCGCATAGGGGGTAGGGGGAGGAGAAACACCGTGCTTTTTTTGCCTGAAAATTAAAAATTTTGTCTTTATTTTTAAAAAAGTGATCCATGCCGCAGCCGCAGCCGCAGCCGCAGGGCATACTCATCCCATAGATCCAGAGTCAAAACTTTTTTTGACCTTAGCACGGTGTTTTTTTGATGCCGTCTTAGACGTTATCGGAAACGATTGTTAAGGATAAAAAAGGGATGATCTGGAGTGTTTTTTAAACCAACCAAAATGGGTTGGTAAAAATCATGGCTACAGTTGTATATTTGGGTGCATGCTTGGCGTGCGTTTTATGGACTTTAGCACTACTGGGCCCAGTAGTTGAAGATATAGAGAAGAGTGGGGAGAAAGGCCCCCTCCTCTGGATCGTGGTTCCCTTATACTGCCTCTTGGCAGTAGCGGCAGCGGTAATTATTATCGCCCTTGTTTATCGCTTGTTCTGATGAATTTGCGATAAATAAAAATCCTCCCCCCTTCGGGGGGAGTTTTTTTTTGCCCTGCCCCCCATCATTCACCCCTCAATGCCCCCGCACCCTATCACAACGAACTAGGCACCAGACGCACATCAGGCCGCATCCCAATAGCGGCGGCTTAGCGCACCAGGCTTTGCATGCTGGGTAAGCGTGTGCCTGATTCCAGACGGGCAACAACCAACATTTAGGCAATGGTCTTTTTTGAGCATAAAATTCCCCCTTGCTTTTCATCAAAATACCCTCTACATCCCCTGCAGGGTTTAAAACCCCTGTGCTTGTGCGTTCTTTATTGAGCCTTCCCCTTTGAGGGTTTTTTCTTCCGCATCGGCAACCTTGACCGGATGGTCACGGCACGAACGGTTGCGGATTGTCTGTAGTCGCGGAAGGCCACACATAGGATACATATGACTGATTTTCAAAGCTTTGGCTTGCCTGAGCGGCTGCTCCAGGCGATTACCCGCGTCGGCTTTACGACGCCCACCCCCATTCAGGCGCAGACGATTCCCCTGGCCTTGGCCGGGCGGGATATTCTGGGGTCGGCCCAGACGGGCACGGGCAAGACGGCGGCGTTCGGCCTGCCTATCCTTGCTGGCTTGATGGCCCAGCCGGAAGCGACGGCTCTTATTTTGACCCCAACGCGGGAGCTGGCCAGTCAGGTTCTGGCCGCCCTGACGCCGCTGATCCCCGTGGCGGGAATTCGCACCGCCCTCCTCATCGGCGGGGATTCCATGCAAAAGCAGTTACGTCAGCTATCCCAACGGCCACGCCTTGTGGTGGGCACGCCGGGCCGGGTTAATGATCACCTAGAGCGCAACACCCTGCGCCTCGACAAGACCGCGTTTTTTGTTCTCGATGAGACCGACCGGATGCTGGACATGGGTTTTGGGGTACAGATTGAGCGGATTGGCAAGTTATTGCCCAAGCAACGCCAGACTTTGTTGTTCTCCGCCACTATGCCCGGCAATATTGTCAGCCTGTCGGCCAAGTACATGACCAACCCGGAACGGGTTGCGGTCGGCTCCACCACCACCCCGGCGGCGAAGATTCAGCAGGAACTCATCCGCACCACCGACGGCGAGAAATACGGCAAGCTCATTGAGCAGGTGAGCCAGCGCGATGGCTCCATCATTATCTTCGTCAAGACCAAGCACGGCACGGAACGGCTGGCGGAAAAGCTCACCAAGGGCGGCCACCATGCCGACGCCATTCACGGCGACCTGCGCCAGCGTCAGCGGGAAAAAGTCATCCAGGACTTCCGGGAGAAAAAATACCGCATCCTTGTCGCCACCGACGTGGCCGCCCGTGGCCTTGATATTCCCCATATTGCCCACGTGGTAAACTATGACCTGCCCCAGTGCCCGGAAGACTACATCCACCGCATTGGCCGGACGGCTCGGGCCGGGGCTGAGGGCGCGGCGGTGAACCTCCTCACCCCCGCCGACGGCGCAAAGTGGAAAGCCATTCACCGCCTCATCTACGGCAAAGACGACGCCAGCACTCCTGTCGCCGCCGATGCCTCCCGCCGCCGCAATGGGAATAGCAACGGCAATGGTCGGGGTCGGAGCTTCGGTGCCCCTGCTAACAACGGCGGTCCACGCCGGGGTTATAGTGGCGGTGCTGCTTCGGGCAATGGTTCCGGGCAGCAGCCTTGGCAGCGGCGGAGGGCTGCAGCGGGGGGTAGGGGCTAAGTTTTCGCCCCTTTGTTAAAGTGCTCGGTCTAACCCCCTCCCCTGCGTAGCGGGGGAGGGCTGGGGAGGGGGAAAAAGTCATTAGTTTTTATAATTTTAAACACCCCCATCCTCACCTTCCCCCGCTGCGCGGGAGAAGGGGGCAATAGACGACGGTGTTTGATTTGGCTGTTCATGGTGTCACCTGCTATACTATGCCCAGCTCACCCAGCAAGGAGGCGTTATGATCAAGACCTACAGCAAGAAGACTTTTGAAAAAATGCGCGGCCAATCGGATTGGCAGGCCGCCGCCGCTATCCCGGAAGACGCTATTGATGATAGCGATTTTAATTGGGATGAGGCAGTATTACTACCCAAACGAAAGGTTGCAAAAACCCTTCGTCTTGACCCCGAAATGTTGGCGTGGTTTCAGCAGCAAGGCCGAGGCTATCAAACGCGGATGAATGCAGTGTTGTGTGCGTATTACCGCGCCTCGATAACGGGTAATTGAGTGGGTTTGGTGCCGCTGTCTGGCGCAAGGGGAGAAAATTGTATGAAGAACAACAGCCGTGATGAGAATTTGCTGCAAAAAATGCATGCACACATCAGGATGGTTTTTTTATTATTCTTCTGTTGTTTGTCGGGTTGTGTATCCCCTAATATCCAAGAGGTTAGGTTTACAAAGAGTGATGCTCTAGCCCTTGTGGTGATGGGGGTTGAGATTGATGCTGAGGAACAACTAAACACTGTAAAGTTTTCGAATTGCACTACGTATCCGTTCGCAGTTAATTGGCGGGGACCTGAACAATTTTTAGTATATTATTCTTTTGAGAAAAACATAAATTCTTCTTTCTTCTCAAAAAATACCATCATCGACCCACAAAAAACAAAGTTTTATACGGTACGTTTTGTAAAGCCGGGAGACTATTTTCTTGATGGTGCTCGTGCTTGTGATGTTGTGTATGAACCAAAGAAACCTATAGGATTTACAGCCAAGGCTGGTGAAATTACTTATCTTGGTCTTACAAAATTAAAAACTACTTATAATTTAGAGTACAACGAATACTATGGTCTTGAAATTGCAGGCATGTCCATATTTAAAGGTAAAAACAAAACTATAAACACTCCTGTTATTCAAATGCCTTATTTCCATGCTGAGGGGCGCGAGGAAGCTGCACAGTGGTTATTCTCAACATACACCAACGTCGAACGACAATCACTTGAAATTGCAGAAATAAAAAACTTTCCAGAATCAATAAAAAAAGATTGGGATAAAGTTGATGCAGTGTATGATTCTATATCCTGTGCCCTTGATCGTATCAGTAATAAAGACCTCCTCGGCATTAAAGATTCAACATGCCCTAAACCGAAAATAAAACCTGTATGGGAGAAAAAACCTTAATACTCCCCCGCGCTACCGAGCCAAACACCCGTATCCGCCGGGCCCCGTAGCGGGCAGCCAGGGCGTTGATGGCGTCTTTTTGCAGGCGCAGGGTGTCGAGCAAGGTGACGTGGTGATACTATACCTACTTTCTTACAAGACTATCAATAGCCCCACGCATCACACATCCCCCTCGGACGGGGTTGCTAAGACTTTCCCGCAATGCTTGCAGTGCACCGCGTCGCGCTCATGCAAGAATAGGCCGCAGGCATCGCACATAAAGCGTATTTTGGCAGGGCGCAGTATCGTCTGAATCAACCGCAGGAACAAGGACACCCCAAAGATCATGATAACAACGGCCAGCCCACGCCCCATGTTACCCTGAAGCGTCACGTCCCCAAACCCCGTGGTGGTTAAGGTCGTGATGGTAAAATATAACGCATCAAGAAAATTGCGAATTTGCGGGTTATGACCAATTTGAGTAACAAAAACTATTTCCGTCATGATAAAAATAAAAACAAATAAATTCAAAGCACTAAGAGTAATATCTTGGTGCCGGCGAAAAAGGGGCACGTCTTGGCATAACCGTTCCCGCACCCTGTACGAATGCAACAACCGCAACACGCGCAAACTGCGTAAAAAAGCAAAATTGCCCCCCAATACCCCCGGCAGAAATGATAGCACCACCACCACATCAACAATCGTTAATGGGTTGAGCAAGAAGGCCGTTTTATTCCCGGCAATCCACAGGCGCAGCAAGACATCCAGCGCAAGATAGACTCCAAAAAATATATTCAACCGCTCTACCTGTGGGTTCTCATGAAAAAATGTTGCCACAATCAAAAAAACGATGGTGATAAAATCCAATACCAGTATGCCGTATCGAAACCGTTGGGCGAGACGGCTCTCACCTTCGTAGAGTTCGTGAATCAGGGTCTTGTAACGTGCTATCTGCATGAGAAACCTTTATGAAGGTTGAGTATCTCTCTTAACACCATGTTCAAGATAATGGACAGCCATTTTTATACAAAAAGCCGTTTGTGTATGCACCACCCACGTAAAACAATTATTTTCCAAGGATTAAACCCCCATGTCCTTTCACCCCGTGTTATTTCCCGTTGATATCTCCTACGGCAGTGCCGGCGGGCCGCAGTTTTCCACCGACGTGGTGGAGACCATTTCCGGCTTTGAGCAGCGCAACGTCAACTGGAGCCAGGCGCGCCTGCGTTACAACGTCGCCTACGGCGTCCGCAGCGCGGCGCAGCTGGAAACTCTGCTGGCCTTCTTCCGCGCCCGGCAAGGCAAGGCCTACGGCTTTCGCTTTCGGGACTGGACGGATTACCAGTCCTGTCCGGCGGCGGCCACCCCTGCCCCATCGGATCAAAACATTGGCAGCGGTGATGGGGTCAACAAAGTCTTTGCCCTGCGCAAGGCCTATACCTCCGGCGCGACCACCGTTTATCGCCCCATTACCAAGCCCGTGGCGGGGAGTATCCGCGTCGCCCTCAATGGCACGGAACAACTGACCGGCTGGACGATAGACACCGAAACTGGCTTGGTGACGTTTACGGTGGCACCGGCCAGCGGCGTTAATGTGACTGCTGGATTTTTGTTTGATGTACCCGTGCGCTTTGACACCGATGGGGTGTCGCTGTCCTTGGACAGTTACGGCGTTGGCTCCGCCAATGGCGTTGATTTGATTGAGGTGCGTTAGGTCTTGCGAAAAAGTATGGTTTTGGTAAGTTTTAAGCTCCCAAATTTTGGGGCATCGTACAACATACCATAATAGGACTTACGCGTTATTTTTATGAGTCAAAACCCTGATATTCCAGATATTTCTACATTAGTAGATCAAGTTTTAAGCAACAAAAATAATTGGTTACCTAGCGCATTAATGATAAGTGAACAGCCTCCAAAGGTGCAAGGAGAAATTTTAGAAGCATTAAAACAAATTGCTGAAAATCCCCAGGATCGACGCATTGACATTTTTGATGTTAGTATAATTGAAGAATACTTAAAAAATCCGAAAGAACTAGAAGACGCGCTAAAGGAAACACAGGAAACTTTAACAGACCAACAAACAAAACAACAGATGATGAATATTATTGGAGGTAAGACGCGAGATGATTAAACGTCAGAGCGTGGTGCTCATTTACCTCTGGGCACCTCTATTAACCTCATTTCTAGGGCGATTGGCGTCGTCAGATCTATGCTCGCAATCCGCACCTACGCTTGAGTACGCTTACGTTTGCTCGCCTAGCCCCTTCTAGCCACTCATCCCTAAATGGGTTAATAGAGGTGCCCTCTGATAATCTGGGATATTCCCCGCGCCTGCGCTTACGGAAAACCAACTTTTTCAAGACGTTCAATAACATGCAAAACATCAACAGTCATAAAGTATTTTGATTCTACAACAAAAACCCCCTCCCCGTAAACCACCTGTTTTCCCTTGCGAAAAAGTATGGTTTTGGTAACCAAGGGTCAGTATAAACTATTTTGTTTGAATGTGCCGCAGTAGCTCAGTTGGTAGAGCAGTTGATTTGTAATCATCAGGTCGAGGGTTCGAGTCCTTTCTGCGGCACCGTTTCTTGATAGGTTGTGCGTCGAACCCTCTTCGTTATTGTTTGCGCGCAACGCGCGCGGGGGGTCGAATCCTTTCTGCGGCACCGTTTCTTGATAGGGTTGTGCGTCGAACCCTCTTCGTTATGTCCTTGCTGGCTACTCCAAGTTTTATTTAGCTATCACCCAACAACTCTTATCCCCCTTGCCACCCCTACCCCTTCGGTTTACACCCTGAATCATGTACGGATTTTGGTTGCCAAAGTTTTTGCGCCGCCGGGTGTATCAGGTGCTGGTGCGCCCGACGAAGCAAGGGGAGTTTTTGGTGTTCCCCTTTGCCTGGCATCGAGGGGGTAAGGGCTATGCCCTGAGCCTTAGCCTGCTTAAAGAACTGAATGCCCCCCTGCTGGAGCCGTGGGACGCTTTGCCGCTGGCGCTATTGGGGTTGAGTATGCCAGGGGCGGTATTGTGGTGGCCGCTGGGGCTTTTGGTGCCCCTTATAATTATCCTATGGGTACGGGCATTTTGGCGGCGGTATGAGGCGCGGTGGCAGGCAATTTTGCCACGGGCAAGGTTCGGCGGCTATCTGTTGACTCGAAGCCGTTTTCAACTGGAGTTTGCCAGCTTGTGGCAACCAAGAGAAATCCTCATTGGTTTGGGGCTGGCCGGTGCGGGGATGTTTGTGTTTTTGGCGGCGTTATGGGGGTTTGAGGGCATTGTGGCCAAGGTCTTAGCCCTGATGGGTCTTCTTGCGGCGGGGATGTTGACCAAGGGTATGATAAACCTGCACCGCTGGGCGCGAGATGCCTTTCGCGCCAGTGTGTCCCCCTATGATCCAGTGGATGTGCCGTTGCCGTAGGGGGGTGCGGTTTCTTATAAAGCTGCCCTACTGTAGTATTTGGGCACCTCTATTAACCTCATTTCTAGGGCGATTGACGTCGTCAGGTCTATGCTCGCAATCCGCCCCCACAAACCGCCAGCCCAACGTCTCCCCGGCATGAAAGGGAACAATACTGGTGGAAGCGGCTGGAAGCGTGGACGGCACCGGGGTTGGAACACGCTCTAACACCACTGTAGCGGTATTGAGGGGCAGGCCATAAAAACGTGGGCCGTGTTCCGAGGCGAAACCCTCGAAGTGATGCAGCGCGCCTTCCTCCTCAAACGTCTGGGCGTAGCTCTCAAGGGCAAACGGCGCGTTGAAAATGCCGGCGCAGCCGCAGGCGGATTCCTTATCGCCCACGGCATGGGGCGCGGAATCGGTGCCTAGAAAAAATTTAGGGGAACCAGAGGTCGCCGCCCGGCGCAGAGCCAGACGATGCGCCTCCCGCTTTGCCACGGGCAGGCAGTAAAAATGCGGGCGGATGCCGCCCTCAAACATGGCGTTGCGGTTGATGGCTAGGTGGTGCGGGGTGATGGTGGCGGCAAGGTTTTGGTTGCTGGCTTCAATAAATGCCACCGCCTCGGCGGTGGTGATGTGCTCAAAAACAATTTTGAGAGCCGGAAAATCTTTAATGATATTGCTCAGAATACGGTCAATAAAAACCGCCTCACGATCAAAGATATCAACATGGCGATCCGTTACCTCCCCATGAAGAAGCAGCGGCATCCCGATGCGCTGCATCACCTCAAACACCGGGTAGATTTTCCGGAAATCCGTAACCCCAAAAGCCGAATTAGTGGTGGCATGGGCGGGATAGAGCTTGCAGGCCGTAAAGACGCTTTCCGTAAAGCCCCGCTCGACCTCTGCCGGGTTGATGTCATCGGTGAGGTAACAGGTCATCAGGGGGGTGAACTCTATTCCCGGCTCTACCGCCTTAACAATGCGCTCAAAGTACGCCTGCGCCGCCGCCACCGTCGTCACGGGAGGCTTCAGGTTCGGCATGACAATGGCTCGCGCAAACTGGCGGGCGGTGTAGTTGACGACCGCCGCCAGTATTTCCCCATCCCGCAGGTGAAGGTGCCAGTCGTCTGGCCGCCGGATGGTCAAGCGTGTGGGGGGTGCTGCTGTGCTCATGGTTGTAGTATAGGGGGATTGTGCGTGAGGGGGCAAGGGGGCTAAAGGAAAGTTCGCTTCGCTAGCACAGACACTAAAAGTGCCATCACTAAATGCACTGGATATTAAAGATTAAGACATTATATTGACCTATGCCATGGGGTCACGCATGATTAACGCCGAGGAATTGAAACGTCTTCTTATCGATACGGAATCTGATCGGGTTGAACGGACTGCTTCATTCAAAAAAGAGGATAAAATTTCTGAGGCCATCTGCGCCTTTGCCAATGACCTTCCTAATAATAAACTGCCGGGCTATTTGATTGTTGGTGTGCATGATAATGGCGAATTAGCTAAGATAACTATTTCTGATCAGGTATTGAAAGATCTTGCTGGAATTCGGGCAAACGGCAACATTCAACCCATACCGCAAATGACCGTTAAAAAATTTTCTTTTGAGGGCGGCGATGTTGCCGTCGTGGAAGTTTTTCCATCCTATTTTCCCCCTGTTCGGTTCCAGGGTAGAGTATGCGTTCGTGTGGGGCCGAGAAAGGCCTATGCCTCTGAACAAGAAGAGCGCACCCTAACCGAACGCAGAGTCGCAAGAAGTTTTGATTCTAGCCCAGCCCAAGAGGCGAGCCTTGATGATTTATCGCTTGCACTCTTTACGGCGTATCGCCCGCAGGTTATCGCGCCAGAGGTTATCGAGGAAAACCATCGGAACATAGAGAATCAATTGGCAGCATTGCGTTTTTACGACACCAACAAGCATTGCCCAACAAATGCTGGCCTCTTATTATTTGGTAAAAACCCAAGGTACTATCTCCCAGGTGCTTATATACAGTTTTTAAAAATCAACGGTCATTTGTTAACCGATGAAATTTCCAATCAAGCGGAGATTTCCGGCGACTTGCTGTCTGTGTTGCGTGAATTGGATACACGAGTGCGTGTTAATATTACCACCGTTCTTGAAAAACAAACTCTTTTGACAGAAAAAGCCCATCCTGATTATCCAGAGCGTGCACTTCGGGAACTCTTGATGAACGCAGTTATGCACCGCGATTATCAATCCAATGCACCAATAAAATTTTACTGGTTTAACGATCGAATTGAAATTCATAGCCCGGGTGGACCTTATGGTATTGTAACTTTTGACACCATGGAAACCACCAGCGATTATAGAAACCCCGTTATTGCCGAGGCAATGAAAGCCTTAGGCTATGTGAACAGATATGGTTACGGTATTCAACAGGCACAGGCCAGCCTGAAGGCTAATGGCAACCCACCCGCAGAATTTACAGGTAATGATAATTTTGTGCTGGCTCTGATACGAAAGCGACCCGAATGAAAACCATTGCTTTTTTCAATAACAAAGGAGGCGTGGGTAAAACATCCCTAGTGTATCATCTGGCGTGGATGTTCGCCGACAGGGGCGTGCCGGTGCTGGCTGTTGATCTTGATCCACAGGCGAACCTGACATCTATGTTTCTGGGCGCAAGGCTTTTGGAAGCCCTTTGGGATTTTGGGGGGGTGGGTAGTGATGGGGATGTAGCCAACACCGTTTCGGATTATTTACGTCCGTTAATGGAGGGTATGGGCGAGACCCGTGCACCACATTTGGCAAAAGTATATCCTAATCTTGCCTTAATCCCCGGTAATCTTGCCTTGGCAAAAGTGGAGGATGAATTTTCTGCCGCTTGGCCAAGATGTCTAGATGAGCACACGAGATCATTTCACGTCACCATCGCCTTTCACAAAATGATCATGGATGCGGTCAAGCAACACCCCGCCAAAATTGTTTTTATTGATGTTGGACCGAATCTTGGGGCGATCAATCGCGCGGCTCTTATTGCAACGGATTATGTTGTTTTTCCTCTGGCACCAGATCTATTTTCTTTGCAAGGATTGCGCAACTTAGGACCTACCCTAAAGAACTGGAGAAAGGGCTGGGATGAGCGAAAACTTAAACTACCGCTCCATACCAATATCTCCTTACCAACGGGCAGCATGACCCCCTTGGGTTATGTCGTCATGCAGCATGGCGTTAAAGGGAACAGCCCCGTGAAAGCATACCAACGTTGGCTGGATGAAATTCCTTCGGTCTACCGACAATTTGTATTAAGCGAACGGGATGCCGACACCGTAAGCGTTGAGAATGATCCTTATAAACTTGCACAATTAAAACACTACCGAAGCCTTATGCCGATGGCGCAGGCAGTAAATAAGCCTATCTTTCACTTAAAACCTGCCGATGGTGCCATTGGGGCGCACGTTGATGCTGTCAAAGAATGCTACGATGATTTTCTGGCATTGGCAGGAAAAATTGCTGGCACTATTGAGGTAGATTTTCAGTGACAGAGTCCACCGTGTATCCGTCCCCTAACTTGTGTGCGTTCAGTATCCATCCTAGAATTGATGTGACCCCTTACTTTCTTTTCTTTTTGTTGTAAAACTCTCTCCCATGACTTCGCCTTTGCTTCCTGTTGGTTTGTTTGATGTCCTGCCGGGCCTCGCCCAGCGGCGGTTTTTTGCCGCCGTGCGGTTTGTTGAAAAGGCGGTGGCTAAAGGTTTTGGGTTGGTACAGCCGCCGCTGCTGGAATTTGCTGACACCCCGCGGGAGGATGCCTTTCTGGTGCTGGACAGCCATAGCCGCCGTCCCATGCACCTGCGCCCGGATATCACCCCCCAGGTGGAACGCCTTGCTACCACCCGTTTGCGGGATACGCCGCGCCCCCTGCGGCTCTGCTACGCCGGGGAAGTCTTACGCAGCGTAGGCACCCCCCTGCGCCCGGAACGGCAGTTTTTGGAATTGGGGGCGGAGGTTTTCGGCACTGCCTCCCTGACGGAGATTGTGGGGTTGGCACTGGAGGGGCTGCAAGCCCTTGGCGTTGAGGGAACGGTGGTGTCCTTGTGCCACCCGGCGTGGCTGCGGACGCAACTTACGGGGATGCCGCCGGAAGTCCTGGGCATGGTACAGCAAAAACAGTTTTCATCCCTTGATCCATCCCTGCGCCAGCGGCTGACAGCATGGCAAGACGCCGCCGATCACGGCCAAGCCCCAGCGGGCTTTACCGCTGGCGATGCCACGGCCATAGAGGAGCTAACCGCCGTGGTGGCCAAACACGGTGGCCGCGTGGTGTGCGATTGGCTTGAATCGGCGGGGTTCGGCTTTCAAACCGGCCTGTGTTTTGCCCTGTTTGTCCCCGGCATCGCCGCCGAAATTGGCCGCGGTGGGGTGTATAAAACCGCTGTCGGTCAAGAAGACGCGGCGGGGTTTAGTTTATACGTGGAACCGTTGCTGGCGGTGGTGCGGGTGTGAGGGCAGCGTGATGAGAGTCTCTATTAAATTGCTGGGCACCTCTATTAACCTTATTTCTAGGGCGATTGGCGTCGTCAGGTCAGCGTTAGACTGATGGGGCTGTGCCGTTTGTGGGTGCGGGTGTGGAGTAGCATCGGGCCTGTTATCGTTACTGGCATAAAGGATGATGATCTTTATTGAGGGTTAAATTCCTTCAATAAAAACTCAACGGCACGATGCACTGTGGTGGATGGGTTATCAGATTGATTGTGCTGTGACTCTTCGTATAAGGCGGCAGCATTATTGATTGCGGTTTTTGTCCTATCGCGTAATAGCTGATAATGACCCTTGTCAGATTTGTTATATTCTTCAAAGCCGTTTTTCTTTTTCAGTGCTTTTTCCACCTCATCGTACCAGGAAAATGGAGAACTAGAACGGTCAAAGTGCAGTAAAAACCACACTTCAAAACAAGGCACCGACCATGCGCCAATAATAGTTGTCTGTTTGTATTTTTTGCGAAGACGTTCCAATTCTTTGTTGGCCTGCTTAAACTTGATATGGCGTTCGGTATCAAATTCTTTATCAAACACGCAAATGACTGCATCGTGGTCTTTAATTTTCAATTGTTTAATTGCGTAGTTCACAATACTTATCGGGTCTGTACCATTATTAGGTTGGGTTACGGTAACATTGAAATTCTTGGTATTCTTAGTATTAAACGAATACAAGGCTCGAAAATAGTTCTCTTCTGTCGTGCCTTCGCAAACAATCAAATAGGTTTTTTGTGGTGCGCGTTTACCTTGGTGCCGCTTGAGTTTTGCAGGCGACGTAACCCTTTTACGAAACAATTGATCGTTTGCCATTTCATAACGCCTTCAGGTTTGGCAACGCACCGTAGCGACCGCTCAGGTATGCTTTTTGGAAATTACTCATCCCTTTTTCCTTGGTAAATTCCGCTAAGGAATACAGCTCTGATTGCTGTTGTTCATTACGCTGCATGAACCAGATTTGATCCCGGTGCATAAATTTCCCGCTCATGATGGAGGTTTCATGGCTGGTGAAAATCAGCTGGGCATTCTTTTTGTTAATCTCCGGATCATAGAAAAGATTCACCAAAAAACGCAACGCGTGGGGATGAAAACTGTTGTGCAGTTCATCCACAACTAGGGTATAGCCATTTTCCAACACGTCAAACCACGGGCCAGCCAAACAGAACAACCTCTTGATACCGTCGGATTCTTCCTCAAAATCGATTTTGACGGCGTTACCCAGATTATCTTCATGGACAGTTGTGATTTTGTAATTAATCACTTTTTCATTTTTTAGATCGTCAAGAAATTCAGGTGGGGCATTTTCTAAGAAAAATTTTGGAATGTCCGATGATGTTAATGTCTTTTTTTGTATCTCAAGAATTTTGATGCGCGTATCCGTACTGTCTAATAAATTTTGAATTTTCTGTCTGTAATCTTCATCGCTAAAATACTTTTCAGTAGAATGAGCATGAGGCAGTCGATCCGCGCTTTCAATAATACTCAAAAAATTCTGAACCCATTCAAAAGGCTTCACAAGGCTTTCGGATTGTGCGTTGCCGCGCATGGCTTCCGATAAAAACAACGTGTTTGGTTTTGTCTGTTGTTTCCATGCTTCTTTTGCTTCTCTTGGGTCTTTTACCTGGGAATCATTGACCTGCACATCGTCCTGACTATTATTAAATTGCCGTTCAAAAACAGTGGAGAGCTTTGAACGCGGCGCGTTTGCGCGTGTAAACAGCCACTCCCCCCACACCCTTTCTTGAGTCACGGCAAAACCATATTGGTACAAGGCACCGTCATGAACAAAAATAGCTTCAAATTCCGATGGTTGATGGCGTAATTCTGTATCAAGCTTGAATGGTTTAACCCATTCTATTTTTTCATTTTTCTGGGATTTTGCCGATTTTAAAACAAAATCCCTAAAAACATCCATCGCCTGAACAAAGCTGGTTTTACCGCCACCGTTGGGGCCAAAGATGCTGGCCACCTTTAAAAGTTTGGGTGCAAAGGCATTGCCGCTTTTAAAACACACATCCTCTGTGCTTTTTTTGTTGGCGGCCACCATGGAAAAGGTTTGCTCTTCCCCGATGGATTTAAAATTTTTGATTTTAAAGCTGATAAGCATGGGTTTAATCCCGCCCTAAGTAGATTTTTTGGAAAAAATGACAATTATTGGGCTTTGCTAGCATGGCTGGTTTTAAAAAAGTGTTACGCAATAAGCAACAGGTTTTATCGCCACTCTTCCATAGTGCCAGCGATTGTACCCCATAATCCCCCCCACAATCCCTTTGACTCTTTTTCATCTTTACCCCCCTATACTACCCTAGATGCTGCGACAGTATGAGCTTGTGGAACGTGTCCGCGCCTATGACCCGACGGTGAATGAGGCGTTGCTCAACCGCGCCTATGTGTACGCGATGCAGAAGCACGGGGCGCAGCAGCGGGCGTCCGGCGATCCGTATTTCTCCCATCCCATTGAGGTGGCGGGAATCCTGACGGAGATGCGGCTGGACAGCGATAGCATCGTTACCGCCTTGCTTCACGACGTGCTGGAGGACACCGACGCCACGCCGGAGGAAATCAAAAAACTGTTCGGGGAGAATATCCTGCGCCTTGTTCAGGGGGTGACGAAGTTGACGCGGCTGGAACTCAAGTCCGACAAAACCAAGCAGGCGGAGAATTTCCGCAAGCTGGTGCTGGCCATGTCCGAGGATATCCGGGTGCTGCTCGTCAAGCTGGCCGATCGGGTGCACAATATGCGTACCCTGCGCTTTATCCCCAAGCCGGAAAAGCGCCGCCGCATTGCCGAAGAAACGATGGAGATTTACGCCCCCCTGGCCGAACGGTTGGGGATGCACGATATTCGCGATGAATTGCAAGAGCTGGCCTTTGCCGAGTTGGAGCCCGTAGGGCATGAGAGCATCGTCAAGCGGCTGGCCTTCCTGCGGGAGAGTGGCGGCGATCTTGTTCATTCGATCATCAGCCAGCTTCAGGCCGACCTCACCGCCACGGACATTCACGCCGTCATCGAAGGGCGGGAAAAACGCCCCTATTCTATCTGGAAGAAAATGCAGCGCAAGAACACCACGCTGGAACAACTCTCCGATATTATTGCCTTCCGGGTGATGGTGGATTCGATTGGGCAGTGTTACGCGGCGCTGGGGGTCATCCACTCTCGCTATGCCGTGGTGCCGGGGCGGTTTAAGGATTATATTTCTATTCCCAAACCCAACGGCTACCAATCCCTGCACACCACCATCATCGGCCCCGGCAACCATAAGATCGAGATTCAGATCCGCACCCAGGAAATGCACGAGGTGGCCGAGCTGGGCGTCGCCGCCCACTGGGTGTACAAGCAAGGCGAAGGTTCCACCGACGGGCGGCAATACCGCTGGCTGCGGGAGCTGTTGGAGCTGCTGGAGCAAACCCACGACCCCCAGGAATTCTTGGAGCACACCAAGATCGCCATGTTTCAAGATCAGGTGTTTTGCTTCACCCCTAAGGGCGACCTTGTCTCCCTTCCGCGCGGGGCAACGCCGGTGGATTTTGCCTATGCCGTACATTCCGGGGTGGGCGACGCCTGCACCGGGGCGCGGGTCAATGGCCGGATGGTGCCGCTCAAGACCGCCCTGCAAAACGGCGATCAGGTGGAAATTATCATCCAAAAGGGGCATGAACCCTCCCCCTCGTGGGAGCAGTTTGTTGTTACCGCCAAGGCCAAGGCGCGCCTGCGCCGTCTGGTGCGCAGCCGGAGGCGGGATGAGTTCCTCACCCTTGGCCGCGCCCTGCTGGATAAGACTTTCCGGGAGGCGGATCGGGAGTGGAGCGAGGACGCCCTTGAGGAACACGCCGCCGCCTTCAACGTCACCACCGCCGAGGATATTATTGTCATGGTGGGCGAGGGCCAGCGCACCGGGCGGGACGTCCTCCTCGCCCTCTACCCGGATATTCCCAAGCTGGAAAAACAGGCCCAGCTCGAGCACGCCGCCACCACGCCGCGCAAACCCAAGAAAGCCGCCGCTGGAAGTTCCAAAAAAGCCCTGCCCATCAACGGCCTCATCGCCGGGATGGCGCTGCACTACGCCAAGTGCTGTCACCCCATTCCCGGCGACGCCATCACCGGGGTGGTCTCCATGGGCAAGGGGGTGGTCATCCACGTGCGCGGCTGCTCCAACGCCGAACGCGCCGAACCCGAACGCCGCCTAGACGTGACGTGGAACCTTGATGCCCTGGGCAATGAGGCCAGCCGCACCGCCCGCATCTACGTCAGCATGGAAAACGTCCCCGGCGTTCTTGGCGGCGTCTGCACCCTCATCGGCAGCCAAACCGCCAACATCCAGGACATCAAGACCATCAGCCGCTCCGCCGATCTCTTTGAGGCCCTCCTCGATGTTCAGGTGCGCGACAGCAAGCACCTTGAGGCGGTCATGGCCGTGCTACGGGGGGATAAGACCGTGGCGAAGGTGGAAAGGGTGGGGGGTGGGTGAGGTAGGTGTAGGTGTGAAGTGGAGAAAAAGAAACAGCCCCCAAGGGAGGGGGCTGCGTCGGTTATTTAGAAAACAGAGTTACGCGAGCCAAGCAGGGCGGCGTAAGCGTGTTTTAATGCCAGAAGTAGCCAACAAGAAATTGACGACTCCTTCTTTATAAACCCCACTAACAATTTGCCGTGCGTAATTAGAGTAATCTGCAAAATCTGTGTGCGTGGGATTGGCACGTTTAACAGATGTTACAATCAGATTGAATGCTCCCTCGATTTTATGAGGGACATCAAATTGTTCACCCTTAAGCAACGGATTGCCATTTTTAGGGTCACTCCCAGTAATTGTCTCATCAGTTACATCTTCGTTAGAATGATGCAGTTCGCTAAGAACTTCAAACTGAGATTGATCGGGATTGTACCCAAGAAAACGCATTGCTCCGGCTGCATCACCATGCGTTGTTGAAATTGCTCCTTTCGCGATTGCGTCGGTCAGGAACCATTTCAGAGCTGGCATAATCGCGGGCAGAAGATCAGTGACGCCATCCCCATTTTTATCGCATGTGTACACTGCGGCAGGAATCTGCTTGACAGTGTCCCATAACGATTCAGGATAGATCAGGTCAGAGAGCAAAAATTCAATTGGATTTTGGGGATTGATCGAAACCTCATCCCAATATCCTTCAGGCGTTTTTGCAAACAGTGCATCAACAATCTGCTTGACCAATACGCCTTGGTGATCTTGCGGATCGGCATAGTAGTCAGTAGGCTTGTTGGTGGTACTAATTGAAAAACCTTGCCGCACACAAAGCTGCTGTAGAAAAACATAGGCAACTTTGTCGATCGTGTTTTGGGTAGGTTTCCAAAACGCAACTGTACGACGCGGGTTTTTGGTCACATCTTTTAGCCAGATCAGAATTGCAGGTACAACTCGATCAATCGGCGTTTCCATTATCGTGGTTAGGATAAAAGAAGCAGGATCGAAAGTTGCCTTATCCCGATTTTCGCTATACGGGTCTAATGGCATTCCACGATACGTATCCCAATTGTTTACCCCGCGCTTGTTGACGACAACCTCATCAATAAGGCGGTGATCACGGTTGCCCGCTTCGCCATTAGGAATACCAAGTTTGCCATTTGTGTAGGAAACTTTTTTATTTCCCGACGTTGGAAATTTGGCAATCGTGTAGCCCATCTCGCGATAGGCTTTCAGATAGTGCATGCACCGCATTTCGCCAGAATGGCGTTCCTGGGCCCACATGGGAACAAGAATTGCGGGAACCGCAAGAATATCCAACACTGCCAAAGCATCCAGCAATCCAAACTCATCGGTCAGAGTAACGACGATGGGCTTTAGGCCGCAATCGAGGTTTCCAACCTGATAGACGATGGCTTCTGGATAACCTGAAGGAGTAATGCTAGAACGCGTAAAACCGTGACTGTCAAACCACTCAACCGAGGGATTGAGTAGCTCATTCATTGCTTGGCGATTGCCGCCAAGAAAAGCAAGAATGTTCATGATTTTCAAAAAATGAAATGAATGTAAACACATGAGCCCCACACAAACAGCTATCGCCATCGCCAGGACAAAAACCAACCCTTCCAAACGCATACGAGGCGCTTGGGGGACGAACAACGACAAATAGTTTGTGGTTGTAGAACTCATAACCCGGCATCGTATAGAGATTTCAGTTTTATATCTGTAAAATTCCGCACACTTTTCCTGAATCCTGTCCATAAAAACATATTTTTTCAACTTAGGGGGGATTTTTGTGGTCCTTTTTCACAATATGGGGGGGTGTGCAGAACAAAGAACAGCTGCTTTTGCCCCCTTCTCCCGCGCAGCGGGGGAAGGTGAGGAAGGGGGTGTTTAAAATAAGAAAAACCAATTATTTGTTCTCATGTTTCTCACCCCCCTCCCCGCAAGGCCATCGACCTTGCGCCTCCCCCGCTACGCAGGGGAGGGAGCTACACCGCGCCTTTCAATAGGCTCATAAGACTTGTGTGCATAGGGTAGGGTTTACACCTCTGCGAGAGAATGACACTTGTGGTATCATATATAGTATGATACTATTTTACGCATGAAGGTTGTGCTGGATACCGATGTGGTGGTGGCGGGGTTGCGGAGTCCTTCCGGGGCTTCGGCAGAAGTGCTGCGCCGTGTGCTGCGGGACGAACTCACTATTCTTATCAGCGTGGCCTTAGCCCTTGAGTATGAAGCCATTTGTCATCTTGCGGAACATCGCCTAGCGGCGGGGGCGTCGGCACAGGATGTTGAGAATCTGCTGGATGCCTTGATGGGCAAGGCCATTCCTGTCAACATTCACTACCAATGGCGCCCGCAATTGCACGATGCGGCGGATGAAATGGTGCTGGAAGCCGCCGTCAATGGTCAGGCCGACGCCATTGTTACCTTCAACCTTCGGGATTACAGCACCGCACCGCAACGCTTTGGTATTCAGCTTTTAACCCCCAGTGATTTTTTACGAAAGGTATCCTCATGAGCAGCAAAGCCGTTACCATGTCCCTTCGGTTGCCCGTTTCCCTCAAAGCCGCGCTGGAGAAAATTGCCGCCGCCGACGGCAGCAGCATGAACCAGTTTCTGGTCATGGCCGCCGCCGAAAAACTGGCCTCCATTCAAACCGCAGAAACCTTCTTTGCCGAACGGCGAGGGCGGGGGGATGTTGAGCGTGCGCTGGCGTTCCTCAGCCGCAAGGGTGGGGAGCAACCGCGCGGGGGGGATGAGGGGGTTGTTTGAGCGTTCGGTACATTTCATCATGCGGCCAGCTCATGCCTTATGTGCTCTCGATCGCTCCACAAAACAGGCTTAATATCATAGTTTCGAAGCGCATCTGTAACGCTGCTTGATACATGTCGGTCATTGTCATTTACGAAGGCGTAAGCTTTTGAATTTTCAGGCCGTTGATCTCTCGTATCCATCCAATCCATTATTATTAAGTCAGCACTGTTTTTTACAGGATTATTGATGGTTTTTATAATTCGTTCTGGTGCAGATGTTGATTTAGAAATAAGAAAGTCAAATTTACGAGCAAACCCAGATTTTCCAATGAAGGAAATTTGTTCAGAGTATCTAATGCTTGAAACATCAAGCCATGCACGAACATCTTCAAAAAATAAACTGGCAATATGTGGTTCTGCTAGATAAAACATATCATTCACAGAGAGCATAGCTTGAATAAGATTGTGTTTTCTTAGGGCAAAATTGTCTTCATTGGCGTTGACTTGAAGGGCATCTTTATTATTAGAAACACCGTAGCCATTTAAAGTCATCTGTAAAAGTTTTTGTCTTTTATTGCTGTCAAGTACACAGCCCTCTTGGGCAAGTCCACCAATAGTGCTGCCATCGTCAGTTAATAAAAACCCATCTTCTTGTTTTTTAAGATAAATTTGAATATAATCATTGTTTCGGTCTAAATATGGCGTTGTGATTTCAGCCCACTGATCGATTTGTTTCCAAACAGTCTTATCGCGTAGCCAACTATAATACCTATCAAGGAGGTTTTGTATGTCACTCATGAGAATAAACCCCTGATAATGCATGCAAATTGAATAATATTACAGAATCTCATGAAGTCTTCGAGTGTTTGAAAAGCGTCATCTAAATTGCTAAATTTGTCATTGGGAATTTCAAATGCCCATTTCAAACCATATCCTTCTCTGTAAAGATGCAAGTGACGCATGGGTACTTCTTGACCATCAGGGTTACGGTGCGGAGGACCATCAAGATCAAGACGCGCTAAACCGATAATTTTCCTGCCTCTAAAATGATGATTACGTTTTGAAAGATTGATGGTATACCGAGTATAATTAAGAATAAACTCTTCGCGCCCATTTTGGGCAATAAAATTAAGATCGATACTTCCTCCTAAATCTGGTAAATTTATTGGGAGATCACTTGCAACAGCAATTTTCTCAAGCGCAAGAAGCGCATCACCCTCAGCTTGAGTCAAAAGCAATTCAGCCATTGTTGCTTACCTCCGCCATTTTTTCTGCATCCTTTACGCGAATTTGGCTAGAGAAAATTTTAGGAAGCATGATGTGGCCTAGGGCAGCGAGGTTTTGGAAACTACCTAAAAATAACGAGACGCAAAACCTAAACCATTTTGAAAAAAATAAAACACCTACCCCCCCACCACCCCCAAAAACCGCTCCTCATCCCACACCTCCACCCCCAGCCCCCGCGCTTTGTCGAGCTTACTCCCCGCGGCATCGCCGTTGCCTTGAGTGAAGATAACCGTCGTTTATTGACACCTTCCCCCGCGTGCGGGGGGATGTTGACCGCGCGCTGGCGTTCCTCAGCCGCAAGGGTGGCGAGCAACCGCGCGGGGGGGATGAACACACAGCAACGCCGTTGCCTTGAGTGAAGGGCATCTCTATTAACCTCATTTCTAGGGCGATTGGCGTTGTCAGGTCTAAAGGTTTTAAACCCACTGTTTCTGGATGATCTGCGGGCAGTATTAGAGGCAGCGGGTAAAAATACTCCCAAGCTAAGAGCGCTGAGGCAGCGCATCAGCAAAATCCGCGTGTTTGACCCCGCCTGTGGCTCGGGCAATTTTTTGGTGATTGCGTATAAGGAATTGCGGGCGATAGAGGCGGAGATTATCCTTCGCCTCAATCTTCAGGTTTCAGCAACCAAAAGCGGGATTCCGCTCACCAATTTTCGCGGTATTGAGCTGCGCGATTTTGCCGCCGAGATTGCCCGCCTTGCCCTAATTATCGCTGAATACCAATGTGATGTGCAATACTTGGGCGAAAAGCTGGCGCTGGATTCATTCCTGCCCCTTGATAGTGAAAATTGGATCACACAAGGGAATGCCCTGCGGCTCGATTGGCTGGGCATCTGCCCGCCCACCGGCAAGGCCGTCAAACTGCGCCGCGATGATATGCCCCTGTTGCCCGTTGAGGGCAACCAAACAGAAATGGATTTCCAAAACGAAGGCGGCGAAACGTATATTTGCGGTAATCCGCCATATTTAGGTAGCAAGTGGCAAGATGAAGACCAAAAACGTGACCTGAAAGGCATTTTTGACCATCGCTGCAAAACGTGGAAATCGCTGGATTATGTGGCGGGTTGGTTCATGCAGGCCGCCGATTATGGCACACACACCAATGCGGCAGCGGCGTTTGTTTCCACTAATTCTATCTGCCAAGGGCAGCAAGTGCCGATTCTCTGGCCGCTGATTTTCAAGACAGGGCATGAAATTTCCTTTGCCCATACCAGCTTCAAATGGGCGAACCTTGCCAACCATAATGCGGGAGTGACCGTGGTAATTGTGGGGATTTCCAATCATGCAGGGGTAAGGCGGCTATTTGGTTACGCTGTGGCGTATTGTACTGACGTTAATAGCGGGGCGTATTACTGAAATATTTGCAGTCTTCCCGATCCAAACCCAAAATGACCATGGCATGACCAATTCGCACAAGGTGATATGGATTCATGACCGCACCGTTGGCAACAGCACGCCTTAATTTTATCGCGACAGTTTTTGTCGTGAAACTTGCTTTCGCGTCACTTTTCGGCATAATGTGTCGTGAAAAGCAAAAAAGTGTCGTGAAAAATGCCTCCACAAGAAACAGTCCAGCAGGAAACTGATGCCGTTTGGAAAGCCCTACAAGGCTTTCCAGAAGGAGCAGTGATTGAAGAAATAGAAAGGGCGTTAGCTGTCCCTCCCCTGAGGCGGACACTTGGGCGTCGGCTTGCAAAAATGGCAGCAGATGGGCGCGTTACCCTTAAAGGCAAGGGACGTGCGACACGATATATTGCTAGCGCCGAACCATTGCAAAACATTGATACAGGCGCAACAATTCCTTTATCAGCACAAGCGCAGCGTATTCGCCGCACGGTTAATCTCCCCAAAAACCAGCGTACCCCTGTGGGTTACAATCGTGATTTTTTAGAGCGGTATATCCCGAATAAAACACCCTATCTGTCTGAGGCTGAACGAACGCAGCTCCATACCATGGGCAGAACAGCAGGCACAACACAACCAGCGGGAACATATGCGAAACAGATTCTGCACCGCTTGCTGATTGATCTGTCATGGAACTCAAGCCGCTTAGAGGGCAATACCTACTCACTGCTGGAGACTGAACGCCTGCTGTCTTTCGGAGAGGTCGCCGCTGGCAAATCCGCACAGGATGCCCAGATGATCCTCAACCACAAAGATGCTATCGAGTTTCTGGTAGAATCAGCTGTGGATATTGGCTTTAACCGCTATACCATCCTCAACCTGCATGCGCTGCTTGCGAACAACTTGCTGCCCGATCCGCAGGCAGTAGGAAGGCTCAGGCACATCGCGGTTGGCATTGGCGGCTCGGTGTTTGAGCCATTATCCATACCGCAACAAATCAATGACTATTTTGATATCATCCTGCACAAGGCATCCGCTATTGAAGATCCCTTTGAACAAGCATTTTTTGTCATGGTGCAGTTGCCGTATCTGCAACCGTTTGATGATGTGAACAAACGGGTATCGCGCCTGTCTATCAACATCCCCTTGCTTAAACATAATCTTGCACCGCTATCCTTTGTGGATGTGCCAGACCAATACTATATACAAGGTATTTTGGGTGTTTACGAGCTGAACAGGATTGACCTGCTGAAAGACGTTTTCTTATGGGCTTATGGGCGTTCGGCAGCGCGGTATTCTGCGTTACGGCAAAACATTGGCGAGCCTGATCCGTTGCGTCTCAAATACCGCACGTTGCTGCAAACGGTGATTCATCAGATTGTGAGCGATGGTTTACGCGCTGATGCAGCGGCTGTGGTTATTCACACTTCCGCTGAATCGCTGCCTGAAAATGACAGATCACGGTTCAGAGAATTGGTTGAAACGGATCTGCTGGGGCTTAATGAAGGCAATTGTGCTCGGTATCGGGTAGATCTGCAGACATTTTTAGCATGGCACGAACGGTGGAAGTGATGAGTGTATTCTGGCAACGATAAGTAAGGCGTGGCACGATTAGGTGCATTACCCACAAAGATATCTGCGACTTTATGAACAAGCAGCGGGATAAGCCGATTGATGCGAATCGTTCCCGCGCCTTATTATCGGCATTTTTTGGCTCGTGTGAAAAATGGGGGCTGATACCACGCGGTAGCAACCCCGTCACGGGTGCACCAAAATTCCCCGAAAACAAGCGGGAACGCTTTCTCAGCCTAGAGGAGTTCGCACGGCTAGAATCGGTACTGGCAGGGGCGGAAAAAACGCTCTCTGAAAGCCCCTATGTCATCGCCATGATTCGCCTGTTGATGCACACAGGTTGCCGCCCAGGCGAGATTCAAAACCTGCAATGGGCATGGGTGGATTTGGACAAGCGCAATATCCGCATGCCGCGCACCTCGACCAAGGAAAAACGCGCTAAGACGATTTTTATCACCGAACCGATGCTGGATATTTTTGCCAGCCTCAAACGGGTAGAGGGCAATCCTTATGTGATTTGCAGCGAGCGCATGGACGGCAAGCCCATGAACAACGTTGCCAAGGCATGGAAGCGGATTTGTGAGGCTGCCAAGCTGGAGTATCTACATCTGCATGATCTCCGCCACAGCCACGCCAGCATGGCCAACAGCCTTGGCTATTCCCTACCGATGATTGGCGCACTGCTGGGGCACAGCCAGTATCAGACAACGCTGCGCTATGCACATCTGGCCGACACACAGCTACGGCAGGCGGCAGAGCATATCAGCAAGGCAATTGCGGAGACGAAGAAAAGTGCTGGGAAAGTAGTGCCGTTTAGACCACTTTCTTTTTGAGACTACGCCGCCTGCGCTGATGCAACCACAACCCAATCCCACTCATCACGATAATCACTGTCGCAACCCCCGCCAGAATGCCATCCCGCTGGGTGTGTGAGACACCGAGCAGTTTATCCAGAAACTGCCCCTTGTGCAGGTTGCTGAAACTCCACAACTCGATTTTATCTAAGGGCGATACACGCGCTGCCACTACCCCTGCTTTGGCATCCACAAATACCAGTCCGTTTGGTGTTTCCACCCGCCAGACGGGCAGGCGTTTATTAGCAAAGCCATATTCAGGGCTGAACATGGGCAACAGCGTGGGTGTCCCTGTTGCCTGTGGTGTTATTGCGACTGCAATATCCGTATCCGCAAACGGAACCGCTGCACCGTCCTGTACCGTAAAATACGCGGTTTTTGTTTTTGGTGTATTGCCCATATGATGCGCGTGCGGGTTCGGTGCTGCGTTGGGAGTGCTAGGCAATGCCATTTCCACCCGCCACAGCAACCCTTTCGGGGTGTTACTGAGGCGGATATCGTTTGCCATACTCACGCCTTGCGGCAACGATTGTATGGCCGCCATATCAATCGGCTGCACGGACACCGTTTCCCGTGTTGTAGCGGTAGACTGCACCCACAGATGAAACAATCCACTGCCCGAAAATGCCAACACGGGCAACCATACCAACCATGCTAGGCGACGATGCAGCCCCCGCCCACCTTTTGGCATTTTCGGGCGTTTCAGCGTCCACAGCAGGGCAATCCCCAAGCACGCCATGGCGAGAATCATCAGCATTGCACAGGTGATAATCCCAAGGCGAACTGCTTCAGCGTTACTCTCCAGAAATTTCAGCGTGTGGATATTCTGAAACAACCAGAGCAGCGTTTGTTTATAGGGCGTATTGATGCTACCTAGTTTGTCTTCGCCTGTATCAACATAGACAGCAAGCCCATCGGGACGATCAAACGCCACCCGCCAGACAGGCAGGTATTTGTTGATGGGCGGATAGTTTTTATCAAAGGCAGTTTGCAGCGTGGCAGAAACCACCGTCGCGGTTTTCTCGCCGCTGTAATGACGTGCCAGACTTTCCGCACGGGCAACGTCGGCATTGGGTAACAGTTCGCCTGTACTTTCCTTGTAATACAAGCGTTCTGCTTGGTTTTGCAGTGTGAGTTGATAAAAGGGTTTCCCGTCAACAGAGACCACCCTGACCGCAGTAACGTTCTGCACAGGCAGGAAAGAGGGAGCTTTCGCCCCCTCTACCACCACGGCTTCCACCGGCGGCGTAAACGCCATGGGTTTAATCCCTGTAAACGACAGCAACGGATGAATAAGCCCCGATGTTGCCCACACAATCATGAAAACGCCCGCGAGTACGCCAAGGCGCAGATGCCATTTGTATAAGATTGCTAACATTAGAACCTCACCACAATACCAGCAAACGCGCTCGCGCCTTCCCCGGGATAAAACACGCTGCTGTTCGCTGTAACTCTATAATCATCCGTCATGCGGTGCACATAATTGTTACAAGATTTTTAATTTAACCTTATATATCATATAGTTATGGTGGCTCGGGAGGGATTTGAACCCCCGACCAAGGGATTATGATTCCCCTGCTCTACCACTGAGCTACCGAGCCGCAGGGAAGAAAACTGCCAATATCTTGGCTTATTGTCCAGAACCTTTTTATAGATTGTATAGACACCATATAAATTTTACAACGTTGCCCATGAAAACGGATCGCGTTGCGGCACTGCGCCGCCAGCTTGCCAAGTGGGATGAGGCCTACTACGGCCTTGATGCACCGCTGGTGGATGATGCCGCCTATGATGCGGTGAAAAAAGAGCTATTGGCCTTAGACCCCCATGCCTTGGATACCGTGGGGCACGCGACGGGGGCAAGTCGTTTTCCGAAAATCCCGCACCGTATGGCTATGTTGTCTTTAGAGAACGTCTTTTCCGTAGCGGAATTCAATGATTTTCTGAATAGGGCGCGGCGATTTTTAAAACTTTCCGTTCATGCGCCGCTACCTTGTGTGGCGGAGCCGAAGATAGACGGCCTGTCCATTAACCTGACTTATGAAAACGGCATCTTGACCCACGCCGCCACCCGGGGGGATGGCGAGGTGGGTGAGGACATCTTAGAAAATATAAAAACAATTAAAAGTATTCCTCAAAAACTGCATCATGCCCCCGCCATCCTTGAGGTGCGGGGAGAGGCTTTTTTGGCAAAAGAGGATTTTATGCGCCTCAACGCGGCGCGGGAGGCCGCTGGTGAAACCCTGTTTGCCAATCCCCGCAACGCGGCGGCAGGATCGCTGCGACAGCTAGACCCGGCGGTAACCGCCGAACGGCCATTGCGGTTTTTTGCCTACGCCCTTGGTCATACCACGATGACGCTGGCAGAAACCCAGCTGGGGGTGTTGGAGTGGCTGCGCCTGCAAGGATTTCCGGTCAATCCCGATACCCGTACGATTGGGAATGCAGAGGATATTTATGCCGACTTTTGTGAAAAACGATCCTCACTGGCTTATGATATTGATGGTATCGTCTTTAAAATAAACGATCTCCATGTGCAGCAGCAACTCGGCACGCGGGAAACATCACCCCGTTGGGCAGTGGCGTGGAAATTCCCCGCAGATCAAGCGCAAACAGTGGTGGAGGCTATCAGCCTCCAGGTGGGGCGCACCGGTGCCATCACACCGGTGGCAGAGCTACAACCCGTGGGAATTGGCGGAGTACTGGTACGCCGCGCCAGTCTGTACAACGAAGAAGACCTTGCCCGTAAGGATATTCGCATCGGCGATACCGTGGTGGTACAGCGGGCGGGGGATGTGATTCCCCAGGTTGTCTCGGTGCTGCTGGACAAGCGTCCTTTTGGCACCATGCGTTTTATGATGCCGGATAGCTGTCCCATATGCCACAGCCGCGCCGAAAAACCCGAAGGCGAAGCCGTGCGCCGCTGTACCGGCGGGTTTAACTGCCCAGCCCAAGCCACTGAACGCCTCGTGCATTTTTGCAGTAAGGACGCCGCCGACGTCACCGGTTTTGGTGATAAAATGGCGCACCGATTTTATCAACTTGGTCTGGTCAAGGTGCCATCGGATTTATTTACCCTGCGCCAGCTACAGGAAAAGGGGGCAATAAACCTCACCACCCTGGAAGGTTTCGGGTCTCAGGCCATGGGCAACCTGTTCACCGCGATTGATCGCCGCCGCCGCCTGAGCCTCAAACGTTTTATTTTCGCCCTGGGCATTCGCCGTGTGGGCCAGACCACGGCAGAGATGCTGGCGCGGCGGTTTATCACTTGGGAAGCCTTTGCCGAGGCCGATACCAACACCTTACGGGAGATGGACGGCGTGGGGGGGCAAATGGCGGCAGCTATTCGCGCCTTCCTCGATGACCCCCGGGCGATGGAGGAGGTTCAACGCCTGCGCCAATGGATTGCCATCACCCCGCCACAAGAGATAGCCGGCGAGGGGGCGCTGGCCGGCAAAACCATCGTCTTTACCGGCACCCTCCCCACCTTGAGCCGCAGCGCCGCCAAAGCCGCCGCCGAAGCCGCCGGAGCTCTCGTCGCCTCCGGCATCAGCAAGAACGTGGATATCCTCGTCGCTGGCGAAGCCGCGGGGAGTAAGCTCGACAAAGCGCGGGGGCTTGGGGTGGAAGTATGGGATGAGGGTAGGTTTTTACGGGTGGTGGGGGGTTAGGTATTTTATGCATACAAGCGTTGAATCTTGTTAGGGATTCCGCCGTTAATTAAATTAAAATCAATTAATTAAAGAGATGCTATAGCGCGTTGCGTAATTAGCGGTAGACATTGATAAAGTCTTCAGCGCGCTATAAGTTATTTTTGTTCGGCCATTCGTCCGCGGCACTTTGTGCCGTGCGCTGGTTGCAACTATACTTTTAATTGTGCAACAAGCTATATCGATATTCTTGGGCACCCAGCTATGTTAGGCAGCCTCTTCCTTCAATTTTTCGATAAAGCCGTGCACTGCGGTACGCATCGCTTGGGTCTGACGGGCTAGTTCTTTGACCGTATCCAACACCATAGAAGCAGCATTACCCGTTTCCGCCGCTGCGCCGCTTATATCAATGATATTTTTAGTAATATCTTTGGAAGTGGTGGCTGCTTGTTGAATATTTGAGGAAATTTCGCCTACGGCGGCGTTTTGCTGGGCAAGGCTGTCGCTGGTGCTGTCGGCGATGGACTCCAATCGGTTAATAATGCCTTTGACAGTATCCAGACAACCACCAGCCGTTTTTGTCGTTGCCTGTATTTCATTTATTTTTCTTCTTATATCTTCTGTTGCCTGACCGGTTTGGGTGGCCAGGGACTTAACCTCGGCGGCCACAACGGAAAAACCTTTGCCGGCCTCCCCGGCTCTTGCTGCTTCAATAGTGGCGTTTAGAGCCAACAGGTTCGTCTGCTTGGAAATTCCAGAGATAAGCTCTACCACCTCACTGATTTGGGCAACGGTGTTTTGCAGGATTTGCATTGCCTGTACCGCCGTACCTGATTCACTGACGGCTTCTTTGGCAACTTTGGTGGATTCGATAGCAAGATTGCTTAAGTTCTGAATAGAAGCGGACATTTCCTCACTCGATGCGGCGACGTTGGCGGCATTGCTGGAGGCTTCCTCCGAAGCGCTGGCCACCGAAGTTGCCCGGACACTGGTGGTTTCCACGGTCTTGGAAAGACTGTTGGCACTGGCTTCTAATTGTACCGTTGCTGATGAAACGCTGGTGACAATATCCGCCACCGATGATTCAAAAGAGGAGGAAAGATTGTTGAGCTTTTCCTGATACGATTTTTTATTTTCGGCAAGATACACACTAATCGCCTGATCCATGTCAATCATGACACACTGGTTAATCGCTCGCAGTAAAATACCAAGTTTTTCAGTGTTTTTCTTTCCGGCGTGTTGCTTGGCAATATATTGATATAAATGCCCCAACACAAAAGAATACGCGCCAATATACCATGATGGTTCCAGCCCGACCTTGCTATGCACCAAGCCAATGCGTTTAACCGACGCCGCGTAATCGGTATCAAAGGTACCTTTGAACAATTTTAACCAATGTTTATACTGTTCTTCCTTAGCATGATCCCGGCGTTTGGCATCGGCAAACATCGCATTGAGCTTTGGCCATGCAGCCAGATGCTTATAAAATGCACTGAGAACATCGGGCAACACCGCTTCGATATCTTTATGAAAATCATATAAGGCCAATGCAGATGTGTCATCAAATCCAACGAAACGAAGGCTATCAATGAGTTCTTTTGCTGGTGCCATGTGGTTTTCCTTACTGTTGTGCGGCTATTTTAAAGACATCAAAAGTTAAAAAACAACTATAGATTGTAATTTTATTTCAAAACACATGGAGGGCGTTATGCCAAGCACCCATCCCGGCACGGTTGCCGGGTATGCTTCTGTTTTTAATGTTGTTGATTACCAAAATGACAGCATCCTGCCCGGGGCGTTTGCTGTTAGTCTGGCCTCCAGCCGTCCGGCGCGCCTGCTGTGGCAGCATGACCCATCCCTGCCCATTGGCCGGATTGTCGCCCTGTCCGAGGATGAGACCGGCCTGCGGATGACGGCGGTACTTGCCCTTGATTCTATCCATGGCCAGGATGCCTATGCCCTGCTCAAGGCCGGGGCGCTGGACGGCCTGTCCATCGGCTTTCGCCCTGTCCACACCCATCCGGCACGGGACAAAGGCGTCCGCCTTATCCGCACGGCGGAGCTGTGGGAGGTGTCCTTGGTGACCTTTGCCGCGAATCCCAAGGCGAGGGTGCTGGGGGTGAATTAACAAGCGGTGAGTTGACGCTTGTAAGCATCGGCCTTACGAAAAGGAATGTCTACGGCGACCTCCCCCTTCACCCTCCTTGGCCTACCTGAAGACTACGCCCTTGACTTCAAGGCGGCCGAGCAGGGGTACCTAGCGGCGGCGTCGCGGCACCACCCGGATCGGCTGCGCCATCGGCCAGCGGCAGAACAAACCGGTGCCGCCGGGATGCTGGTGAGCATTAATGAGGCCTTTGCCCTGCTGAAAGACGATTACCGCCGGGGGGTGTGGCTGTATGAACAGCGCACGGGCACCACGTTTGATGCCACCGTTCGGGATGCGGGGCTGCTGGAACAGGCATTGGAGGATCGGGAGGCGTTGGAAAGTATTGGTTCTCCTGAAGAACTCAAGGCCTTATCCGCCGCCGCGCAGAAGCAGCATCAGGTGTATAAAGACCAAGCCATCTCCGCCTTTGCCGCCGGGGATATGGCGGGGGCGCGGGAGGCTTTGCTGCGCCTGCGCTACGCCGGATCGTTTGTGGAGGCATGCCGTCAACAGTATGGACGTTTGCCGTAAAAATCCCCCGCCTTGCCAAAACCCCCAAAGAATGCTAAGAAATTCAGTATGCCCACCGCCATCACCCCCCCCACTAAAAGCCCGCGCCCGCCGAGGGTGGCCAGTGCGTTGCACCAGAGCCTTGCCGGGCTGCTCCTGCGGGGGGAGCTGCGCAACCCCCTGCTGGCCGAAGTTGGCCTGACCCTGACGGAGGTGACCATCTCCCCCGATTTGCGCCACGCACAGGCGCGCTACACCACCCTGTCCGGTGACGCGGCCGCCGTCCGGGACGCCCTGCGGGATGAGGCAAAACAACTGATTTTTCAGGCCGCCAAACAGGTGGGCCTGCGCTTTGTCCCCAGCCTGCGCTTTGTGGTCGATGATTCCACCCGGGCGGACAGGCTGGAGGCACTGTTCCGGCATCCGCATGTGGTGCAAGACCTGAAAGAGTGACTCACGGCTTCGTTCTCCTCGATAAACCCTCCGGCATTGGCTCAACCCCGGCGCTGTCGCTGGTGCGGCGGGCGCTGGGCGGGGCCAAGGCCGGGCATTTGGGCACCCTTGATCCGCTGGCTAGCGGCTTGCTGGTCATTGCCGTGGGCGACGCCTGCAAACGCATTAAAGAGTGCAACGCCACCGACAAGACCTACGCCTTTAGCGTGCGGTTCGGGGTGGAGACGGCAACGGATGACCTTGAGGGCTTAGTGACCCGCACCAGCCGCGTTGTTCCCAGCCATGGCGCGCTTGCTGCTGTAACAAATAACTTTTCCGGTGCCACCATTTTGCAAGTCCCGCCAGTGTACAGCGCGGTGAAAACCGGCGGGGTTGCCGCCCATGCAAAGGCTCGGCGGGGGGAGGCCGTGGTGCTAGAGGCGCGGCCGCGCCATATTTATCGCCTGGAACTGCTAGACTATCTGGCACCCTTCGCCCAGTTTGAGGTTCGGTGCAGCAGCGGCACCTATGTCCGCAGCCTCGCCCGCGACATTGCCGCCGCCCTTGATACCCTCGCCGTCACCACCCGCATCCGCCGCCTCGCCGTCGGCGGGGCAAAGGTGGAGGAGGCCATGAGTTTTGCCAAGGTACGAGAAGGCACTATGACCTTGTGGGATATTGATGCGGGGATGGGCTTGCTTGAAAATAAAGCGTAGTGCTGTCGCCCGCGCGCGTTGCGCGCAAAAAATAAAGCAGCGCGTTGCGCGCAAAAAATAAAAAAACAATTGTCGAGTTCGTGAATAAAATAATAAGAGCGACAGACAATAGAAAAACGAAAAAAGAAAAAAATTTTAATGGACAAGAAATTTGCAAAGATACAATTAATGTGTTACTTTCTCGCGCATATGCAGGAGGATTTATGAACGATAGCACGCTAAATAAAGTTGGGAAACGCCTTGTGGGCAAGCTGGATGGCCTGCCTCAGGAACTTTTAGATGAATTGCAGATTGCGAAAACCGATGAACTGGAAGATCAAATATTACAAGTACTTCGCGAAGATTACGAAGGTGTGGCCAATATAGATGAGATACTGGTGGCTTTATATAAGAGGTTCGATACAATCCAAAAACGCGCATTTTTGTCAAATAAATTATACAGAATGGCAAAGGCCACGCTATTAAAAGCCGTGGAAAAGAAAAAAGGCGTTTACAGTGCGGTTTAACGTTATTTTTATTGATTTGCTGCTTGCATTGTAATTTGCAATATGATAAACGAAAAATTAACGAATAAAAAGAGGCTGAGTCGCGCTAACGATTCAGCCTCTCGTTGTGAAGTCCAACAAGGACGACAGCTATTCTAAGGAACAATAGCCTAGTCGTTCTTTTTTCATTTGTAAACTGGAGATTGGCAATTCCGCCAATGACTCCTCCAGTTCTTTGAAAAGAGGATAATTTTTATGTTTACCATCACGCAAAAGCGCATCGTTAATATCGCGGCGCATCTTGCACCCTTGGAAAAAGGCACTCGTTTTCGCGTCGCAGTACCTTTATCGGAAGTTCGAGCCTTGCATCTTGAAAAAATAGGCTTTACTGATCTTTCCAGCGGTGCGCGTATATTACCTTTTCCTTGCGGCTCTGTATCAAGGTTTAACGCCGATGGAAAATGGATTTTGTTTAAAAATATGGCCAAGGAAAGCCGCTTTATTCGAACCGTACTATGGGAATGGCAGGACTGGTCTGGCGAAAAATATTCGGATCAGCGCGATATTTATAAAGATTGTTACGTTCGTGAGTTGTCCCCGCCCCCTTCTGTTGAACTAACCATTAGTGAACAAGCCTGCGTAAAATATATTACGAGCGACATATTGAGCAACAACGATGTGCATCATGAACGTATTAAGCATATCATAAACTTATTCTTGGAATTTTTTGGCTTTTGCCAATTAAAACAAGAAAACCTTGACGCTTTCGATAACATTAAGGTGGTTAGGTATAATTGGGAATTCCTGCCCGCAGGGGAATATCCGTGGGAAAAACTTGAAAAGCATATACAGGCTTCAACAAGCATAGCTTCATCGAAGCAAAAAGAATTGATACTGGAACGACAAAGATTTTTGCACTCATTTGAACCCGATACAGTTTGTGTTGGACGTGGGGGATTTCGTGAATATTTGGCGTATATTTTTTCTTCTAAAAAATTGGTTTTTCTTGAAAGCCTCAAACGGGATAATGCGATTTATCTATTTGATGAAAACTGGGAGAGTCTTTCAAAATTGACCAAAGCCGATATTATTAACGGGAAACATTGTCTTGCTAGAATTATTCACTCCAAAGGCTGGCAAGAAAAAGTCGAAAGCCTGTTTTTAACGTCCATGGAAAAAAGTGATGTTTTAGAGAGCGTTTGAAAAACCTTGTTAACGGAGGAAGCGCAGCGAAAGCTGCGTTTCTTTACCACCACCCCCGGCCATACCCTGACCCTCACCCAGCAACCGGGGCAAACGAAAGCCCAGGTGCTGGCGGAAGAAATGGTTGCACCCTTTTTAAGCAACACCCTCGCCACGCTGGCCTTTACCAGCAAAATAAATGAGGAGCACCATAATCTAACGGCGTGCCTGACCGCCAGCAAAACCAAGGCGCAGGAACTGGCCGCAGGCAACACCACCACGTTGGAGGCCACCTTGATCAGCCAGGCCAACACCCTGAACGCCATTTTCACCACCATGACCCAGCGGGGCGAGGCCTCTGGTATGCTGTCTTCTATGGACACCTACCTGCGCCTGGCGTTCAAGGCGCAAGCCCAGTGCCGCGCCACCCTGCAAACCCTGGCCGATCTCAAAAACCCCCGGCCCGTGGCCTTTGTCCAGCAGGCCAACATTGCCGGGATGCAGCAGGTCAATAATTTCCCTGATAATTTTTCGGCAAACGAACTATTGGAACCTGCCCCATGAACCATCCCATAAATTGTAACGGCTGGACGCCGGAACGCCGCCACCGCCAAGCCGAGGCGATCCGGCGGTGGCAACCGTGGGATCACGCCACCGGCCCCGCAACCCCCGCCGGTAAAGCCGCCGCTTCCCAAAACGCACGCAAGCATGGATTGCGAAGCAGGCAGGCAAGGGAGGAACTGAAAATGGTGCGGGGGTTTTTGCGTGACCTGCATCATATGTAAAATGAGAAATTTATATTATGATAATTTATGAACATTCAAACGCATCGTGTTGAAGACGCAACCCTACGGACGCTTGCTGGGCTTCCAGAAATTCAAGAGACTCTTCGTGCTGCGGCGTTGGTAGTGAACCGGCAAAGTCTGGAGGCCGCTATCAGCCGGGAGACAATAGAAGGCATCGGCAACGCAGTGCTGCAATCCGGTCAATGGTCAATCCCGTCTCCCCTGCACCCTGCGGTGTTTACCGCTCACGATAACAGCTCATTACCGCCTAAGGATCGCGGGTTGATCTTATGGCTTGCGGCGGCGGGGGCATGGCTGGGGTGTAGCGATAACACCGAAGAGATGGCCCACCAAGTGGATTACCGCCAACACCGCCGGGTGCGCGGCTTGCATGTGGACAGTGACGCTTCTTTCATTGGCCGGATTCCCTTTTTACCGCGTCAACGCACCAGTGCCCCCATGGAAACGGTACTGGCGACAGATCAGGAAGTCATTGCCGCCCTTAAAGAAGTGCTGGCCATTGTTCATACCCCGGATCGCCAACAAAAACTTCTTGCGACATTGGCCGCAATGGAAGATTGGGCAGTAAGTGCCGATCCCCTCGATTTTCCTGAAAGTCTGCCGTTGGCCGCATCGCTCTATAAACCGGAAAGCCCTATTGAAACAACAGACAAAGCAACCACAATAAAAGCCTTGGTCAAGGCCGACATGGATTTTTTAGAGCAAAGCGGCCTGCTGGAGCGGCGCGGCACAACCCTCACCCTTGCCCCCCATGCCGCCCATGAAGCCGCCGGGTACACCGATCACTGGCAGGCCAATGCGCTGTGCGTGCTGCTCAGCAACCATCCCCTTGATGTGGCGGTGGTGAAACAGGCATTTGACGGGAAACACCCCTTTGCCGGGGTAGAATTGCAGCAAGGAGAGGTCCTGTTTGTGCCCCGGCGAACAGAAGACGGCCATGATCTCTACCACGGGGCGCGGCTAGTACAAAAAGACAACACAACCCCTTGGGCCATACCGGACGGGGCAACACTGGGCTTGGTGCAGGGCGAGGAATGCAGCCTGCCCACCTAGTACAGCCCCTACAACCCCCTGGCCATTATTGACGTTGAACGAGCCTAATGATTGAGGCCGATGATTGAGGCTAGGCAAGCCCAAGGGGGACGTTCTATAGTCCCCGCTGGTTTTAAGAAATGTCAGCATCGGCAGCAAAACAGGGGCTAAGAACAGGCAATGACCGATACCAGAAAAGAGCAGGAGCGCGCGGCACTGCATGCAACAATATGGCGTATTGCCAACGATTTGCGCGGCAGTGTGGATGGCTGGGATTTTAAGCAATATGTGCTGGGTATGTTGTTTTACCGATTTATCTCGGAAAACTTAAGCTCATACATCAATGAAAAACAACAGGAGACTGGGGAAAGGAGTTTCAACTATGCCAACCTGAAAGATGCTGAAGCGGAGCATGGCCGTGAACTCATTTTAGAGGAAAAGGGCTTTTTCATCCACCCCAGTGAGCTGTTCGACAATGTGCGCAAACGCGCTGGCAACGATGCCAACTTAAATGAAACCTTGGAAAAAGTTTTCAAGAACATTGAGGCCTCCGCTAAAGGCACAGACAGCGAAAACGATATGCGCGGGTTGTTCGATGATATCGACGTGAACAGCAACAAGCTGGGCGCAACAGTGCCCAAGCGCAACGAAGTTCTTGTTAAACTGATGAACGCCATTGGTGATTTGAATCTTGGCAATTACGGCGACAACTCCATTGATCTGTTTGGCGATGCTTATGAGTACTTGATGACCATGTACGCCGCCAATGCGGGAAAATCAGGGGGCGAGTTTTTTACCCCGCAAGAAGTGTCCGAACTTTTGGCGCGTATTACGGTTGTCGGCAAAACAGAGGTGAACAAGGTTTATGATCCCGCCTGCGGCTCTGGTTCGCTACTGCTCAAGTTTGCTAAGGTGCTGGGCAAGGAAAATGTCCGTAACGGTTTTTATGGTCAGGAAATCAATATTACGACCTATAACCTCTGCCGGATCAATATGTTTCTCCACGATATCAATTATGAACAATTTGATGTGGCCCATGGCGATACGTTGACGGAGCCAAAACACTGGGATAATGAGCCGTTTGAAGCCATTGTTTCCAACCCTCCCTATTCCATTAAGTGGGAGGGCGATGCTAACCCCCTGCTGATTAACGATGAGCGTTTTACCCCCGCCGGTATTCTCGCGCCAAAATCAAAGGCTGATTTGGCCTTTGTGATGCACACGCTTTCTTGGCTGGCCACAAACGGGACGGCGGCCATCGTGTGTTTCCCCGGGGTCATGTATCGCGGCGGGGCGGAGCAGAAAATAAGGCAATATCTGGTGGACAACAATTACGTTGATGCCGTTATCCAATTGCCGCCGGATCTATTCTTTGGCACGACGATTGCCACCTGCATCCTGGTGCTCAAGAAAAACAAAAGGGACAACAGGGTTCTGTTCATTGATGCCAGCGCGGAATTCGTGCGCGGATCGGCCAAAAACAAACTGGGCCAGATGCATGCAAAAAGAGTTCTGGATTGCTACACGGGCCGGGATAGCCATGAGCACTTCTCTCGCCTTGTCGATCACGCGGAGATTGCCGAAAAAGAGTACAATATCAGCGTTGGCACCTATGTCGCGCAAAAAGATACCCGGGAAGTGGTGGATATTGCCGAACTCAACGCCCGGATTGCCCAAATTGTACAACGCCAGGCCGACTTGCGGACACAGATTGATGCCATCGTGGCCGATTTGGAAGGCGCGTAAGATGAGCAAAGACATTCAATTCCTGCTCTACACCACGCCCCAAGAAGACATCAACGTTGATGTGGTGATGAAGGGTGAAACCATCTGGCTGACGCAAAAGGCCATGGCTGCGTTATTTGATGTGCAAACGCCTGCTATCAACAAGCATCTTAAAAACATTTTTGAAGAGGGAGAGCTTGATGAAAGAGTGGTTATTTCCAAAATGGAAATAACCACTGCGCACGGTGCAATGGCGGATAAAACCCAAACAAAAGAAACAAATCTTTACAATCTCGATGCCATCATTTCCGTAGGCTACCGCGTTAATTCCGCCAAGGCGACCCAGTTTAGAATCTGGGCGACAAAAACCTTGAAGGAATTCATTCAAAAAGGCTTTGTGCTGGATGACGAACGCCTGAAACAGGGAACAACTGTTTTTGGCAAAGACTATTTCCGCGAATTGCTGGATCGGGTTCGTTCCATCCGCGCCAGCGAGCGCCGCATCTGGCAGCAGATTACCGATATTTTTGCGGAATGCAGTATTGATTACAACCCGCAAGCAGCCACAACAAAAGACTTCTACGCCATGATTCAAAACAAGTTTCATTACGCCATTGTTGGCCAGACGGCGGCGGAGATTATCTACGCCAAGGCGGATCGCACCAAAGACCACATGGGGCTCACAACATGGAAAAACGCCCCCGATGGGCGCGTGCTGAAATCCGATGTGACCACGGCCAAAAACTATCTTCCTGAAAAAGATATCAAACAGTTGGAACGTCTGGTGTCGGGATACTTTGACTATATCGAGGATCTGATAGAACGTGAAACAGCGTTCACCATGGAAGCGTTTGCAAAAAGCATTCATGAATTTCTGACCTTTAGAAAGTACCAAATTCTGGACGGCAAAGGCCGCATCTCAAAGCCGCAGGCGGAGAGCAAGGCAGAACAAGAATACGATGCCTTTAACAAAACCCAGAAGATAAAATCTGATTTTGATAGGATGGTTGAATCTCTGGGGAAGAAAGGAGGGCAAGGTGAGTAGGATTGAGGAATTGATTGCGCAGTATTGCCCGGCGGGGGTGGCGTTTCGAGGAATAGGTGAGGTGTGTCGGATTCTTAATGGCTATGCTTTCAAAAGTGAAAAGTATAGCGCAACAGGAATTAGAGTTATTCGTATCTCTGATGTACAGAAAGGACGAATGTCTGATAACGATCTAAAATTCTATCCAGTTGAGCTTCAGAATGAGATTAGGAATTTTCTATTGAACGAAGGCGATCTAGTAATGTCTCTAACTGGGAACGTAGGGCGCGTTGCTATGCTCGCAAAAACAGATTTGCCTGCGGCCCTTAATCAAAGAGTTGCGTGTATTAGACCCAAGAGTGAAATCGTTTTAACCCGCTATTTATTTCATTTATTGGACTCAAGCGCGTTCGAGAACAATGCTATGGCCAATGCAACTGGTGGAGGGCAAAAAAACATGAGCACTGGGTGGTTATCGTCGTATGCCATCCCCATCCCACCCCTTGAAGTCCAGCAAGAGATTGTGAAGATACTGGATGCCTTTACGGAGCTTGAGGCGGAGCTTGAGGCCGAGCTTGAGGCGCGGCGTATTCAATACAACTATTATCGTGACCGGTTGCTTACGTTTGAAGATGGCGAAGTAGAATGGAAGACGTTGGGAGATATTGGCGATGTGAAAATGTGCAAACGCATTCTCAAAAATGAAACGAAACCCGAAGGTGATATACCATTTTATAAGATTGGTACTTTTGGAAAACAAGCAGATGCATTCATTCCCAAAGAGATTTATGAATCTTATAAAAACAGGTATTCTTTTCCTAAAAGGGGTGATGTTTTAATATCCGCATCAGGAACAATTGGACGCACAGTGATTTATGATGGGGAACCAGCGTATTTTCAGGATAGCAATATAGTTTGGCTAGATAATGATGAAAGTATTGTTACTAATAGGTATTTATGGCACTTTTATAAAGTAGCAAAATGGTTTGTATCGGACGGGGGAACAATAGATAGATTATATAATGATAATATTAGGAAAACCAAAATCCTCATTCCCTATCCAAATGACCCCGAAAAATCCATCGAAGAACAAACCCGCATCATCGCCATCCTCGACACCTTTGACGCCCTCACCCACTCCCTTTCCGAAGGCCTGCCCGCCGAAATTGCCGCCCGGCGGCGGCAGTATGAGCATTACCGCAACCGCCTGCTGACCTTCAAAGAGGCCGCCTGATGACCTGCTACACCACCATTGCCGAAAACCCGAACAGCACGGTTGTTGCCGAATACGTGCCCGTCGATACTGGCGCGTCAGGCTATCAATCCGAGGCGGAGTTGGAAGCCGAGTTCATCCGCATCCTGCAAACAAACGGCTATGAATATTTGAGCATCCGAAGCAATGATGATCTTGTGCAAAACCTGCGCGCGCAGCTGTCGCGCCTGAATAACACCGTCTTTTCCGATGCGGAGTGGAGCCAGCTGCTCAACAGCTATCTGGCCAACAAGAACGACTCCATTGAGGAGAAAACCACCAAGGTGCAGGAAGATTATATTTATAGCCTCAAGCGCGATGACGGCACGACCAAGAACATCCGCATTCTTGATAAAGACAACATCCACACCAACACCGTTCAAGTCATCAACCAGTATGAGACCGAAGGCGCACGCAAGAACCGCTATGATGTCACCGTTCTCGTCAACGGCTTGCCGATGGTGCATGTTGAACTCAAGCGGCGCGGCGTTGCCATTCGTGAGGCGTTCAACCAGATTAACCGTTACCAGCGGGATAGTTTTTGGGCGGACAGCGGCCTGTTTGAGTATGTGCAGCTTTTTGTGATCTCCAACGGCACGCACACCAAATACTATTCCAACACTACCCGCAGCGCGCATTTAAAAGAGCAGGCCGGGAAAACCTCCACCAAGAAAACCAGCAACAGCTTTGAGTTTACCAGTTGGTGGACAGACGCAACGAACAAGCGCATTGCCGACCTTGCGGATTTCGCTAGGACGTTCTTCTCAAAGCATTCCTTGCTTGCGGTTGTAACCCGCTACTGTGTTTTTACCACCGATAAGCTGCTGTTGGTCATGCGCCCCTACCAGATTGCGGCGGCTGAGCGTATCTTGAACCGAATCATCATGTCCACAAACCACAAGCAACTGGGGACGATGGAGGCCGGCGGCTACATCTGGCACACAACGGGGAGCGGTAAAACCCTGACCAGTTTCAAAACCGCCCAGCTGGCCAGCCGCCTTGACGGCATGGACAAGGTGATCTTTATCGTCGATCGCAAAGACCTCGATTATCAAACGATGAAGGAATACGATAAGTTTGAGAAAGGCTCTGCCAACTCAAACACCAGCACCGCGATTTTAGCGCGGCAGCTTGCCGATGCGAATGTCAGAATTATCATCACAACGATTCAAAAGCTGGCAAAGTTTATTGCCGGCAACAAAGGGCACAGCGTCTTTAACGGGCATAGCGTTCTTATCTTTGATGAGTGCCACCGCTCTCAATTTGGTGAGATGCATACAAAAATCGTTAAGTCTTTCAAGAACTACCATATCTTTGGCTTTACGGGCACGCCGATCTTTGCGGCAAATTCATCGTCTGGAGGCAATCCGCAGCTCAAAACCACCGAACAGGCTTTCGGGCAGAAGCTGCACGCCTATACCATTGTAGATGCCATTAACGATGAAAACGTGCTGCCGTTTAGGCTTGATTACGTCAACACGTTGAAGATGCGGCCTGGAATACAAGACAAAAAAGTTCGTGCCATCGATATGGAAGCCGCCGCCAACTCCCCGGAACGGATTGCGCAGGTAACGGATTATATCCTTGAGCATTTCGACCAGAAAACAAAGCGCAACGATAAATCGTTTACCTTCCAACGTCTTATGAATGTTCAGGAGGTTGTAAAAGATTCTAAAGTAGATGAAATCAGAGAGAAAATACGGCTTTCCGGCTTCAATTCCATTTTCGCCGTTAGTTCTATCGAGGTAGCAAAGAAATATTACGCTTCCTTTAAGGCGCGCAATACGGGTTTAAAGATTGCGCTTATCTACAGCTTCGGGGCGAATGAAGCAGAAGGTGAAGATGGCGTTTTGCCGGATGAGGATTTTGATACCAGCGGGCTGGATAAAACCTCCCGCGATTTTCTGGATCAGGCGATTGCCGATTACAACAAGGACTTTGGTACCAATTACAGCACTGGCTCAGACAAGTTTGAAAATTACTACAAAGACCTCTCCCAACGGGTCAAAAACCGTGAGATCGATCTGTTGATTGTGGTCAATATGTTTCTGACGGGCTTCGATGCCACCACCTTGAATACCCTGTGGGTGGATAAGAACTTGCGGCATCACGGGTTGTTGCAGGCATTTTCACGCACCAACCGCATTCTGAACTCCGTCAAAACCTTTGGTAACATCATTGGCTTCCGCGATCTGGAACAGGCGACGAATGACGCCCTTGCTATTTTTGGGAACAAGGAAGCAAGGGGTATTGTTCTGCTTAAATCGTACCCTGAATATTATAACGGCTGGGATAAAGAGGGCACGCATCAGCCTGGGTACATTGATCTTATCACAACATTACAGGAACGTTTCCCGCTGCCACTTTTTATTGAAGGTGAACAGGCAGAAAAGGATTTTATCCGTCTTTGGGGGGCCATTTTGCGCCTTCGCAACATCCTTTCATCGTTTGATGAGTTTAAGGGGCAAGAAATCTTATCAGAGCGGGAATTTCAAGATTATCAAAGCGTTTATCTCGACCTTTACGACAAGCTACGCAAACACAACGATGCAGATAAGGAAAACATCAATGATGACATTGTTTTTGAAATAGAACTCGTCAAACAGATCACTATCAACATTGATTATATCTTGCAACTTGTGGCCCAGTATCACAAATCGCGGATGAAAGATAAGGAAATCCTGACGACAATAGACAAGGCCATGAATGCCAGTCTTGAACTGCGCAGTAAAAAAGAGCTTATTGAACGTTTTATCAATACCCTGAATGCCAACACCGATGTTGATCGGGATTGGCGGATTTTTACGAACAAAAACAGAGAAGAAGACCTTGAAAAAATTATTGAAGCAGAAAATCTAAAGCCTGAAGAAACACGAAAGTTTATTATCAACGCCTTTCGCGACGGAGAGCTGAAATCAACGGGAACTGGCTTTGCAGGCATCCTTCCGCCTGTATCCATGTTCGATAAGGACAGCGCACGCGCCAAGAAGAAGTCTGTTGTACTGGAAAAACTTCGGTTGTTCTTCGAGAGGTATCTGGGGGTTTAGATATCCTCAAGCCTAAAGCAGCCCCCCGCTGCGGCACCAGTGCGGCACCGGGATTTTTGAGAATTTTTGCAAAAGGTAAAAAACCCTTTCTTTTCATGGTGCTGCCGAGAGGAATCGAACCTCCGACCCCGTCCTTACCAAGGACGTGCTCTACCCCTGAGCCACGGCAGCACGCTGGACAGGGTTCTGGAACAAAAACCCGCTCTTGGCAAGAGGGTTGACGGAAAAAACAATCGTCATGCGGATCGTCTTCGCTGTACCACTCCCCTTTTTTTCTATATAGTGAAAGGCAATCAATGACCGTCTTTCACACCATCCACCTGCACACCGCCGCCGGGGTTCATTACCATCCCTTGGTGGAACAAGAACGCGATCAAGCCCTGCGGGATTTGCAGGCATCGGCGTTGTTTTTGCCCGTTTCTGGCCTGATGCCGCCACTAACCCTAGCCTTAGGAATTGAGGAAGATCGTCTGGTGTTTACGCTGGAATCCCTTGATACCGGGGCGCGGGAAGCCTTCCCCCTGACCATCAAGGGGCTGCGCGGGGTAGTGCGGGATTATTTTGCGATTTGCGAGAGTTACAACAGCCTGGTGCACCAAGGCGTTACCCCCTGCCGCCTAGAGGCCATTGATCAAGGCCGCCGCGGTGTTCACGACGACGGCGCGCGGCAGGTGATGGAAGCCCTCCGCAACAAAGCAACCGTGGACCTAGAGACCGCCCGGCGGTTGTTCACCCTGATTTGCATCCTGCATATTCGCGATCAAGGCGGCCTGCATGGCTGAGCGCATTCTCTTTGTCTGTACCCTCAATTCCGTGCGTTCGGTGTTGGCCGAGCACCTGCTGCGCCACGCCACCGGGGATCGGTTCGAGATTTACTCCGCCGGTATTGATGCCCAGCCGGTGCACCCCCTGGTCATTGCCGTTCTTGATGAGGTTGGCATTGATTGCCGCCACCACGCCGGCCAGAACATTAGCGATATTCCCGCAGACCTTGCCATGGATCGGGTCATCATGCTCTCAAGGGAAACTTACGACGCCTTTAAAATCCTCGCCGAGTTTCCCTATAAGCACCTAGAATTCTGGGACCTCCCCGTCCCGCCGCCGGATCCCGACCTAGGGCGGGAACAGCAACTGGTGATCTACCGGATGCTAAGGGAGGCGATTAAGGGGAGGTTGGAGGGGGTGGGTTAGGGATTCTTACCCTTCCCTAGTGCCATTACGATGCAACAATATAGCCTCATGCAATGTGGGGTAATTCTTTTCGATAGCCGTCAAGAGTTCTGCCGTTGATTCCTCTCCCGGATAACGATCCAACATTTTGTTTATTAGTGAAGGAAACCCTTCACTTGGCATAATTTGTTGTATTGCCAATGCTGCTCTTACCATTTTTAAAAATTCAGATTCTAAAGGTTGGTCGCTTGATTCAGTCATCGGTAAACTCCTTTAATAATAATTGAAATGAAACACATTTTATCTTGCCTCTCGCCGCTGCTGTTGCACATTCGCCATTGCCAGCATCGCCCTGCTTACCTCTGCCGCCGACGCTTCTTCCCCCTGGGCATTCACAAAAACGCAATTCTTTGCTAGCGAAAACGCACGGGGCACCTCCATCATATCCAGCCGCACCCGGGTAATTTCGAGGGTTTGCAGGTTAATTTCTTCCCCGTTGTACAGCAGCCCCGCCCCGCGATACCCGTCGGTTCCTTCCCACTTATTACGGCTGGTGGTAAGGCGGCACCCTGGTTTGCCTTGCTCTGCAATAGTCTGTTTATCCCAAATCAGTTCGGCGTCCTTCTCATCGGATGTCCGCACCGCCGTGACAGATGTGAGTTCGGCTACCCTGCCCCTATCACTGAACGTAACTTTCCAATCCTTGAACTGGAGGGGATCGATGATAAACACCCCGCCCAGATCATGATCGCTGATCACCCGCAATTTGCCATGATGCACATTGGCAAAGGTGCCTTCGGTAGCGGCAATGCCCAAAGGCAACGGCGCACGGCACACGTCAAAAATCTCATCTTGCTTGGTTATGAAAGGATGATTCTTTGGTAGGTCACGCACCACTCTCTCATAAAATTCTTTAAAACCGCCGTATTCCCCGCCGTATCTTTTTTCCTCAATCCGGGGAGCTAGAAAGTTGACATCCGATATTTTATCGAATGCCGGAAGGTCACTGTCATCAAAGGCTCTTTTGATTGCCTTTTGCGCTTGAGCTTGCTGTTCCGGTTGCAACTTCAAAGATACTTCGCATAAATTCGCCGTCAGAAAAGAAGGAAACAGGTGCGGCAGGGTTAGCAAGGTGGCCAGAATACGGCTCACCCGATCGCGGCCCGTGGATAGAACTTCATCCGTAGTGACTTTTTTCTCCCCCATAAGATGGGTTTCCGTAACAATGCCGCGTTCTTCATCATTATTCTGGCTTGGTATAATGCCAAGTGCCGTTGCCACCCATGTGCCGCAATCGCTTTCGTTAAACCTTGATACAATCAATGGATTTTTTATATCACCGACATCAGCAATCATGATACTCCCGGCGACGGCGCAGCTGGCGGAGGTTGTGATAAGGCTACAAGCTGGGTCTGTTACCTTTTCTCTTAAAGCCTCTGCCACGGCGGGCATATACTTCAAAAACCGCTCCAGCCGTTTTTGATCGCCGCCGGAAATATCAATAATGGTTGCTTTTTCAATGGCGGCAAGAAGCCGCTCTTCCAGTTGCCTGAACGCCTCTACACGTCTGTCGTCAGGGCTAAGGTCGGTATCAACAATCGTGATGCTATCTTCCGGAACACCCAGGGCTTTATACACTACCCGCATTTCTGCTTCATGCACACGGGGGTATGTTCCCGAAGGCAGGGCAAGAACAAGCACCTGATGCTGGGCAGCGTCGGTTTTATCCCCCACCACTTCTTTGAGTGCCGGATGAATATGTTCTAGAATTTCCGGAAGGTTTTCAGTCTTTCGGCTGGGGATGAGGTAGGTCTTGACGCTACTTTTATACGTTTTCAGGGGATGGTCATTAGGAAGACCGGAGTGTTTTTGAACATCCGCCAAAAACACCTCAAACGGATCCTCTGCCTCGCCGTATTTTTTCGTAATGGCGTTGGCGAGTGTTCTGGTGGTGGTACGTTCTCCAAACAGATCATCAACAATCTCCCAAGCTTTATCGCGCTGTTTGTTGGTGACATCACGCTCCAAAAAATAACCTAATGACTCAACACGATACTCCAGCGAGCCTTTTGATTCTCGAAAATACACCCGCCCTGTGCCGTCGCCGTTTTGTTCGTCTTCTAGAAAGTACAACCGCACCGTTGATCCCGGCGGCAGTAAATAAGGGCGGTACAACACATCAAATTCTGCGGCGGTTAAGCCCGTCCATTGCAGAATTTTATCTTGTTCAGCGGGGGTAAGTTTTCTGTCGTTAACAAAATAAGCCCCGTCGTTTGTTCCTGCTGGGTTGTGTTTATCTTGTTCATGAATATTAAATTCAATGTACATTCCTTCGGGAAAATCAGACTGCTCTGTCAAATCACCCGTTAGCGGCGTGCATTGTTCGCATTCTGCTTTAACCGTATCGTTCGCAGCCCTCGTAAAGGTTGGTGTTGTGCCGCCGCCGCCTAGAAGAACATTGTTTGCAGCACTGGGATAAGCCCCCTCATTCGTTGTCATTCCTGTGGTGCTCCTTAGTCAGTGCCACCTCCCACTCTACAAAATATTAATTAAAATATCAACTAAATTCTCCACCCCCCTCCTCTTTCAAGGACATCCCATGCACACACCCTCACCCCCTCCCCTGACCTCGTATGCCACCCTGCGCGGGTGCAGCGACGCTGAAATGGAAGCGTTTCTGGGCAGCCTCAGCGACGACGCGGTATTATACCTCCAACATTGCTGGCCGTTCTGGGCACGGCAGAGCCAGCTTCCCCCCGAAGGCAACGATTGGTACGCTTGGGTCATTATGGCCGGGCGAGGTTGGGGCAAGACCCGGACAGGGGCGGAGTTTATCCACGCCTATGCCGAAGCCCATCCCGGCAGCCGCCTCGCCCTCGTCGGGGAAACCAATGCCGACGCGCGGGGGGTAATGATTGAGGGCGAATCGGGTCTGATGGCCACGGCTAAGCCTTGGCTGCGCCCTATGTTTCAGCCCTCGCTGCGCCGCCTTGTCTGGCCGAACAACACCATTGCCGAATACTTCAGTGCCGAGGAACCCGATCAGCTGCGCGGGCCGCAGTTCCATGCCGCCTGGTGCGACGAGGTAGCCAAGTGGTACTACCCGGCCAGTCTGGACAACCTCCTGCTCAGCGTCCGCCTGGGTCAGCGTCCCTGTATCCTCGCCACCACCACGCCGCGCAAGTCCCGGACGCTACGCAACTTGCTGGCCATGCCACGGGTGTTTGTCCAGCAGGGCACAACCCGGGACAACGCCGCCAACCTGCCGCCGGTGTTTTTAGAACAGTTAGAGCAAACCTACGCTGGCACCCGCATCGGCAAGCAGGAGTTGGAGGGTATCCTGCTCAGCGATAACGTCCATTGCCTGTGGCAACTGGATACCATCGCCACTCATCGGGTCAGCACCGCCCCCGACGATCTGCGCGTTGTCATCGGCGTTGATCCCGCCGTCGGCCCCGGCACCACGGGCATCATCGCCGTCGGCCTGTGCGTCAGCAACGGCCATGCCTATGTGTTGGAAGACGCCAGCACCGCCGCCAGCCCCGATACCTGGGCGCGGCGCGTCCTCCAGCTTTACCGCAAGTACAAAGCCTTTCGCATCGTCGCCGAGGTCAACAACGGCGGCCAGCTGGTGGGCGAAGTCCTGCGCACCGTCGCCGCTGGCGAACCCATCGCCCTGCGCACTGTCCATGCCTCCACCGGGAAAATCCCCCGGGCGGAACCCATCGCCGCCCTGTATGAGCAAGGCCGGGTGCACCACGTTGGCATCTTGAGTACCCTGGAGGAGGAAATGACAGACTACACCGCCGCCCCCGGCCAAGCCTCCCCCGACCGGATGGACGCCCTAGTCTGGGCCATCACCGATCTGCTCATCCAGCCGAGGAATAAGGGCGAGCCGAAGGTGCGGGGGGTGTAGGAAATCTTTTTCCCTCATCACCCCCCCCATCACCCCCCCCCATCACCCTTGTCTCCACCCCCTCACACCCTCCATAATCCCCTCCCATGCTTCTTCATACCTCCCCCCTCTGGCATCCGTTTACTCAGCACGCTTCTGCCCCGCCGCCGTTGCCTGTGACGCGGGCCAAAGGCGCGTATCTGTATGATGCCCATGATCGCCCGGTGCTGGATTTGATCAGCTCGTGGTGGACGAACCTCCACGGCCATGGGCACCCGGCGTTGGTACAGGCGATGGCGGAACAGGCGGCGCGGCTTGATCATGTTCTTTTTGCCGGGCACGTCCACGCCCCGGCGCTGGCGTTGGCCGAGGGCTTGCTGGCCGCGGCACCGGGGTTCAATAGAGTTTTTTTCACGGATAACGGCTCCACCGCAGTGGAGGCAGCCCTGAAAATGACCTTGCAGTATATGCGCAACACTGGTCAATCCCATCGGCATCGTCTGGCAGCCCTGCGCCACGGCTACCACGGTGATACCTTCGGGGCGATGGCGGCGGGGCAGGGCAGCGGCTTTTTCACCGCCTTTGCCCGACACCTGCCGCCGGTAGATATTGTGGAGCCAACGACACAGGCTATTGCAACCTACTGCGACCAGCATGGCGACACCCTCGCGGGGTTTATCCTTGAGCCGCTGATCCAAGGCGCGGGGGGGATGCGGATATACCCGGCATCCGAGGTGCGCCAATGGTGTGCTATGCTGCGCGCCGCCGGGGGACTGGTTATTTTTGATGAGGTGATGACCGGGTTTGGCCGCACCGGGACGCTGTTTGCCACTGAGCAAGTGGAGTTTACCCCGGATTTGCTGTGCCTGTCCAAGGGCATTACCGGGGGGATGATGCCCCTTGCCGTCACGCTGGCCACCCGTGAGGTTTTTGAGGCGTTCTTAGGGCATGATTTTAGCACCGCCTTTGCCCACGGACATTCCTATACCGCAAACCCCATCGCCTGCGCCGTGGCGGTGGCCTCCTTGGCTTTATTACACGAGGCGAAGCCGGCCTTAGCCCGCATCGAGGCGGCGCACCAACGCCTGCTGCCTGAATTGCTAGCGTCCTGCCCCCGGCTGCACAACCCCCGTATTCTCGGCACCATAGCAGCGGTGGATTTCAGCGCGGGTGAAGCCTACGGCAGCGCGGCGGGTCAATCCCTCCGCCTTCGTTTTTGGGACAAAGGCCTGCTGCTGCGCCCCCTCAACAACACCCTCTACTTCATGCCGCCGTATTGCATTACCGAGGCGGAGCTGGAGGGCGCGTATGAGGCAGTGGCGGGGGTGCTGAAGCTATTTTAGGGCACCTCTATTAACCCCGATTGTGGAATTTCAGATTCAGCAGAATCAAATACTTTTGTGGACTCACTTGGGGTTAATAGAGGTGCCCTTTAATTGAAGAGTGCGGTGTAGCCCCCCTGCGTAACGGGCTACCCTATGCACATAAGTCCTAAAAATTGGCTTTTTTTCCAGTATTCGCGGGTTAAAACGCCGCTGCCTGTTGACCCCTTCCCCCGCCTGCAGGGGAAGGTGAGGAAGGGGGTAACAACTACTCGCATCACGCTAAAGCCTGCCTTGCTCCCCGGCCAAAAGTCAACAGAGCCATGACGTTGTCGCGAACCTTGGCACAGGTAGCCTCCAGCGTTTGTTTGCTGGTTTCACAATACTGGGCTACCTTGGCCCCCGTGGTGCGTTGCAGCTCCTGCGTCTTCGTGGCGGCGTTGCTGACCGTTTGAGTGACATTGTTCCATTGCGTGGCGGCAACCGCTTTGGTGGTTTCTATAGCGGCAGTCATGCGTTGCCTGTTTTTGTCCAAGTTCAAGGCATTGGCCTTGTGGTAGGCCACTTCTGACCCCACAACCCGCAATGCCCCAAGTCCAATTTTCAGGGCGTTGTTCTGTTCTTTGGCGTCCTGATACGCTTGACGGGCGGCCCCGCGTCCTTTTGTGGTGCTGACCAACGCTGCGTTGGTCATGTTATAGGCAACATCCGCTGCGCCGGCCAGTATACCCAGCGGCGTGGAAGCTCCCACAGCACCGGCAATTCCAGCGCCTGTCCGCAACATTGCGTTTGCGTTTTGGAGAACGTGGTTATGCTTCCAATTCATTAAGGTCAATGCCCCGCCCACGGCAGCAAAAGCCCCCATCGCTTGCCCCACATGGTTCCAGGCATCGGCAAAGCCGCCGCCACCGGAGGGGGCGTGAGAAACGGCGGCCGCGTTCGCCTGCATCTCCGCCGTGGTTAAAAACTTCGCCCCCGGGGGAGGTGTGCCGGCGATACCCTTCGGTAATGTTCCATCCGGCTCCACAACGACGCTTATTCCAAGAACTTTAGATTGTCCTATGATTTGTTGATAATGTCCGTCAGTTTTCTCCCCGATGGCTTTTTGTAGGTTTTGAATTGCTTCAATTTTTTCCGCTGAAGTGTTCAGCGTCGGGGGCTCGCCGCCGCCATTTGCCTGTTGCAAGGCTTTGAGTGTTTTATCGATCATCCCTTGCTGTTGCTGGTTAAGTGTCTCACCTTTTGTCAAAGCATCGGCTACTTCTTGTAAATTTCCCCCTTTTTCCCCACCATTAAACACGCTTAAGCCACTATCTTTAAGAGCCGCGCCGCCAACATTTCCGCCCTCCGCTATCTCCTCCGCGTTGTCCCGCAGATAATTGTATCCGTCGGAGCCTCTTTTGCTTACAATGTTTTCAAGGTAGGCTTTTTGATCTTTTGATTTGAAGATATCTGAGAATGTTATTTTATTGGCATCTCCTGCGATAGGTTGAGAGGCACCTCTATTAACCTGACCCCCACCCTCAGAAGGCACTGGTTTATTTAATTTAGAACTTCTCGGATCGGGGTTAATAGAGGAGTCCTGAGGTTTTGGGGGTGTACTTTCGGTCTTGGGAACAACTTCTGTATTCTCTTTAATCTCCGCACTCCCTAGGTTTACCTCGGGATTTTTTCCTGGCGAATTTGGTGTTGTTGGCGACGGGGGAGGTTTAACCTGTGGAGAATTAGACGCTTGGTTTTTCATTATTCCAACCATAGCCGCAGCCGCAGCAACAGCCACAACACCTAGTGCACCTAGTTTCTTTGTATTATCATCAAGACTAGATACTTTTGTCTTCAATGTTTCGAAAATATTTGTTCTGGTCTGGGCAACGGGTTGGGAGCTTTGCGTCTGTTGCTTCTGTGTCTGGTCGTTGTCTGTTTGTTGGCGTGGTGGTGTGGGTATTAGAATTTGTGGTATTGGAAGTTCTGGTTCGGGAATACTAAAGCGGCGATCCCATATATCTGAATCATTTATAATGTCTTGGGAATCAAGCACATTATTGGGTGCTACAATACCAACCAACTCCTGAATTTTATACCACGGTTTTTCTAATGTGTCATTATAAAATACTTCTCCATCTTCGTTCAACTCTATGAAATAATTGGTTAACCCTTTAGGGTAGTGCACTGTGCACTCTAGCCCATTATCGGGATTTAGATTAACACTTACTGGATTTTTCCCTTCATGATCCACAACGAGGATAGTTTCCCCACCGGCAAGTTCTTCCATGGCGTCACTGTTTGATAGAATAAATTCTATGGCAGCCGCAAGTCTTTGATAATGGTCTTCTTCGGAAGACTCAGCTTGTTTTAGTAAAGCCTCTAGATTGGTTTCTAGTGTTGCTGGAGGCTGGGGTGTTGACGGTGGCTCGCTCTCAGCAGTGTTGATCTCAGGTTCTTCAGATTGTTTATCATCTTGTCCCACGTTTTTTTCCTCGGAGGGGGAGCTTGATTGTGGTTTTACCTCCTCCGTTCCCGTTCCCGTTCCCGTCTCTGGCCCGGCCTCTACCTCTTTCTCTTTCCCCTGCGGCAGGGTTATAGTTTTATCGCGATACAATTTTCTTGCATCGGAGAGAGGCATGACATATTGATCGCTAGATATCATCAAATCATCTGTAATCAAGATACCGTATTGTTGTGTTGGATCATAATACGTGATAGAGAATTTTTCTGAATTTTCATCAAACCCTATGCTTACTGGATTTAGATCGTTTGTATT
>JBKCUA010000020.1:0-46456 GCA_046318675.1 Holosporales bacterium
AGCCGGGAACTCCTCACCATCACCCGGCGGCAGGAAAGCGAGCTGTCGCAGACGCTGAACGTCAATTACCTCAGCAAAGGTGCGGATTACCAGCAGGGCACGCAACTGGCGCAGCGACAGGTGAATCAGGCGGAAAACGCCAGACCCGCCGACGTTGTCGGCTTAAAATATTTTGCGCGCAACGCGCGCGGGGTCACCGTGCCCATCGTTTAGTAAAGTGCAATCGAACTCATAAGAAGTCATGTTAGGGCTTATTTGATTCCTTCTTTTTTCTGAATATACAAAACCACGTCTTTTATCGCCAATTTACGAATAGCAGAAATGATTGTTTCCATTGTTTCATAGTCGGGTTTGTTGTTTTTAATTGGTAAGGATATTTTTTGATTATTTATAATTTTGACGCTAAAACTCGAACTGCCCCATGAAAAATTACTAAATGCTTTCGCCATTGTTGAAATAAAGAATTGAGCATTTCTCTTGTGAAATCGATTTTCTTTAGGTTTCAGTATTTTTATTTTATCACCGGTAAAATATGGCATTTCTTGATAAAATATTGTTGCCGTATCCTGACCAAATGAAATTGTATTTCCTTCATTTAGAAACTGCACATCTTCATTAATGAACCCTTTCTGCCCATTATTTGAATCCATTCTTACAACGTAAGGATATTTTCCACATTTTAAAACATCAACCTTGTTAGCATCGAATCTCTTTTTATAAGAGTTCACTTCAAATAAATCCTCAATCTTAAATGTATCCCAATCGAATTTCGCGAATACGCGCCAGTTGTTCTTCAAAATAGTGTTTTGTTAGAACGGAACCATCATTTTTAAGACGTTCATCATCCATGACATAGGCTTTGATCGTGTATTCCCTGATAATGTCTGTAGCCCACTTGCGGAACTGTACCGCCCGCTCGGAATTTACTTTATAACCAACGGCAATAATGGCAGACAGGTTATAGTGTTGCGTATGATAGTTCTTGCCATCCGTGGCAGTTATCCGGAATTTCCGGATAACTGTGTCTTCTTGTAATTCATTATCGGCAAAGATTTTTTTCAGGTGCTCATTCACTGTGCGCACGTTCACATCATAGAGAAGCCCCATCATTTTTTGACTCAGCCATACATCTTCATCGTCATATATCGCCTCAACGCCACCCTGTCCGCTTGCCGCAATAAAGGTAAGATATTCAGCAGCAGAGGAGCGGATGGTCGGTATATTTTTTTTGTTGATCATGCTATTGCCCCTTCAATCTGCTGCTTCAGCCATTCACGACCAGAACCAGACTTAAAGTATTTCTCGCGAGCCACGGCTTCCTGCTCTGTTTCAAAAGTTTCATAATAGGCTATTTTTATAGGTCTATGTTGCGCGGTATATTTCGCCCCATTACCATTTATGTGTTGTTGATAGCGCTTCTCAAGGTCGTTAGTGAAACCTTTATAATAAGAACCATTATTGCAAAGCAAAACGTACGTATAAAACATCACTCATGCCCCTGCCTGCCGGCAGGCAGGTCAATCTCCGCCACAATGGCATCAATATCCGCCCGAAGCTGGTCAATTTTGCTAACGGTGGTTTTCAGTTCCGCGTTGAGCTGGGCAATATCCACCACCTCGCGGTTGTCTTTGGCCTCCACATAGCTGCTCACCGACAGGTTATAATCGTTGGCGATGATGGCTTCCACAGGGACAGATTTGGCAAAATGTTCGATATTCGCTTTGCTGTCAAAAACGTGCAGGATTTCTTCAATGTGCTGATCTGTCAAAATATTGTTGTTGGTTTCTTTTTTGAACAGACCACTGGCATCAATAAACTGGATGGTGTTATTCCGCTGCTTTTTGGACAGCACTAAAATCGTCACCGCGATGGTGGTGCCGTAAAATAAATTAGGGGCAAGGGCGATGACACTTTCCACATAATTATTATCAACCAAATATTTCCGAATTTTTTGTTCCGCACCGCCACGGTAAAAAATGCCGGGGAAGCAAACAATGGCGGCACGCCCCCTAGCCGATAAATAATGCAGTGCATGCAGTACAAACGCAAAGTCCGCTTTAGACTTAGGCGCGAGCACGCCCGCTGGCGCAAAGCGCTCATCGTTAATCAGCGTTGGATCATCGGAGCCTATCCAGTTCACCGAATAAGGAGGGTTGGAGACAATGGCATCAAAAGGTTTTTCATCGCGAAAATGCGGATCCATCAGGGTATTACCCAGCTGGATATTGAATTTATCATAGTTGATATTGTGCAAAAACATATTCATGCGGGCGAGGTTGTAGGTGGTATGGTTGATTTCCTGACCGAAAAAACCGTCCTCAACAATATGCGCGTCAAAATGCTTTTTGGCTTGCAGCAACAAAGCACCAGAACCACAGGCAGGGTCGTAAATTTTATTCACCTTGGTTTGCTTATGCATGGCAAGCTGCGCAATCAACTGGGAGACATGTGTCGGGGTAAAAAACTCACCGCCAGATTTGCCAGCATTAGCAGCATAGTTTGAGATAAGAAATTCATAGGCATCGCCGAACCAATCAATCTTGCTATCTTGAAAATCATCTAATCTTAGGCCAGCCACGCCTTTAAGTACGGCGGCCAAACGGGTATTTTTATCCTTCACCGTATTGCCAAGGCGATTGCTGGTTGTGTCAAAATCCGCAAACAGGCCTTTGATATCCCCCTCAGACTGATAACCCATGGCTGAGGTTTCAATGTCCGTGAAAATTTTGGCCAAATCAGTATTTAAACTTTCATTGGTATGCGCATTTTTGGCCACATTGACAAACAGTTGACTGGGATAAATAAAATAGCCTTTGGTTTTAATGGCATCGTCTTTGATGGCTGGGGTAATAACGGTATCAGAAAGTTTGGCATAATGGATGCTATCATCATCGGCTTCAAAGTGGATGGCAAAGTTTTCGCTGATAAACCGGTAAAACAGAGTGCCAAGCACATACTGCTTGAAATCCCAGCCATCGACTGCACCACGAACATCATTGGCAATCTGCCAGATCTGGCGTTGCAGGGCGGCGCGTTGTTGGCTGCTTGTCATGTGATTATTCCTGTTCCTTTTTCAGCTTTTGCTCAATAACCCTCAGGCTTGCAAAAACACAATCCGCCGCCACCTTAAAGCCAGACAGTGTGATATCAAATGTCAGCCGATAGGCCACTTCTATTCTTTGCTTTCTGTGCATAACCTTGATTATTATTGCATTTTGCAATAAAAGTTTACTGTTTTTTCGTGAAGGTGTTGCCGTCAATTTCCTGTAAAACCTCTTTTTGCTGACGCAGTTCACTATTCAGCAGCTTAAAGAATTGCCGCGTCTCACGCCAGCCGCCTCCCTTAGATTATCGAACTCCACCACCGCTGGAGCCGTGAGAAGAGTTGCCAATAGGAATTTTCTGCATTCCTCATCATCATGAGGAAATGTTGTCGGTGCCCCTCGTTGGGGGGAAGCAAAGGCGATGATTAAACTGCACAAGTAAGATTTTCCAGACCCGATCTGTGCGGCGCGGACGTGAAACATCGGAGCAAAGGGGAGGCTTGAACGTATAACGGCGGTCAATATGGCGCACAACGCCGCCACCCAATCACAATCTTTTGCAAAACTGAACTCAGTAAGGAGATCGAGAAGCATTTTCAACGCTGCCTCAGCCTCAGCTTTTGTAGGGTTTTCTGGTACAGAAAAGTCTTTGGCTGAGAAAACACCAAACATTCCTGTCGCTGGGTCATATCCTGCGGCAATTCCCAAGGTTCCATCCCCTCGCAAATAAGGCTGTCGCGCCAGACCATTCAGAACTGGCAAATGGTGTCGAGTCCCACAATCTTATGGCATGGATTATAGCTGGTTGCACAATTAAAAGTATATTTACAACCAGCGCACGGCACAAAGTGCCGCGGCCGAATGGCCGAACAAAAATAACTTATAGCGCGCTGAAGACTTTATCAATGTCTACCGCTAATTACGCAACGCGCTATAGAATAAAAAAGAGCTGGCTCTTTCTCATAAAAATCTTTCAAACGATCAAAAGAGTTTTTGTAGTCGAGGACATTTACACGTTGACACCATTATAACCGGCGCAGCCATCTAGAAAAAATATTCTCTAGATGGCTATCGCACTTTATTTTATCTTAAGTTAATCTGACAAAGGCATAATTGTTTAAAATTTATAAACAGCACCCACGGTCAAGGACACAGGATCGTAATCCACATTCCGCAGCTCACCCGTACCTTTCTCATTTTTCAAAGTAATCCCATCAACGCGCATATAGCGTACATCAGCGGTTAAATCCCAGTTCTTTGTCAAACCATACGACGTTCCTGCAATAAATTGATAAGCAAGCTCTCCATCATTAGAATAGGATGTTTCTACTCCATTAGATTTTAAATCCATATCAATCTCTTCAACAAAACCAAGACCTGCTCCTAAATAGGGACGAAACCTGCTATTTAAAACTGGATTAAAATGGTAATAGCCGTTTAGGAAAAAGATATTTGAGGCAAAATCGCCTTCATTAAAATTTTTTCCATCTGAAAAATTTGCTTTATTTAACCCATTACTACGATAATCCCATGCAAGCTCTGCCGCAATATTATTGGTAAAGTAATACCCTACCGCAGCTCCAGCCATCCAACCCATGTCAAATGAAGCATCACCAGTGGCACCAGCCGTTGCAACACCTTTTTGTGAAAGATTCTGGTCACCTAGCGTACTGGTACCACTGTAAAGTTTACCAAAAAACCTCCCCTCATTGCTTACTGAATTTTCGGCCTTAGACGGAGATGCACTTAAAAAAATAGCAGCACCCAACACAAAACCATAAAACTTCGACTTCATATGTTTATCTCCATATTTAGGTTGATTCAGATGACACGTACCATTTTGACACGTGCATACTGATGCCTATACTATGAGCTAAGAACATAATGAAAGATTAATTCTGCATGAGTGGCTAATAAATTACATGAACGGTCATCATTCTTATCAAAGCTCTATATGTGCCACTCGTGCATCAAGGCTGTGCTCATCAGCTTTTTACGAGCGGTATATCCCACGCAGCTCTTAAGCGAAACCTTGCATATTCATATGCAAAGAATATAATACACATCCATGCACTTTAACTCTGTCTCATCGCAACGCTATTTTTTTGGGGTCAGTGTTTTTTTAATTTTGCTTTTTACTATGCTGGAGCCAGAATCCATTGCTGGAGCAAGTGTTCTGGTAAGTCTTATTTTCTTTATAATACAATTCAGTATTTTGATGCCTTTGCTTATTTATACTCATGGTTTTTTGCAAAAAATACCATTTTTTGAGCATTTAAATCCTTGGTTAAAAACAGGATTAGCAGGATTTACAGCATCACTTATTTTTGTGCCTATAGGTCTTGGCATTGATTATATTATGGGACTTGATGATTGGAGCAATGTTCAAACACCAGAACAAATACTGTCACTTGGCCTTGAAGAGACTATAGGGGTAGTAGGTCCAGTGACATTAACTTGGATCGCCATCAATGCCCCCCGAATATTACAGCTTAATTTTCAAAATCCTACCATTCCCGATGCGAAACAAAAAGAGACTGAGCCACCCCCCTCCGATGAGCCATGCATTCTCTCGTTAATCCCGCATGACCTTGGTCGTGATATTATCTATCTTATGTCGGAACTTCATTATTTAAGGATTGTCACCACTAAAGGTGAGACCTTACAGCTTTATAATCTTCAAAATGCGATGGAAGAATTAAAAGGGCTATATGACGGGTTACAAACCCATCGCTCTTATTGGATAAATAAGATTCATGCGGAAAAAATAGTAGGCAAAGCACCATACAGAAAAATTCTTATGAAACAAGGTTATGTTATTCCCATCAGTCGCAGGAAATATACCAACATCAAATCGCACTTTAACTAAATTACAACGCCATTGCACTATAGGCATCCAAATCTTCTAGGCTACCTATACTAAAACACCGCACATCGGGAATGGTTTGTTTGGCAAGACCCGCTAATACCTTGCCATTGCCAAGCTCCACCTGCTGCATCACCCCGTGGGCGACGGCGTAGAGGAGACTTTCTCGCCAGCGTACCGTGCCGCAAACTTGGGCTACCAAACCGTCGCGGATGGCCTGTGGATCGGTGACGGCGTGGGCATGGACGTTGGCAATCAACGCCGGGGTGGGTGTGCGCACTAGGGTCTTGTTCAACGCTTCCGCCATAATCCGAGCGGCGGGTTCCATAAAATGGGAATGAAACGGCGCGGAGACGTTCAGAGACACCACCCGCTTGGCACCAGCGGCCTTAAGGGTTTCAGTCAGAGCGGAGAATGCTTCCGCCGCGCCGCTAATGACCACTTGACCGGGGCTATTGTCGTTGGCGATGCTCATATCTTTGGAGGCTGCGAGAATCGCTTGAAGCTTTTCCAGCGGCATCCCCAGCACCGCCGCCATAGCCCCAAAACCCTTAGGCGCGGCGGCCTGCATTGCGTTGCCGCGCACACGCAGCAACCGCGCCGTGTCCGCAAGACTCAACGCCCCCGCCGCGCACAGAGCACTATACTCCCCAAGGGAATGCCCAGCGATAAACGCACCGCTGGCCATACGTAGGTTCAATTGTTTGGCCGCCACCCGCACGGCAGCGATACTTACCGCCATGATCGCCGGTTGGGCGTTGGCGGTGTTGGTTAAGGCCTCGGCGTTATCGCCCCAGATGATGGCACTGAGGTTCTGACCCAGAGCCTCATCCACTTCCTCAAAGACCTCACGGGCTTCCAAAAAACTTTCGGCGAAGGCTTTGCCCATGCCTAGGCTTTGGCTACCTTGGCCGGGGAAGGCGAAGAGGATGGTCATGGGTTTTTCCTTGTCTATGGTGCGGTGCTGATGTACCGCCACGGCTGTATGAGCGCAACTGTTAGTATTGTCGTCACGGTCTATAACAAGGCTCCGTACCTGCCGCCAGTGTTGCGTTCTTTAGCAGCGCAGGAGGGAAGTTTTTCTTGGGAATACATCTTTGTTAACGATGGCTCCACCGATGATTCGGTAGCCGTGATTCAACAGATGACGACCGGGTGGCCGAACGTGAACATCCTGAACCAACCTAACATGGGACAGGTGGCGGCGGCTAACGCTGGTATTCAGGCGGCAACGGGCACTTACGTTAAATTTCTTGATGCTGATGATGTCCTGCACCCGGCGGCAACGGCGCGGCTGTGGGCGGGGCTTCAAGCCTATCCTAAGGCTAGCGTTGCTTATGGTGATTATCAAAAAATTTCCAATAATATCATTGAAAAGTTTGTCCCCCTGCCGCCTCTTGGAAAAAATTTTATCTACCTTGCTGATCCTCTACCGCGGTTGTTTGAAAAATATATTTGTAATCCTTCGCAGATGCTGGTTCGGCGTAGTGCCTTGGTTGCCTGCGGCGGGTGCGATCCACATCCAGATATTGCCGATGGCAATCAAGAGTATAGTTTGAGTCTTAGGTTAGCAAAACAAGGTGGTTTCGTCCATGTGCCCGGGGTGATCACGCATTGGCCGGATGTGGCACCCGGACGTCTTTCAGAAAAAAACCACCGTGTTTTGTATATGTTGAATAAAACACTGGCACTTTTTCTAGAGCAGTTTCCCGAAACGCCGCAATTTCTGCATCAATACGCCTGTCGTCGCGCCGCTGGCCGCGCCGCCAAGTGGTCGCGGCGGGTGCACCACCGCTGGCGGCTCTTCGATCCGGCGTTCTGGCGGTATATTCGCAGTTTATTTCCCGTCAAGGACGCGCCGCGTTTTATTGATTCAACAACAGTGGTATTTCAGGAAAAGCCGCGCTAAATATCCCCCTCCTGTAGCAAAAGCAAAGGCGGCGCTGATGACCAACCTGAAAAACCCGATGACCTTGGCGGTGGTGTCCGCCCTCGGGGCGTGCCTGCTATGGTCGGGGAATTTTATTTTGGCGCGGGGGGTCCATGAATGGATGCCGCCCATGGCTTTTGCCTTCTGGCGGTGGGTGGTGGCGTTTGTGGTGTTGCTGCCGCTGGGGTGGCCGGGCATTAAGCGGCATAGGGCCGAGTTTCTCAAGGCGTGGAAGCTGATGCTTTTTTTTGGCGTGGTGGGGGTAGGCGCGTTCAACACCCTGATTTACATGGCCGGGCACCACACCACGGCGCACCATATCTCCTTGATGGCCGCAACAGCTCCCGTCTGGACGTTATTTCTGGCCGGTATTCTAGGGCATGACGCCTTGACCAAGCGGCGGCTGGCGGGGGTTGCGCTGGCGTTGCTGGGGGCCTCGGTGGTGCTGGGCCACGGCGCGCCGTGGTTGTTATTTTCCGAAGGGATTGGGGCTGGGGACGGCTTGGCCTTGACCGGGGCACTATGCTGGGGACTGTATTCCGCCTGTTTACGGTATCGCCCCCACGGTCTCGGGCAGATGGCATTTTTGACGGTCATTGTCGGCATCGGCATGGTAAGCCTTGTGCCGTTTTACCTGTATGAAGCTCTTGTTGTTGCCCCGACGCCGTTCAGCCTCACCGCTTGGAAGGTGTATTTATACGCCGGGGTAGCCTCCTCGGCGGTGGCGTGGCTGCTGTGGAACTACACGGTGTCCATTATTGGACCGGTACGCACTACGATGCTGTATTATGTCATGCCGATGTTCACCAGCGTCTTTGCCATGCTCCTGTTACACGAAGCATGGCAAGACTATTACGCTATTGGTTTCGCCGGGATTGTTGCCGGGATTGTGGTGGGGTTGACAGGACGGCGGTAGGGGTATTTAGCGCATTGCGTAACTAGCTGTAGACATTGATAAATTCTTCAGCGCGCTATATGCAACCAGCTATACCCCACCCAACAACGCCTTCTTCAATAATTCATTCACAACAGCCGGGTTGGCCTGCCCCCCCGTAGCCTTCATAACTTGGCCGACAAAAAAGCCGAACAGCTTATCCTTGCCGCTTTTATATTCGCCGACTTTATCTGGGTTAGCGGCAAGCACATTAGCGATAGCAGCCTCCAGCGCGCCAGTATCGGACACTTGGCGCAGACCCCGCTGTTCAACGATGGTCACCGCCTCAGCATCGCTGTCCAACATCGCCGCAAAAACCTCCTTCGCCATTCGCCCCGATAAAGTGCCATCAGCCACAAGGCGCAACAACCCAGCTAGACGAGCCGGCGACAATGGGCTTTGAGTAATATCCTTACCGCTGTCGTTCAGGGCGGCAAACAACTCTCCCACCACCCAGCGGGCGGCAAGTGGTGCCTCAATACCCTCGGCCAAAACCGCCTCCAGGTACGCCGCTACAGCATTTTCTTCGGCCAACAGTAAAGCCTCTTGGGAGCCAATCTTAAGCACATTTATAAAACGGTGCCGCCGGGCTTCGGGTAACTCCGGCAGGCTGGCACGAATGGCCTCAATCAATCCGGTATCAATAACCAACGGCAACAAATCGGGATCAGGAAAATAGCGGTAATCATGGGCATCTTCCTTGGTTCGCATACTGCGGGTTATCCCCTTGGCACTATCAAAAAGGCGTGTTTCTTGGTGAATAACGCCGCCGTCCTCAAGGATTTCTATTTGTCGTTTCGCCTCATAATCAATTGCCTGGCTGATAAAACGGATGGAATTAACATTTTTAATCTCGCACCGTGTACCCAACGGCTCCCCCGCACGACGCACGGAAACATTGACATCACAGCGCAGGTTACCCTCCTCCATATTGCCATCACAAGTGCCCAATGCTCGCAATACCGCCCGCAATCGCTTTACATAGCTAGAGACTTCTGTGGGACTGGAAAAATCAGGGTGGGACACAATTTCCATCAACGCCACCCCGGCGCGGTTGAGATCGACATAGCTTTTTGTCGGGTGCTGATCATGGATACTTTTACCCGCATCCTGTTCCAAATGAATGCGCTCAATACGAATGCGTTTTTCAAAGCCATCGTCGGTTTCCACATCCATCCAACCATCACTAACGACCGGATATTTATATTGGGAAATCTGATACCCCGTCGGCAAATCAGCGTAGAAATAGTTTTTGCGATCAAAGTAGGAAACCGTATTGATACGGGCGTTCAAGCCAAGACCACTGCGAATCGCCTGCTCCACACAAAAACTGTTTAGCACTGGCAGCATCCCAGGGAAACCAGCATCCACAAAAGAGACGCTACTGTTCGGGGCACTACCAAAAGCGACCGGTGCGCCAGAAAACAGTTTTGATTGCGATAGAACTTGAGCGTGCACCTCAAGACCCATGACAAGTTCCCACGACCCAGTGCGGCCTTGCAATACATACGGTGTTTTCATGGGCGACAGTGTTGCAAGATTCATCTCAACAGATCAAGGAAGATTAACGAAGCGGCGGCGCATATAAAAGCCCGCCATTCGTCCACAGCAGGTTAATCCCGCCGTTAAAGCCGCGATCGAGTTGCAACGGTGAATCTAGACCGACACTGCGATCATATATCTCCCCGTAATTACCAACCTTACGAATCATGAGAGCAAACCAATCATCCGGCAAACCCAAGGCTTTGCCAATTCCCGGCACCACGCCAAGAAGGCGTTGTTTATACGGATCAATGGTGGTTTTCTTAATGGTTTCCACCGTACTGCTGGTAATATTCTGCTCTTCTGCCTCAAGCAAACCAAACAACACCCAGCGAACAATAGCAAACCATTCATCATCACCCAGCGGCACCGCCGGAGCTAATGGTTCCTTGGAAATAATTTCCTCAAGCAGCACAACCAAATCCGCCTTCCCCGTCGTCCTAGCGCGTACAGAAGCCAATGCCGACGTGTCGGTAGAATAAGCTTGGCACTTACCCGTTAAAAACGCTTGCACCGAATCTTCAAAATTTTCAAAAACAAGAGGGGCATAGGAAAACGAATGACTACGGAAATAATCGAACAAGTTGGTTTCCGATGTCGTCCCGCCTTGAACACAGATACTTGCGCCATTAAGCTGATTAATCTCTGTAATACCTGAATCAGCACGGACAATAAAACCTTGGCCATCGTAAAAAAATGTTCCCACAAACCGCATCCCCATCTCGGTATCCCGCGACAGCGTCCATGTGGTGTTACGTGAGAGAATATCAATTTTATCATTCTGAATCGCCAAAAGACGCTCACTCGCGTTAAGGGGGACATAAGCTACCTTGTCTGCATCACCAAACACCGCCGCCGACACCGCCCGGCAAAATTCCACATCAAGTCCGCGCCAACGACCAGATTTATCTTGAGCTGAAAAACCCGGCATGACCACATTGACGCCACAGCGCAAATTCCCCCGCGCTTTAATGGCCTCCAGCACCGCACCAGCATGAGCAGGCAAACTCAAAACAATAAAAAGCAAAAATAAAACCCGCGTCATAAAGCCCCCACCCGTTACCAAAGCATACAAAACCCCAGAATAGTACGCAATGGGCAGCATCTAATGATACAATGGCTCTATTAATCCCCAAATATTAGCCGCCGCATTCTCTTGTCTTTGGGTGCTGGCAGCCTTAGCCGCATTTTCGAGCAACGTAGGCTGGCTCAACATCTCCTGAAGCAACTTCGATAACTCTGCCCGTCGCACCTGTATTTCACGGACAATCCACCCTGCGCCATTAGCAGTAAACGCCCGTGCATTAACTGATTGGTGATCATCCGCCGCCGCTGCAAAAGGGATCAGCACAGCAGGACGTCCCACCGCCGCCAACTCTGCCAAGGTAGAGGCTCCACTGCGAGCAATAACCAGATGGGCATTGGCTATTTGCACCGGCATATCCTCAAAAAAAGCCGCTACCTTGGATTTAATTCCCTCTTTAATGTAGGTACTTCGCACCATCTCAACATCTTCAGAACGAGCCTGCTGCACCACCTGTAGCCGCGATCGCAACGGATCGGGCAATTGCGCCAATGCCGCCGGCACCGCATCGGCAAGAATTTTTGCCCCCTGACTACCACCGACCACAAATATATTGATAGTCCCCGATACATCAGGATACGGCACGGGCTGGAACACCGATCGTACAGGATTGCCCGTGTACACCGCCACAACTTTATCAGGGATGCGCTGGGTTTGAACAAACGACAATGCCACGCATTGAGACAACCGAGCTAACAATCGATTGCTGCGTCCCATCAAAGCATTTTGTTCATGCACCACCACCGGAATGCCCATCAACCTTGCTAAGATTCCAGCCGGCAAGGTAGGATAACCGCCGAAACACACCACGGCTTTTGGCTTACACCGCTTGAGAAACTTCCACGTGGGCCAGATACTCTGTATCCCAGAGAAAAAAAATTTTAGCTTAGCCATCAACCCACCACCGGGATTACGTACTGGTAAAGTTAAATGATCATGAGCTGGCCAAGCATTTATATATCGCGCGCCTCGAGCATCAGTGATCAGCCCCAACGCATGGCCTTTCGCCGCCGCATAACTTGCCAGTGCCTGAGCCGGGAATAAATGCCCGCCTGTTCCCCCTGCCGCTACAATAATCATGGCGTTCCCCCTGCCCCTCGACGCGTTAACGCCAATACAACCCCCATGCCAAAGGCCACCGCCAGCAATGATGAGCCTCCATAACTGATAAACGGTAACGTCATGCCCTTTGTAGGAATAAGATGCACAGTAGAGGCAATATTAATAAACGCCTGTACCCCAAACTGAATTAAAATTCCCCCCACAGCAAGAAGCATAAACATATTCTTTTGCACTAATGCAAGGCGCATCCCCCGCCAAAAAATCGCCACCACCAGAATAATCAATAACGAGCAGGCAATCACCCCAAACTCTTCCGCCGCCACGGCAAAAATAAAATCAGCATGGGCATCGGGTAACACATTCTTGATCCGGCCTTCCCCAGGGCCAACCCCAAGCCAGCCGCCCTCGTTAATCGCTCGCACCGATTGATCGATTTGGTAAGTATCCCCGGCATCAGGGCTTAAAAAACGATCCACCCGACTTTTTACATGGGATAATAAATGATAGGCAGCCACCCCCATTACCCCCACCGCCGGAACAAAAATTACCAACCATACCAAGGGCATTCCAGCCAAAAAAAACTGCCCCCACCAAACCGCCGACAATACAACAGTCATGCCAAAATCTGGCTGAGCAATAATCAGCCCTGCCGTAACAATGTACAAAGTAAACGCCGCCAATCGTCCCGGGAAAACGGGATTGCGCGCCCATTCCGCCAGCATCCACGCCGTGGTTACGGCCAACATTGGCTTGGCAAACTCCGATGCCTGCAACGAAAAGCCAGCCACAGAAATCCATCGCCGCGCCCCCTTCACTTCAACTGCAATGAATAGAGTGACCACCAATGCCGCCAATGTCACCACCAACCCCACCGCCGCCAGTCGCCGTACCTGCTTGGGTGGCAACATCGATACCCCTACCAGCACCAGCATCGCCACCGGCAGCATCAACATCTGGCGCACAATAAAATAATATGGCGATAAACGATGGCCTTCCGCCACTGCCGGGCTGGCAGCAAATAATAAAATTACCCCAATACCCATCAACACCAGTAGCAACGCCAGCAATTTGCGATCCACCGTCCACCACCAACGGCCGAGCATACTATCATCACTACGGGCAACCCGAAAACTCATCAGTTTATTTTAGAGACCTCAACCACATCCTCCTACAAAAAAACGCACCAGCGATGGAGGCATCGCTGGTGCAGTATTTTTCTCAAGTATGTTTTTTAATGCGGCAGGAATTCCCCGTGCAACTCAAAGTCTAGCCCTTTGTTCTCTACCTGTTCGGAAACCCGCAGACCAACAACGGCATCCACCACCTTAAGAATAACGTAGGTTACTACCGCACACCATACCGCGGTGTAGATAACCCCCTGCGCCTGAAGCCATATCTGGTGCAGGTTGCCTTCCAATGCACCTTTGACCGCATCGCCGCCAATGGCGGACATTGCAAAGACCCCGGTGAGCAATGCCCCGACAATCCCGCCAACCCCGTGGATACCAAAACAATCCAACGAATCATCATATCCTAAGGCTTCTTTCAACTTTGTTGCTGAAAAGAAACAAATTACCCCACCAATAATACCCATAGCCAACGCACCATGAATATCCACAAACCCGGCAGCAGGGGTAATCACCACCAGCCCAGTTACGGCTCCGTTCAAGGCACCGATAACAGAGGGCTTGCCACGCACGCCCCATTCGGTGAACATCCACGCCAATGCAGCAGCCGCCGCACCAATCATGGTGACAGCAATGGCCAACCCCGCCCGACCATTAGCCGCCAGTGCAGAGCCACCATTAAAGCCAAACCAACCCACCCACAGCAAGCAAGCACCAATGAAAGTAAGAACCTGGTTGTGCGGCAGGAATTCCTGCTGACCATAGCCGCGCCGCTTGCCCACCACAACAGCCGCCACCAACCCGGCAATCCCGGCGTTGATATGCACCACGGTGCCGCCAGCAAAATCCAGCACACCAGCCTTAAACAAAAAGCCATTCGGGTGCCATACCCAATGCGCCACCACAGGGTAGACAAGAATTGACCACAACCCCATGAACAACAATGTTGCTGAAAATTTCATTCGATCCGCAAACGCGCCAGCAATAAGCACCGGGGTAATAATGGCAAAAGTCATCTGAAACATCATGAACACTGGCTCAGGAATCGTTGTCGGCACTGGAGTTGCATCACCGCCCTGCAACACAAAGGCATTGGCAAAATCCAACCCGGTGACAAACAAACGACTTAAATCACCGACCCAAGGATTGCCGCCCGTAAAGGCCAAGCTATACCCAATCACAACCCACAAAACCGCAACTAAGGCGCAGGTTACAAAAGCCTGCATTTTTGTGGATAAGACGTTTTGCTTACGCACCATCCCGCCATAAAATAGTGCCAACCCCGGAATGGTCATCATCAGCACTAAAGCCACCGATGTCATCATCCAAGCGGTATCACCGGAATTAATAGGAAGTGGATCGGCCGTCTGTGCGTGCGCACCCGCCGCCATCAACGCCAACGGCAATGCTGCCAGCAAATATTTTGTCAGTTTCATTGGATTCTCCCTTTGTTTGCCGCAAGCCGGGACGACACTTGCGTCCCATCCTTACACGCCGCTATAATGACTGAATATTAAAAAATTGTTGCACTGCACAAAGCAGCAGCAAGGTGGTGTATTTTGGATACAGTTGTAGTTATTCCGTCCCGGTACGGGTCAACACGGTTTCCCGGCAAACCCCTTATCCCCGTTGCCGGGGTAGCATTAGTAGAGCGGGTCTGGCGCATTGCCCGCACGGCACTGCCCGATGTTCCGGTTATCATTGCCACCGATGATAACCGCATTGCTGACTTCTGCCATGGTATCGGGGCGCAGGTGGCAATGACCCCTAAAGAATGCAAGAATGGTACAGAGCGATGCCTTGCGGCAATCCAGGCTATGCCCAAACTACCTCATGCTGTGATTAACCTCCAGGGTGACGCCGTCCTCACCCCGCCGTGGGTACTGCAAGCGGTACTACACGGCTTACGTGATTACCCTGATGCCGCAATTGTCACCCCCGCCGCCTCTCTCACGGGGGAGGCTAAAGCGGCTTTTCTCCGCCACAAACAAACAAGCCCCAGCAGCGGCACCACCGTTGTGTTTGATAAAAATGGTAAAGCCCTGTATTTCTCCAAGGCAATTCTACCCCATGAACGCACCCCGACGCCGAACCTACCCATCTGGCAGCATATCGGGCTGTACGGCTACCGCATCGCCGCGTTGCAACAACTTTGCGCCCTTGATGAGAGCCCCCTTGAGACTATCGAACAACTGGAACAGCTTCGAGCCTTGGAAAATGGCCTACCGGTGCAGGTGGTGCCGGTGGATCTGCGCGGCCACCGCTTGGCGTCTATTGACACCCCGGCGGATGTTACGGCGGCAGAGGGGATTTTGGCAAGGCAATAAGATGCACGATACGGCTTTATGATTGTCCTGCATAAAGGAAGCATAACATCATCGATTTTTTACACAATCATGATATAGTTTTCCTTCTTTCATAGGAGGAAAATCGTGCCCGAACATCACCTGATTTCCACTATTGTTGGTGCCATTGTCGCGGCTGCTATTTTTGGTTATTTGGCACAAAAAATGAGATTACCGGCACTAGTAGGGTACCTGATTGCGGGGGTACTGATTGGACCGTATACCCCGGGTTTTGTTGCCGATACAAAACTGGCTAAGCAGTTGGCAGAAATAGGAATAATTCTACTAATGTTCGGAGTTGGGCTTCATTTTTCCGTGGACGATCTTCGCAAGGTGCAGCGCATTGCCCTACCGGGAGCGTTGTTTCAGATGTTCTGTGCCATTGCTCTGGGGGCAGTTACTGGGGTTATAGCTGGATTTCCGTTAGTGCACAGCATCATTTTCGGCCTCGCCCTATCGGTGGCCAGCACTGTAGTATTACTACGCACTTTGAGCGAGTACCACCTACAAGACAGCCCAGCTGGCAAACTGGCGATTGGTTGGTTGATTGTTGAGGATATCCTCATGGTGCTGGCGATCGTGCTATTGCCAGTATTGGCCGGAATGCTAAGCGCCGAACAAGGCATTGATTTGAAAAAAATTGGGACAGAGCTAGCAGGTGTACTTCTGAAAATTGGCGGCTTTGTTACCCTGATGATTTTGTTTGGGCGACGATTTTTGCCCTCCATCTTGCAAAAAGTCGCCAACATCGGCTCGCATGAATTATTGACCCTGTGTACATTAGCCGTAGCACTCGGATTTGCCTATCTGGCCTTTAGTGCCTTTGATGCTTCCTTTGCATTGGGGGCATTTTTTGCCGGACTGGTGCTCAATGAAAGTCGAATCGGACAGGACTCCGCCGCCACCACACAAACACTTCGGGATACTTTTGCCGTATTGTTTTTTGTTTCCGTTGGAATGCTGCTTGATCCCATGACATTGCTGCGCCAGCCGTTCATGGTGCTGGCCACCGTACTGATTATTGTGGTGGGCAAAGCTCTAGCAGCATGGATCATTTTACGTCTTTTTCAACAACCACGCGAAACGGGAGTTTTAACGGCATTGGGGCTGGCACAGATTGGGGAGTTTTCTTTTATTCTGGCTGGAATGGGGCTAACATTAGAGGTTTTGTCTATGGAGTTATATAATCTTATCCTTGCTGGTGCGTTGATTGCTATCGCCATGAACCCGCTACTTTTTCACATCAACCGCCGATTTTTGCCCCAAGGATCTTGAGATAGCGGATAGAAGGTTATGTATGTGTTGAGTCCCCTATCCGCCCAACGCCTGCTCTAAATCTGCCCGCAAATCCTCCCCGTTCTCACACCCCACCGCGACGCGGAGCAGGTTCTGGGGCACGGCGGATTTCTCACCCTCAATAGTGGCGCGGTGCTCAATCAGGCTGGTCATGCCGCCTAGGGAAGTGGCTACCTTAAACACCTTCACCTTGCGGACAACATCGAGGGCCTCGGCGCGACCGCCTTTGACGCAGAAGGACAGCAAAGCCCCAAAGCCACCGGTCATCTGCCGCTGAGCCACGGCATAATCGGGATGGGAAGGCAGACCGGGGTAAAGCACCCGCTCCACCTTCGGGTGGGTTTCGAGGTATTGCGCCAGCATCTGGGTATTGCGATTGGCGGCCGGCACCCGCAGGAACAGCGTCTGCATCCCCCGCAACAGCAACCAGACATCAAACGCTCCCGGCACACCGCCCACATATTTACGGGTGAGCTTAATTTTATCCCAAAACGCGCCACTAGCCACCTTGGCAATCAGTGCCCCGGAGACCACATCATGATGACCATTAAGCCCCTTGGTCGTTGAATGTGTTACCCAATCAGCACCGAAAGAAATAGGTTTGGTCACAAGCGGTGTTGGTACAGTGTTATCCACGGCCATATGACTCCCGTGCTTATCGCATAGCTGCCGCGCGAAGCTGAGATCAGTAATCTCCATCGTCGGGTTGGCCGGCGTTTCAATCCAAAGCAGTTGCGGCTTATGTTCCGCCATAATGCGCTCTAGACCATCGCGGCTCTCATTCTGATAAACTACCACTTTGTACCCAAGACTTGGCAGCAAATCCCGCCATAGCGTTACCAGCCCCACAAACGCCACTCTTGGCACGGCAAACGTGCTCCCCGTCGGGTAGGCCAGCAATAACGTCGCACAGGCCGCCATGCCGGACGAAAACACGAAGGCTCCCTCCCCACCCTCTAACTTGGTCAGGGCATCTTCCACCGTCTCGAACATCGGGCTTTCGTCCCGAGCGTACAACCGCCCCGGAAGATAGCCATTTTCATCCAGCGTTCGCACATATGTTGTTGCCGGAACAATGGACGGAACAATGGCTCCCGTGACTGGATCGGTTTTGCCCATTGCTTGCGCCAATAATGTTTCGAGAGAGATACTCATAACCCAAGGTCTCAAACTTTACCGAAGGATTCAATAACTTTAATCACTATCCTTACTCAATGCCCGCCACCGAGCCACATTTCGATTATGTTCTTCCAATGTTTCAGCAAAGGTATGACCGCCGCTGCCATTAGCCACGAAATAAAGATACTTTGTTCGCTGTGGATGCACAGCAGCCCGCAAGGCCGCTAAAGGCGGATGACAGATGGGCCCCGGCGGCAACCCCCCGGTTACGTAGGTGTTGTAAGGACTCTCATAACGCAGGTCGGCTCGGCTCAACGGCCTTGGTAGTTCTCCAAGACCTTTAGAAACGGCATAAATAACCGTAGGATCAGACTGCAAGGGCATTCCGAGGCGCAACCGATTATGGAAAACACCGGCTACCACAGGATATTCTTCAGGTATATTACTTTCTCGCGCAATAATAGACGCCAAAATAATGGCCTCTTCTGGAGTTTGTAATGGGGAATCCGCCGCACGCCCCCGCCACACAGCACTGATGACTTGAAGGTGCTCATGTTGCAATCGCTCGATAAAGACCTCCCTGTCAATGCCGCGACTGATAAAATATGTATCGGGCAGAATGCTCCCCTCCTTCAATTTTTTAAGTGGTTCCCCCTCAAAAACAGAACTGGTATTAATAGCACCGATAATTTTCTGGCTCGTCCAGCCATCAATCAACGTGATACGATGTTGCACGGATGCCCCGCCCAACAACAGCTTTATAATCTCTCTAGGCGAGGAGCGCTCTGCCAACGCATATTCCCCAGCCTTAGCTGTACCGCCATAGAGTCGGCGCTCACCTTCCAGTAGAACCAGCCAAATACGAGCGGAAATACCAATACTATCTTCTAGTGCTTTAGCAATGATTCGATGAGTATTGCCGGGCTTAATCACCACCGTACTGATGGCTGTGCTACTATTATTTATCGGCGCAGTGTACCATAGCCACCCTACTCCCAGCACGGCCACACCAAGGCACGCTGTCAAACATCCCAAAAAAAGAGCCGTAACGCGACGCATTATCCCCCTTGTGCCGCGTCTTGCTGTGCCTGTGCAAGTTTTTCTCGCAACACGGCTCTCGGCTCGGGGATGCCCAAATTGGCCAAATCACAAAGCACACGATCCAACACATCGGCAGGTCGAGACCGCTCAGCATACAACCCCGCAAGGGTATCTGAATAGTTTTCAGCGGCCTCATCGTTATAACCCATAGCACGCCCCAAAAGATTTGCAAAACGCCGAATAGCGGCGACTTGCTGTCTATTACCTTGAACTTGGCGATTGAAGAACTCATTCTCCAGTGCCTTTTCACGATCGGCAAACATGGACATACCGCACCCCCGCTGGTCATGCTGCGGGAAAAATTTTAAAGAGAGGTTAAAAATGCGCCTGAATACTTGCACAGTGTTCGCCTGTATGCCATGTTCGCTGTACACATTTTGACTCAGGAGACGCCCTTATCATGGCCATAACTCTCAGCGTTCCCAAAGACTTCGCCGATTTAAAACCAAAAATTACCGTTATTGGTGCTGGCGGTGCTGGCGGCAACGCGGTGAACAACATGATCCGATCTTCGGTTGAGGGTGTTGATTTTATTGTGGCAAACACGGATGCTCAAGCACTGGCGCAATCGTTGTGCCCCCTACGGGTACAACTTGGACACAATGTCACCCGTGGACTTGGCGCTGGATCACGGCCAGAAATTGGCCGAGCTGCGGCAGAAGAAGCCCTTGAAGACATGATGGAACACCTAACAGGCAGTAACATGGTGTTTGTCACCGCCGGGATGGGCGGCGGTACAGGCACCGGAGCCGCGCCGGTATTGGCACGAGCCGCTCGGGATGCAGGGGTGTTAACCGTTGGCGTGGTTACTAAGCCCTTTCATTTTGAAGGGGCGCATCGGATGCGCTTGGCCGAACAAGGTATTATTGATCTACAGCAAGTTGTTGACACACTGATTGTCATCCCGAACCAAAATCTTTTCCGCGTTGCCAATGAGAAAACAACGTTTGCCGATGCTTTTAAAATGGCCGATGATGTGCTGTGCGCCGGCGTTCGTGGCATCACTGATTTGATGGTAATGCCTGGATTAGTAAATCTTGACTTTGCGGACATCCGAACTGTGATGATGGAAATGGGCAAAGCCATGATGGGCACTGGTGAATCCGATGGCGATAACCGCGCCTTGCGTGCGGCTGAGGCTGCTATTTCCAACCCACTACTGGATGACGTGTCCATGAAGGGAGCAAGAGGAGTCCTTATCAATATAACCGGTGGCTATGACATCACTATGTTTGAGATTGACGAGGCCGTGAACCGTATTCGTGAAGAAGTCGATCCCAATGCCAATATCATTTTTGGTACCACCTTTGATCAAAACATGAACGGCAAGGTACGTCTATCCATTGTCGCCACTGGCATTGACAGCGAACAGGTTCGGCGCCAACTCCCCGACGATAGTCATGCCGAGGATCGTGGTGGTTATGGTTATATGCAAGCCACCCGCCGTTTGCACCCCAGCGCGACTACGGCTCCTACCGTTGGTCTCACCACTCGCCCCATACCTGCTGCTGCAACACCTTCTCCTACTATCCGCGAACCGGAAGTCACGTCCGTTGCATCAGAAGAAACTGAAGCAAAACCATCTTTTTTTGAACGAATGACTGGTGGCAAAAGCCGCTTTATACCCAAGCCCGATGAGGATGCTAATAAACAACCCGTAGGTGCTACACCCGCTGTCAAAGCAGACTTGGACATACCGGCCTTCCTCCGCCGCCAAGCAAATTGAGCACTAACGTCATGAACTTGAAAGATCACATCACGGAAGTCCCCGATTTCCCAAAACCCGGTATTCTTTTTTACGATATATCAACAATTCTCTCGCATTCCTCAGCATGGAAGTACACTATTGATGCCCTGACCGAGGTTATCTCGCCAACGAAACCCGATGCCTTGGCAGCCATTGAATCGAGAGGTTTTTTGCTGGCGGCACCGCTGGCCTACCACTTGGGCTTAGGGTTCATTATGATACGCAAGAAGAACAAGCTCCCCGGTCGTACCGTCTCCTACACCTATGATCTCGAATACGGCACGGATACCTTAGAAGTACAAAAAGATGCCGTTGCCCCGGGGCAGAAAATTGTTTTGGTCGATGATCTACTTGCCACGGGGGGCACCCTATCGGCGGCCATTAAATTACTGCGCCAATGCGGCGCAGAGGTTCCTCTCGCAGCAGGTCTTGTCGAGCTAACCTTCCTCAAAGGACGTGAGCGTATCGGTGTCCCGTTTCATAGCCTGCTACAGTACGATCGGTAATGGCCGGGATTGTTGTCACCTTTGTGTGTATCTGGTGGCTGCTATGGTTTATGCTGCTGCCCTGGGGTGTGAAGGTTCCCACCGTAATCCCGGAAGGCCATGCCACCAGCGCCCCGAAAAACCCGCATTTGCGGATTAAATTTTTACTCTGTACCTTGATAAGTGCTGTTGCCACCGCCGTTTTTCAGTATGGCCTAGATGCCGGATGGTTCGGCACGTGGGAAACCTTGTGAGTATCCGCGTCCGCTTTGCCCCTTCCCCCACCGGAATGCTCCACATTGGGGGCGTTCGAACGGCCTTATTCAACTGGCTGTTTGCTCGGCACTATGGGGGCACCTTCCTCCTCCGTATTGAAGACACCGATCGAGATCGGTCAACACCAGAAGCAACAACCGCCATTCTGGACGGGATGCGCTGGCTTGGTCTTACTTGGGATGAACCCGAAGTATATCAATCCCACCGGCTGGAACGCCACGCCGCCGTAGCCCGGCAATTGCTGACCGAGGGCAAAGCCTACCGTTGCTACGCCACCGCTGAAGAGCTGGAAGCCATGCGGGCACAGGCCGCCGCCGAAGGTCGGCACACAGTGTACGATCGCCGCTGGCGCGATGTGGCTCCCCCTGTTGATGCCGACACCCGACCCTACACCATTCGCCTTAAAGCCCCCCTGACGGGCAGCGTTACAATTCACGATGCCGTGCAAGGCGATGTCACCGTTTCCAATGAAAACATTGACGATTTTGTCTTGCTGCGCAGCGACGGCACCCCCACTTATATGTTATCCGTGGTTGTTGATGATCATGATATGAGCATCACTCATGTGATTCGCGGCGATGATCACCTCAACAATGCTTTTAGGCAATACCATGTATTTCAGGCCTGCGGCTGGCCCCTGCCCACCTTTGCCCACATCCCCCTCATCCACGCCGCCGATGGCAGCAAACTCTCCAAACGCCACGGTGCCGTCGGGGTTGAAGAATACCGTCGTCAAGGATTTCTGCCCGAAGCCGTGTGCAACTACCTGCTTCTTCTTGGATGGTCTCATGGTAATCAGGAATTTTTTAGCCTCACCGAGGCTATTAGCCTGTTTGACGATCTAGGGCGCATTAACCGCGCTGCTTCCCGCTTTGACCGGGATAAATTTCTATACATTAATGCCCACCACCTGCGCGCTTTGAGCGCCGATACGGTAGAACAGGAACTCACCGCCTTTGTCGGCAAGCCGCCGGAACATCCGGCGGCGTTTCGGGAACTGTTGCCGCATTTTCTTGAGCGTTCCCATACCCTTATCGATCTGGCCACTATCAGCAGTTTTTTGTTCGGCCCGGTGGTAATGTCGGCGGAGGCCAAAGCCCTGCTTACCCCAGAGGTGCGCGAGCGCACCCAAAAAGTTCTCGCCGCTCTGCACGATGTCACCCCGTGGGACGCCGCCACGCTGCAAGCCGCCCTCAAGCACCAAGCTACCGCGTTAGGGGTCAAGCTCCCCGGCGTGCTCCAACCCCTACGAGCCTTGCTTACAGGCACGCCCATGGGGTTGCCGGTGCCGGAAGTGCTGGCGGCGTTGGGGAGAAATGAAGCCTTACGCCGTTTGTAAAAAACCCTCTAACGCCCCCTGCACCGCCGGAATCCCGCCCAACAACCCCTCATAAAGCGAAGCTTCAGGCAGGGGATACTGACTCGCCCCCTCAAGGGCTGCCGCCACCGCCGCACCATCGTGCAGGGCATCAGGGTGCAGCACCTTGGCTAAACCAAGATTCTCTGCTGCCTTGGCTCGCAGCCACTGCTCCTGCCGAGGCGCGATGCGCGGCACAAACAGCACCCGCTTTTGCCCAGACAGCACGTCGCAAAACGTGTTATACCCGGCCATGGCTACCACCAGCGACGCCTGCGCCACCCTCGCCCCCATGTCGGGCACAAACCGCCGCAGCGTCACGTTGGGCGCGGCGGCACTGGCCGCCTCCAGCGTAGAAAATACTGCTTCAGGAATAAACGGCCCGGTGACAATATCCCATTGCCACTGAGGAGAATTCTTCGCTGCCCGCACCATGGCCAGCAGCAACGCCTCGCCATCGCCGCCGCCGCCCGCCGTGACCAGTATCCTACCCGGCTGCTCCGGCACCACCGGCAACGATGAGCGCAGGTACCCCAAAAATTCCACCCGCGCCGCCACCTCAGCAGAAATGTCCAGTCCCTTTAGCGGATCGTGCATCGCCGGGTGCCCATATACCCATAGGGCATGGTAGCGGGCCAGAGCCGCCAGAGCACCGCTGCTGCCCCATTCAGCCCGCAATTGCTGCGCCTCATCCAAAACGTCCCGCACGCCTAAGACAAGCCGCGTCCCCCGCAACGCCTCGGCGTCTAGGGTTGCCGTTAACTCCCCGCACAGCCCCAAGGGTTCCTTATCTACCAGCAGCACGTCCGGACGAAAATCCGCAGCCAATTCAATCAAGAGCTTGCTACGAAGGGCTATTGCCTCCTCCAGCGAAAGCCCCGCTTGGGCCGGGGCATAACCGCCTTCGGGTTTTTTCAACACCGCTGGCAGGCGCACAATATCCACCCCTGGCATGGCTGGAAATTGATCGGCCAGGGGCGATCCCGTGGCAATCAATACGGACACATCGGGCCGCGCCGCCACCACCGCCGCCGCAATAGTGCGCGAACGCTTGAGATGCCCAAGACCAAAGGTATCGTGGCTATAGAGAAAAAGACGGCGCATCATAAGCTCAAGACTGGATAGGGGCAGATGCTGGCGTTTTCCAGTAAAAAACGGGGTTTGCTTTTTAGGGCTGCTCGCCTATGCTGCCTAGGCAAGGTTGGGCAGGCCGCTGCGGCGCGGGAAACCGCACCGAGGAAAGTCCGGACTCTTGCCAGCAATGCCGCCGGCTAACCACCGGGCGCGGTAACGCGACGGAAAGTGCCACAGAAAATAAACCGCCTGACGGCTTCGGCCTTTGGGTAAGGGTGAAATGGTGCGGTAAGAGCGCACCGCGTTGCTGGTAACAGCAACGGCAGGGCAAACCCCGGCAGGAGCAATCGCAAATAGGGGTCGGAGCCTTCGGGCGGCGTCGCTGGCGCGCCTTTCCGATCCGGGTAGTGAGCTTGAGCGCGGCGGTAACGCCCCGCCCAGAGGAATAGCGGTCACGCGGGGGAACTCGTGACAGAATCCGGCTTATCGCCTGGCCTTGCTTAAGGTATCGACACCCTCAACACCCTAATATTCTTCTCATACTCCCCCGCCCCTCCCGCAAACACCGCATTGCCCGCCACCAAAGTATCAGCACCAGCAGCAACGGCATCGGCGGCGGTGTCGGGATTAATCCCGCCGTCTACTTCCAGCAAGATGGGCCGACCACGCTGGGCAATCTTCATCCGCAGGGCGGCGATCTTGGGCAGCATCGCCGGCAGGAACGACTGGCCGCCAAAGCCGGGGTTCACCGTCATCACTAAAATTAAATCAAGCTCATCCCAGAGATAATCAATGAGTTCGATAGGGCTACCAGGATTAAGGGAAACCCCAACCTTTTTGCCCAGTGAGCGAATCAACCGCGCCGTCCGATGCGGATGGGGAGTGGCCTCCGGGTGAAAGGTAATAATATCGGCTCCTGCCTCGGCAAACGCTGGCACCAAGGCATCCACCGGGGCAATCATCAGGTGCACATCAAAGGGCAGCGTCGTATGGGGTCTCAGAGCCTTGACCACCCCCGGCCCGATGGTCAGATTCGGCACATAATGGCCGTCCATAACATCAATGTGGATCATATCGGCCCCGGCTTTAGTAAGCGCGGCAACCTCTTCACCCAATCGGGCAAAATCAGCGGAAAGAATAGACGGAGCAATCAACATAGTCTCTCTTATACTTTGTTTTTCACCGTCGTCAAAACCGCTTCTGGACGGCCGCAGCGTTCGCCGCTATCCCTGCATCCATGACCAGCGATCTAACCGCCCTAACCCTCACCGCCGCCGCCGACGGCATCCGGCGCAAAAAATTTTCCAGCGTCGAGCTGACCCAGGCCCACCTGACGGCCATTGAACGCCGCAACCCGGAGCTTAACGCCTATATTACTGTGTCAGCCAACAGTGCCTTAGAGACGGCAAAATCTTTTGATGCGAGTAAAAAGACAGCGGATGAACAGATGCTGCTTCCCGGCCTGCCCATCGGCATTAAAGATTTATTTTGCACCCAAGGCATCCGCACCACCGCCGCCTCGAAGATTCTTGGCAATTTTATTCCGCCCTATGAATCCACGGTCACGGCCAACCTGCGCCGCCACGGGGCAGTATTTTTGGGCAAGCTCAACCTTGATGAGTTCGCCATGGGATCGGCTAATATCACCAGTGCTTTTGGCTCCGTCAAAAGCCCCCTGAAAGCCAACAATGATACCGAACTCTGCCGGGTTCCCGGCGGCTCCAGCGGCGGTTCCGCCGCCGCCCTGGCCGCGCACCTGTGCCTTGCGGCTACCGGCACCGACACCGGGGGGTCCATCCGCCAGCCAGCGGCGTTCTGCGGGCTAGTAGGGCTTAAGCCCACGTATGGGCGGTGTTCCCGCTGGGGCATTATTGCCTTCGCCTCCTCCCTCGATCAGGCTGGTCCTATGGCTCGCACCGTTGCCGATACGGCTCTGATGCTGGAAGCCATGGCCGGGTTTGATCCCCTCGATTCCACCTCGGTGGATCGGCTCATTCCCCGCTACCGTGATGCGGTCGGTGCTTCCATCAAGGGCAAGCGCATCGGCATTCCCAAAGAATACCGGGTTGAAGGCATGGCTCCGGCCATCCTATCCATGTGGGACAGGGCGGCTCAGGCTCTGCGCGACGCCGGGGCTATCATCGCCGAGGTCTCTCTCCCCCACACCCGCTACGCGCTACCAACATACTACATTATCGCCCCGGCGGAAGCATCCAGCAACCTGGCCCGCTACGACGGCGTGCGCTTTGGCGCGAGGGTGGAGGCTTTGACACTAGATGCCATGTACGCCCAAACCCGCGCCGCCGGGTTCGGGGCTGAAGTGCAACGCCGCATTTTAATCGGCACCTATGTGCTCTCTGCCGGGTATTACGATGCCTACTACCTCAAGGCACAAAAAGTCCGCGCCTTGATTGCCAAAGACTTTCAGGATGCCTTTGAGAAAGTTGATTTACTCCTTACCCCAACCGCACCAACAGAAGCCTTCAAGCTTGGGGAAAAACAAACTGATCCCGTGGCTATGTATCTCAACGACGTGCTTACCGTACCGGCTAGCCTTGCCGGCCTTCCAGCACTGTCTCTGCCCGGAGGCGTGGCTGATAATGGCCTGCCGCTAGGAATACAGCTTATCGGGAATTATTGGGATGAGGAGGGGGTGCTGGCGGCGGCGGGGGTACTTGAGGTGATGATGCCGGCGGTATAATTGCCACGGCTGTTTCTGTAATGGGCATGGACGGCCTGGATGCTGTGATGTGTCCTGCGGCTTTTTCCACCTCCTCCCGCATGGCGCGCGCCTCAGCGGCGAAGCCTAGGGCGTCCACCTGACTGCGGAATTCGGCAATAGCCTTATTGACGCGCCCGACCCAGCGGCCAAGGTGCCACAATCCCCGCGCCATTTCCTCCGGCCCGAACAAAAGCAACGCCACCAAGCCGACAACGGCAATTTCACTCCACGCCAGTTCAAACATGGTTTTTTTCTAGCCCAAGACCTGCTAGAAAACAACCATGCGCGTTGTCTTCATGGGTTCTACGTCTTTTGGCTTGCCAGCGTGTGTGGCCTTGCGCGCCGCCGGACATGAGATTGTGGCGGTCTATACCCAACCGCCCCGACCCGCAGGGCGGGGGCAGACACCTCGTTCTACCACAGTACAGCAATGGGCCGAGACTCAAGGCATTCCTCTACACACGCCCATCAGCTTAAAAAAGAGCGAAGAACATCAAGTCTTTGCTAATTTGAAGCCCGATGTGGCTGTGGTGGCGGCGTATGGGCTGATCTTACCTAACGCTATTTTGCAAACGCCGCCGCTGGGGTGTTTGAACCTGCACGCTTCTTTATTGCCGCGTTGGCGCGGCGCGGCACCCATTCAGCGAGCGATTCTAGCCAGTGATAACCAAACCGGCGTGGCTATCATGCAGATGGACGCGGGGCTGGACACCGGCGCAGTACGAGCAGTTTCGACTCTTCCTTTAACGCGATGCACTGCTGGCCAGGTTGAAGAAGCCCTAGCCTATGCCGGCGGGGAATTACTGGTGCAGGTTTTAGCCGACCTCAACGCTTTTCCTGCTATTCCTCAGCCCAGCGTAGGCGTAACCTATGCGGCCAAGATTACTAAGGAGGAATTGCGCCTGAACTGGAGCCTTCCCGCCGCCGATGTTGTGGCGAAAATCCTTGCCTTTGCACCGCGCCCCGGGGCGTGGTTTCTTGCCGGGGACGAACGCCTCAAGGTCTTTGATGCCGTGGTGGTAGAGGGAGATGCTGGGGCCAGCCCCGGCGCGGTGCTGAACAATGAACAACTTATCATTCAGTGCGGTCAGGAGGCAGTGCAGCTCCTCACCCTCCAGCGACCCGGGCGCACCGTGCAAAGCGCGGCGGATTTCCGCCGGGGATTCGGCGGCCTGAACCATCTGCATATTCATCAAGGAAATTAATCCATGCCATTGTCTGTTGCCAGTTGGAACGTGAATTCTCTAGGGGCGCGGCTGCCCCAGGTTATTGAATGGCTGCGCGCCAGCCGCCCCGATATTTTGTTGCTTCAGGAACTGAAGATGGTGAGTGAGGCTTTTCCGCATGAGGCGTTTGGAGATATTGGCTATACCGCTGCTGTTCATGGCCAGAAAACCTACAACGGAGTGGCAATCGTCAGTCGCCTGCGGCTAGAGGATGTTCAGCGCGGCCTTGGTCATGGCGATCCCGATCCGGCGCAGGCACGATATATTGAGGCCTTAGTGGATGGTCGTGTTCGTATAGCCTCAATTTATGTTCCCAACGGCGAAGATATGGGCACACCCAAATACGATTATAAAATGGCGTTTTATAAAAGCCTTGCGGCTCTCGTTGCCGGGATCATTGCCAGCGAAGAACCCTATATTATCGGCGGTGATTTCAACGTTGCCGCCTCACCCATCGACACCCACGATCCCGAAGGTTGGAAGGATAGAATTTTGTTTTCTGAGCCTGAGCGGGCAGCCCTGCGCCGTCTATTCGCGGCTGGGTTGGTTGATACATTTCGCACGCTGCATCCTACGCGGCGGGAGTATTCATGGTGGGATTATAGGGGGGGCAGTTTTCCCCAAAATAAAGGTGCTCGCATTGATTATATTCTCGCCTCGCCCCATGCTGTTGGTGGCCTTATCGAAGCCCGTATTGATGCCAGCCCAAGGGGGAACGAACGCCCATCCGATCACGTACCGGTAATGGCGCAATGGGGGTAGAGAACGCCCCTGCCGTGGATTGTTCCCTCTGCCCACGCCTAGCCGCGTTTCGGCGGGACAATCGTCAACAGTATCCAGCCTACCACAACAATCCTGTGCCATCATTTGGCAGTCTTAATGCCCGGCTGTTGGTGGTAGGGCTGGCACCCGGCCTGCATGGTGCGAATAAGACTGGGCGACCCTTTACCGGGGATTACGCCGGGGATTTACTGTATCCTACTTTAGCAACGCATGGCTTTGCCACTGGTACCTATGGCCGTCATGTCGGGGATGGGTTTACTTTAACCGATTGTCGTATCAGTAATGCCGTGCGTTGTGTCCCACCAGCAAACAAGCCCACACCAGAAGAAATACAAACCTGCCGGCCTTTTTTAGAGCGGGAAATTGCCGCCATGCCTGATTTAAAGATAATCTTAACGCTGGGGCGCATCGCCCATGACAGCGCGCTTCGTGCTTTGGGGTGCCGCCTTGCGGCGCATCCGTTTGCTCATGCGGCCGTGCATAGGATAGGGCAGAGAATGGTTATCGACAGCTATCATTGCTCTCGGTACAACACAAACACGGGGCGATTAACGGCGGCGATGTTTGCCGATGTTCTTGCCCAGTGCCGCAAATATCTTGAAAAAGGAACACGTTTTTTATGATTCGCTGTTTTCTTGCTGTATTGTTGACATTTTTAGCGATGCCAGCCTTAGCCGGAACCATTAAGATTGCCACCGTTGGTCCGATGACCGGAGCTTCGGCCAGCATTGGGGCACAAATGGCCAAAGGCGCAGAACTTGCAGTAAAAAAGATTAATGAACAGGGTGGCTTGTTGGGACAAAAGGTGGAACTGCTCATCCTTGATGATGGTTGCGATCCTCGTCAGGCCACCACCGTGGCTAACCAATTGGCGAATAAGGGTGTTGTTTTTGTGGCTGGGCATTTTTGTTCCAGTGCTTCGATTCCTGCAGCAAGCATTTATAGTGAGCAGGGTATCATCATGATAACTCCGGCTTCCACCAATCCGCTGTTTACCGATCGCGGTCTGCCCTATGTTTTTCGCTATTGTGGCCGGGATGACAAGCAAGGGCCAGTAGCAGCGGCGTATATTGCAAAACATTACAAAGACAAAAAAATAGCGTTGATACATGATAAATCAGCTTACGGTAAGGGTTTAGCCGATGCAGTGCAAGCTGCCCTGCATAAGGTCGGCTTGAACGAAGTCTTTTATGAAGCCATTACCGCCGGAGAACGCGATTTCACGCCGCTGATTACCCGGCTGAAGCGGGACAAAGTCGGCGTACTGTTTATCGGTGGCTATTATGTAGAAGCCGCCCTTATCAAACGGCAGGCCGCCGATCAAGGTCTTGATTTGGTTCTGGTGGCCGGGGATTCTCTGGTGACATCTGAGTATTGGGGTATTACGAAAGATGCTGGCGCAAATACTTTTATGACGTTTGCTCCCGATCCGCGTAATAGCCCTGCTGCAGCCAATATCGTAAAAGATTTCCGAGCCATTGGCTATGAACCAGAAGGATACACTTTGGTGAATTACGCCGTTATCGAAACATGGGCTGCGGCAGTGAAGGCTGCCGATAGTCTTAGTGCTGACACGGTTCAGGCGACCTTGAAAAAAGAAAGTTTTGATACCATTTTAGGCAGTGCAGCCTTTGACGCTAAAGGTGATAATACCGGGGCACAATTTATTGTTTATCGCTGGGCGGATGGTGTTTATGCCCCCGTGCAGGATGCCGACTGATGGCTATCGATCTCTACCCACCGCCACAGGGGAAATACCCAAGCATCCATGCTATGGTGAATGCTTTGCGGCCTGATATGCCTGTGTATTGCCTACATCAGAAGGCGTTGCGCCATGCTGCGCAGACATTTTTGGAGGGATTCCCAGGGACAACCTTGTATGCCGTGAAATGCAATCCCCATCCATTCGTGATTAAACAGCTTTATGAGGCCGGCATTCATCATTTTGATACCGCATCATTGGGAGAAATAGCTCTTATCAAAGGACTTTTTCCCGATGCCCATTGTTATTTTATGCATCCGGTCAAAACCCCTTCTGCTATTGCGGCTGCTTACCATCAATACGGTATTCGGGTGTTTGTGGTTGATCATAGCGATGAGGTAGCCAAGATAAAGCGGGTCTTATCGGATATGCACGATGTTATTCTGGTGGTGAGAATTGCCCCGCCATCTACTACTGCTGTTTTTGATTTTTCAAAAAAATTTGGGGCAAGCACCCATGATGCGGCAGGCATTATAAAGAAAGCACAGGATGCTGATGCTCAAATAGGGATAGCTTTTCACATCGGCTCTCAATGCTTGACCCCAGAAACATTTACTCAGACATTGACTGTTGTGAGGGATGTATTGGATGAGACTGGGGTAGCTTTAAAAATATTGGATGTTGGCGGTGGTTTCCCGGCTCCATATCTTGACCATCCTGTTCCGCCTATGAGTGATTTTTTTGATCGCATTCGCAATGGTGTGAAAAATCTATCGCTCCCTAAAGACTGTCGTATTTTATGCGAACCGGGGCGGGCACTGGTCGCCAGCGGGTGCACACTGGTTGTACAAGTTTTATTGCGAAAGCCCGAAGCAATCTACCTAAATGATGGATTTTACGGTAGTTTTAATGAGATTGTATACGGCAAATTGCGGCTACCCGCAACACTGATCCGCCTAGAAGGAGCACCACCCTCGGAAAAAATGATGGATTTTTTCGTGTTTGGACCAACGTGTGATTCGGTGGATGTGTTGCCTGTGCCATTCCGTCTGCCGGAAGATGTGCGGGAAGGTGACTGGATAGCACTATCCCTTGCCGGGGCTTACACCAATGCCACGGTGACGGCGTTTAATGGATTTATTGCTAATACTTATGTGGAGGTTGGCTAGAGCGTTGCATGGCATTGCTGCCACAATGCCAATAGGCCTGCCTCTGGCTTAAGTGTCTCCGTTACTATAAATTGGCGAAAACCCTGCTTAAGCGCAGTTTGATGCAAGGCAAGCCTTTGACGATAGGCATTCTTAGCACTGAAAACATCGGGGATTGTAATCTTTGCGCCGCCACCATGAAACTGGACACTTCCGTGGCCAGGAAGATTCTTTTCTTCTTCGGCAATAAAAGCAGCCAAGATTATCCAAGGCGAAGCCACAGCCAGCAGGCGAGGTAATGGCTGCAACAGTGGTGTGAGTAATACTAATCGCCGTATTGGACTTGCCCCACACACGCCGTGCATCAGGGGTACGGCAGCATCGGCTTGAGCCAGACAATGCGCGATGGTGCGACCTGGTGCTTGATTGATACCGGCAAAACGTACCTTGAACCCGGCATGATTAAGACGCCAAGCCAAGGCCGCCCCAAACGCCAACAAATTAATGTTTTTGTTCGCGAAATCAGCATCTGGAGCATGAGCGTCTATCAGAATATCCAGTTGTGGTGCAGCCTCATCCCGGCGTTCTAGTACCAAAGGCGTATCGGTTCTGGCACTGGCTCGCCAAGCAATGCGCCGTACCGGATCACCGGGATGGTAGGGACGCAGTTGCCACGGTTCCGCCCCGGTGCCCGCTCGTTGGCGTATGGCTTCTGGGGCATGAATGCTGGCTTGGGGTAAGGCCAGCCGTGGTAGTGGCAGGATTGTAAGGCGCGCAGCAAGGGAGAGAGCAGCATTGGGCATTACATATCTCCCTTGACAAGGTGAAGTAACGCCTCCGGTGTTGCGGTGAATAGACTATCAATCCAATGATCAGCCGCTTTTTTCAGTCTCAGCCCCATAGCTTTCCCTGGAGGAAAACCATTTTTTAGTAGTACACTGGCCGATAGTGGCAAGGGTTTATATGGTACGTAGGGTAAATTTTTTGTATTATAGAGAGCATGATGTAACGCCTTTAGGTTAGCCCACTGTAAATCGGGATCGGCGAACACAGTAGCGGCACTATGCCGCGCCGTAGGGGTAGACCCTAAAGTGGTCATAGCTTGGTGATAGCGTTGCAGTAGCTTGCTATCTGCTCTTGAAAGTTTCCAGCGTGCAGAAAGCCAAGCAATATCTCCGCCCCAGCTCAAGCACGCCAAGCGCAACATAGGTTCAGTGCTTTCTAATCGAGAACAATTGTTTTGCCGCAGGCCAAGCTCAGCGAGAAGGCCAATCGCTTCCATAACTTCCAGACATCGACCGATATTAGGCAGCACCAGAAATTTTTTCATTTCATGTTGAATGCGTTCGCCCGATAAACGCCCAAGACCGGGCACGCCATACTGACAGGCGGCAACAGCATCGGGATCAAGGGCAAGACCTGTAGGTTGAAACCGGGCACTAAAGCGAAAAAAGCGGAGAATACGTAGGTAGTCTTCTTCAATCCGGGTCTTGGCATCGCCAACAAATCGTACTAAAGCCCCACCGGGATAGTATAAATCCTCAAGGCCATGAAAAAAATCAAACACAGTGCCATGGGCATCGGCATATAGAGCATTAATCGTAAAATCCCGCCGTGCCGCATCGGCTCTCCAATCTGTTCCAAACAATACCTTCGCATGGCGGCCATCGGTGGTCATATCAGTACGCAATGTGGTGATTTCCACTGCCTCACCGGGCAATGCCGCCGTTACGGTACCATGCGCCAACCCCGTGGGAATACCTTTTATTTCCAAAGTTTTTAGGCGCGAAAGTGTGGCTTCTGGTGGTATAGTTGTGGCAAAATCAATATCCGTGGGCGCGATACCCAGTAACGCATCCCGGACACAGCCGCCCACTAGGCGAGTTTGCGCACCCTCAGTATTTAATTCTTTGAGCAGCGCCAACACAGGGGGCGAAAATAACAAAGATAGTGATAAGTGCGCCATGGGATGAGGATTATTCTTGGCAGCGATAAATAAACCAAAATCTCACGGTTTTTCCGAATCTGTTTTATGAATCTCATCTAGTTTCTTTTGTAGAGATTTTATCTGTTTTTGAATATCATAAGCAGTGACTGGGGCGTTGGCGGGGCGTTCGGAACTGGGTCCGGCAAAGCCCGTCAGCATTTTCATGGTTTGTTCAAAAATATTGAGTTGCTGTCGACTGAATTCCTCGAAGTTTCCGAAGGGAAAAAGGTTCGTCATCCCTTGCAGGTACTGCCGAAACTTGTCTTGATTACCAGTAAACGTCCGCATGGTAGTTTCAAGATAGCGGGGCAGCACAGCCTGCAAACTGTCGCCATAAAAAGCAACGATCTGGCGCAAAAACTCAATAGGCAGGAGGGTCTCGCCCTTTGATTCTTCTTCTAAAATAATTTGGGTCAGGACGGCGCGGGTAATATCTTCCCCGGTTTTGGCATCGGATACTTCAAAATCGCCCCCAGCTTTTACGATGTTTATTAGTTCCGCTAGTGTTACATAGGTGCTTGTATCAGTGTTATAAAGACGCCTATTGGCGTATTTTTTAATGATAATTTTTTGGGGTTTTTTGACGGTCATACCATTAACGTAGCGGAGCTGGTTGTAACAAGCAACTGGTTCCCGAGATTATAGCTGCTTGCATAATTATAGCTGGTTGCACAATTAAAAGTATATTTGCAGCCAGCGCACGGCACAAAGTGCCGCGGCCGAATGGCCGAACAAAAATAACTTATAGCGCGCTGAAGACTTTATCAATGTCTACCGCTAATTACGCAACGCGCTATAAAATTATATTTTCAACTCGATTGAGCATGTAAAAAACGTAATCCCTTCAGGGTCAGATCGGAATCAACCCTCGTGATGGCCGGTACACTGGCGGCAAAAAGATAGCCAAGACCGCCCGTAGCAATTATGTGAACGTTGGCCTGTTCAGGGAAGACTTCTGTGCGCAGGCGGGTTAGCAACTCTTTGATTAGCCCGGTATATCCCCAATACACGCCCGCCTGCATGGCGGAAACTGTAGTGGTGCCGAGGGTGTGTTCAGGCTGAGTGACGGAAATACGGGGTAGCTTGGCAGCGTGCTGGTACAGGGCTTCTACCGAAAGATGTAAGCCAGGAGCAATGACACCGCCCCGGTAGGTGCCTGTTTCATCAACAACATCAAAAGTGGTGGCGGTGCCCAGATCGATGACAATAGCTGGCAGACCATATTCTTCTCGGACAGCAACGGCGTTGACGAGCCTGTCTGCCCCCACTTCTTCGGGGTGCGGTAGGGCGATGGGAAGGCCAGTGACCGCCGCTGTGACAAACAAGGGTTTGATGCCGAAGTAGCGTAAACACAAATCATTCAATGCATAATCCGCTTCCGGTACGACGGAGGCAATAATGGCGGCTGTAACTTGCTTGGCATCAATACCATGGTAGCGCAGCAATTCCAGTAGCCAGACCGCGTGATCATCGGCAGTTTTGCGGTGAGTATCGCCGGCGCGAAGACTGAGAATCAGCTCTTTATCCTTGAAAAGAGCAAAGGAAATATTGGTGTTCCCTGCATCAATGGCTAAAAGCAAGGACACGGCTCAGCTGGCCGCCTTTTCATCGCCGGGGAGGATATACTGTGCCCCCTCCCAAGGGCTAAGGGTATCAAAACTCCGAAAATCCTGCACCAGCTTGACAGGCTCATACACAACCTTACGTTTTTCGGCATCATACCGAACTTCAAGATGACCAGTGAGCGGAAAATCTTTACGCAGAGGGTGCCCCTCAAAGTCATAATCAGTTAGTATTCGTCGCAGGTCGGGATTGCCATTAAAGGGAATACCGACAAGATCCCACGTTTCCCGTTCACACCAGCCAGCAGCGGGGTAGATGCCTGTGGCCGAGGGCACGGCAACATTTTCCGCAACGGAGGCTTTTACCCGGATACGAAGGTTATGCCGTAAAGAGAGCAGATTATAGACAACCTCAAATCGGTCGGGTCTGGCCGGGTAATCAACACCACATAAATCCATAAGCTGGCTAAAGGCCGCATCGGGGGTATCCCGTAGCCAAGTCAATACCTCAAGCAGATCGGTCAAAGTCACACGCACGGCTAACTCACCGTGGACGATAGCATTTTCCAAAAGTTTACCAGCAAACGCCGCGGTCAGTAGTTCCTGGAGGCGGTGTAGACGGTTGATATTGGGGTATGGGGCGCTCATATCCCCACCCGATCAAAAACAGAGGTGCGATTGATTTTTTTCTGTAATTGCAAGACGCCATATAGTAAAGCTTCTGCCGTTGGGGGGCATCCGGGGACATACACATCCACAGGAATAATCCGGTCGCAGCCACGCACGACGGAATAAGAATAGTGATAATAACCGCCTCCATTGGCGCAGCTTCCCATGGAAATAACATAGCGCGGCTCAGCCATCTGGTCATATACTTTCCGCAGAGCGGGAGCCATTTTGTTGGTGAGAGTTCCGGCAACAATCATCACATCGGATTGGCGGGGCGAAGGACGAAAGACAACACCGAAGCGATCAAGATCATAGCGGCTTGCCGCAGTGTGCATCATCTCCACGGCGCAACACGCCAGACCAAACGTCATCGGCCAGAGCGAGCCAGAGCGTGCCCAGCGGATGAGTTTATCATAAGATGCGACAACAAAGCCCTGATTGCGAACGGTACCAGTAACAGCCTCAAGCAGGGCGTCCTGATCGTGGCCGGGGGGTAGTGGGGCGGGTACGCTCAGCGTTTCCATGATGCTATTCCCAATCTAGGGCGCCTTTGCGCCATTCATAAATAAAACCAACAGTTAGAATGCTAAGAAAAATAAACATCGACCAGAAGCCCGTTGTCCCCAATTCTCCAAGAGTAATAGCCCACGGGAACAAAAAGGCGACTTCCAAGTCAAAAATAATAAAAAGAATGGCAACCAGATAAAAACGCACGTCAAATTTCATGCGGGAGGAAGAAAAAGGGTCAAAACCGCATTCATAAGGGGAAAGCTTTTCAGCATCAGGGCGTTGTGTCCCGGTTATAAAAGATAAGGCAACAGCGATAACTGAAATACCCCCTGCTATTATTAGAAATAATAGAATAGGAAGGTATTCTGTTAGCCAAGGAGCAACAACCACATTCATAGCGCAGGCCTAGCAATAAGTGGGGGCCGTGTCTATGCTGAAGTGTGTACTGTTTTTGACACAGCTTCCAGACATGCCATACGGACGGCTACGCCAAACTCGACCTGTTGCAATACCGCACTACGCACCGGATCATCGGCCAGTTCACTGTCAATCTCAACACCACGGTTCATGGGGCCAGGGTGCATGACAATGGCATCGGGCTTGGCAAAGGCAAGGCTTTTTGCATCAAGGTGGTAGCTTGACATCTCCTGCCCCAACGCGTGTTCATCCATGCGTTCTCGTTGCATCCGCAGGGTCATGACCACATCAGCCCTCGCCAGCCCCTCTTTTAGTGCTGTAAACATCCTAATAGTATCGGTTGGCTGAACATCTTTTGGTAATAAGGCTTCCGGCGCGATGAGGTGTACTGTTGCCCCCAGGCGGGTGAGCAGGGCGATATTGCTACGAGCCACACGGCTGTGCGCAATATCGCCGACGATGGCAACCCGCACTCCGGCAATGGTGCCCTTGCGGCGGCGGATGGTCAGGGCATCGGCCAACGCTTGGGTGGGATGTTCCAGTCGCCCCTCGCCAGCATTAATAACACCGCAGGATACCATCTCAGCAATCTTATCCAGCACGCCTTCCTCACGTTGCCGTATCACCAGCACCGCCGGGCGCATGGCCGCTAAGGTACGGGCGGTATCAAGAATGCTTTCCCCTTTTTGCAGCGAACTGCTGGCAACAGGCAGGCTCAAAACATCAGCACCTAATTTCTTGGCCGCCAGCTCAAACGCCGCCAAGGTGCGCGTCGACGGTTCAAAAAACAGGTTGATAACAGTTTTGCCCGCCAAGGGAGATGTTGTTTTATCGACAATAAAATGAGCCTTTGCGAGAGCATCCGCCCGATCCAAAAGCCAAAAAACCTCCGCATCAGGAATATCACGAACGCGGAGCAAATGACGCATACAAAAAAACCATTTTTATAAACTGGAGGCCGAGACCGGAATCGAACCGACGTACAAGGCTTTGCAGGCCTCTGCATGACCACTCTGCCACCCGGCCCCAGAGAAATATTGGTACACCCTGCCGTATATCTTGGTCAAGGATGAAGCGTATGCGGGTTCAGGTGTCTAGCTTTCAGAATTTGGGCAACTACGTCCGTGTATGTTAAACCATACGCCTTGGCACTGGCAGGCACTAAGGAGAGGTTGGTCATTCCTGGCTGGGTATTAATTTCTAAAAAAACAAGACGATCTGTATCTGGATTATACCGAAAGTCCGAACGGGATACCCCGCGACAACCTAAGGCCATATGCATCATAAGGGCGGCTTTTTGAATGCGTACCTTCAATTCGTGGGGAATCGCGGCGGGGACAACAAAATCGGCGTGGACATCGTCCTGATACTTGCTGGCGTAGTCGTAAAAGGCACTCTCTGCTTTAGGGATAATTTCAATAACAGGGAGCGGCAAGGGTATATTAATACTCTCTAAGATTGGTGCTGTGAACTCACGGCCTGGAATGTATTCCTCCACCAATAATCGTACATCCTGTTTTATCGCTTCAATAGCCTTGGTAAAATCTTCTTGTTTGTGAGCGATAGTGACCCCAACACTTGATCCATCGGCCACGGGTTTGACCACTACAGGAAACGAAAGTCCTTCGGGCAAGGGTTTGATCAAATCGGCTTTTTTGCACACAAAACCTGCAGCTACATCAATACCTTTAGTTTTGCAAAATTGCCGGGTGGCTTCTTTATCCATGGCAATGGCCGACGCCGTAACACCGGAATGGGTGTAGCGAATGCCTAATAATTCCAATAGCCCTTGTATGCAGCCATCTTCACCCCACGTGCCGTGCAGCGCATTGAAGACGGCATCGGGTTTTTCGGCTTTCAGTGTGGCTACCAACGCTTGAATATCGCCTTTAAAATCAATATCAACAGCGATGTGGCCTATCTCGCTCAATGCAGTCAGAATCCCTTGACCCGTCTTCAGCGATACCTCTCGTTCGGAAGAGATTCCGCCGCGAACAACCGCAACTTTGAGTATACCCATACCAGCAATTTCCTTTTCAGGGGGATACTACTGCAAAGCGGTTAAAAATTCACGACGCAGTACTTCGTTATCCTTAAACTCGCCCAAAAATGCCCGGGAGGTCATGGACAGACCTTTTTTATGGACACCGCGGGTGGTCATGCATTGGTGCTCAGCTACAATGACCACCGCCACGCCGCGAGGTTTCAGCCCCACGTTAATAGCCTCAGCAATTTCTGCGGTCATTTTTTCTTGAATTTGGAGGCGCTTGGCAAAAACCTCGCATACCCGTACCAGCTTGCTGATTCCCACAACCCGGGTATTAGGGAGATAAGCAACACTGACTGAACCAATAATGGGTGCGATGTGATGCTCACAATGCGATTCAAAGGGAATATTCCGGAGCAGGACAAAATCTTCGTATCCGGCGTGATCATACGAGGCCGAACGAAGAACCTCGGCTGGGTCTTCATTATAACCTTGAAAATACTCCTCAAAGGCGCGCACAACCCGACCGGGCGTATCAATTAATCCCTCCCGTTTCGGATCATCGCCCGCCCAGCGCAGCAGGGTGGTAACAGCGGCTTCAGCTTCAGCGCGAGAAGGGCGCTGAACGAGAACGGGTGCGGGCATAAAATTTTTCCTTTTAAAAATAAATCAATGTAAAGATGGATTTTGATGAGGACTATCTAAGGAAAACGCCGGAATATCAACGGAAAATTCCCGGCCATCGTCGCCCCGAACATCATAGACACCCATCATAATCCCTGATGGTGCGGAAAGCGGCACCCCGCTGGTATATTCAAAGCATCCGCCCGGTGGAATGACAGGCTGTTCCCCCACCACGCCATCTCCGCGCACTTCTTGATGTCGGCCTGCGGCATCAGTTATCTGCCAATGACGGCGGCAGAGCTTTACGGTGCCTTGACGGTTGTTTTGGATGGCTACCCGGTATGCCCAGACATAACGATTTTCAGAAATGTTGGAATGTTCATCAAGAAAATAAGGCTGTACTGTGACAGTGATGTGATGGGTTGTTTTACTGTACATAAGAGATAACTCTAGAAATAGACGGCTTGAGGGGGCACGTCAACCCTGCTCTCTCGTTAGTGCTACTAATATGGGCACGATTCCTGGTTCGGCCAATGTGGACGTATCCCCAAGGTGTTCGGTGTCTTTTTCGGCAATTTTGCGCAATACGCGGCGCATGATTTTACCCGAACGTGTTTTGGGCAAGCCGGGGACAACAAGAATGATATCTGGGGCGGCGATGGGGCTTATATCCTGACGAACACGAGCTATGAGAGCCTTGTGCAGCATATCAGTAGGTTGAGCGTGCTCCTTGAGCAAAACAAACGCCATGAGTGCCTGCCCTTTAATATCGTGGGGATACCCCACCACAGCACTTTCGGCGACATCGGGATGAGCATTGAGGGCTTGTTCAATTTCAGCGGTTCCCAAGCGATGACCTGAGACATTAATAACGTCATCCACCCGCCCGGTAATCCGGTAATAGCCATCGACATCGCGCCGCGCCCCATCGCCACTGAAATACTTACCGGGGAAGGTGGCAAAATAGGTTTCAATAAATCTTTGGTGATTACCGAACACGGTACGCATTTGTCCGGGCCAGCTATCGAGAATAACAAGATTCCCTTCAGCCTCACCTATGTGTATATTTCCGGCACCATCGACAAGGGCAGGTCTTATCCCGAAAAAAGGTAATCCTGCGTACGCAGGCTTAAGGTTATGGGCACCTGGCAAGCACGTGATCATAATCCCGCCGGTTTCCGTTTGCCACCAGGTATCGGCAATGGGACAGCGACCCTCACCCACCACGTCGTGGTACCAGTTCCAGGCCTCTTCATTAATAGGCTCACCTACTGATCCCAGTACCCTAAGACTGGAACGGTTACAGCGGGTAACGTACGCATCCCCTTCACGCAGCAAGGCTCGAATAGCGGTAGGGGCGGTATAAAAAATATTAACGCGGTGTTTTTCTACCACCTGCCAGAAACGCCCCCAATCAGGGTAGTTAGGAACACCCTCAAAAATTAAGGTTACCCCGCCATTAGCCAGCGGACCATACACGCCGTAGCTGTGCCCGGTAATCCAACCTACATCAGCGGTACACCAATAAACCTCACCGGGGCGATAGTCGAACACATATTCATGGGTCATCGCAGCATAAACAAGATAACCACCCGTAGTGTGGAGCACACCCTTGGGCTTACCCGTAGAGCCTGACGTATAAAGAATAAAAAGAGGGTCTTCTGCTCCCATGGGCTCCGCTGGACAAAATGTGGCCTCGATGGCAACGGCATCATGGTACCAAAAATCTCGGCCGTGGGTCATGGCAACAGTATCGCCAGTGTGACGATACACTAGCACGTTCATGACATCTGTTGTTACTTCGGCCAGTGCAGCATCAACATTCGCTTTAAGAGCAATGCTCTTACCACCCCTCCGCCCGGCATCGGCGGTAATAATAACTTTCGCGCTGCAATCCAGCAGGCGATCCCGCAGGCTCTGGGGTGAAAACCCGGCAAAAACTACCATATGTATCGCGCCTATCCTGGCACAGGCTAACATCGCGTACACTGCCTGGGGAATCATCGGCAGGTAGATAGCGACCCGGTCACCTTTATTAATACCGATTTTTTTCAACGCATTAGCAAGACGGCAAACCTCCTCATGCAATTGCCTGTAGGTAATAGCAGCCGATACGGCAAGCTCATCCCCTTCAAAAAGCAAGGCGGGTTGATCGGCCTTATCCTTAAGATGCCTATCAACGCAATTAACGCAGGCATTAAGCACTCCATCCTCGAACCAGCGAATGCGGGCATTATCTTTAAAATCAACATTTTTGACGCGGGTATAAGGCGTAATCCAATCTAGGCGTTTGCCGTGAGCACCCCAAAAAATATCCGGCTGCTCTATGGATTCTTTATACCATGCCGCATACCTGTCCGGGGTGATAATACTGTTGTCAAAAGAAGCCGGGATAGGAATAACAGCCGTGTTCATTGGCAATCAAACTCCTTTTGAATATCAAACATCAAATGCTTTTAATACTTTGGGTTGAAGATAGACGGTATCCCCCTTACACACACCTTGGTGTTCCAACTGCTGACCAGCAACTTCGGCTTGATACAAGCCTGCGCCACCATCTCCTTCCAAATCAATTTTTACCAAAGGCCCGGCTGGGTTGAGGTGCATTACCCGGGCGGACAGGTAATCCCCCGGCGGCGGGTTTTTAAACACCTGCATATCATGAGGGCGAGCGTACAGGCGCACTGGACGGCCGTCAGAAGGCATGGTGAGTGGCTTCAGGCGCAAGGGAACCGCCGCCGCTTGACGTTCGCTTACAGGATGAAAAAGACGCTCAAAAAACCCCGGTTTGCTCATCTCCCCGGGAGAGGGAACGCAGATATCATAATCGGCGACATATACCTTGCCCCCAGCATCCTGCCAGCCTTTAAAAACATTATAATTACCAAGAAAGTCATACACAAAACTGTTTGTCGGATTGTGGTAAACATCCGCTGGAGTGCCTACCTGCTCAATACGGCCATTGCTCATAACGACAACGCGATCAGCGACTTCCATTGCTTCTTCTTGGTCGTGGGTGACAAAGACCGAGGTCAGGTGAATCTCATCGTGCAAACGGCGCAACCAGCGGCGCAATTCCTGGCGCACCTTGGCATCTAGAGCTCCGAAGGGCTCATCCAGCAATAGCAATTTCGGCTCCACCGCCAAGGCGCGTGCCAAGGCCACCCGCTGCCGCTGGCCACCGGAAAGCTGGTGCGGGAAACGGTCATGCAGGGATTCAAGGTGCACCATTTCAAGGAGTTTAAACACCCGGGCGCGAATTTCCGCTGGCGCAGGCCGCTGGGCTTTAGGGCGCACGGTAAGGCCAAAAGCAATGTTATCAAACACGCTCATGTGTCGAAATAGGGCGTAGTGCTGAAAGACAAACCCGACGTTGCGTTCTCCAGCAGCCTTATCGTGGGCGGCATGACCGTTGAGGAAGACCTCGCCCTGATCGGCAAACTCCATCCCGGCAATAACCCGCAGCAGTGTAGTCTTGCCCGATCCCGAAGGGCCGAGCAACGCCACCAGCTCCCCAGTATTGACGGACAACGATACGTTGTCCAGCGCAACAAAGTTACCGAAGCGCTTATGAATGCTTTTTACTTCAATGCCCATGCCGCCCCACAATCTTTTTCGCCGCCAGCGTTACCAGACCAAGCCCCAGCAAGAGGGATGCCACCGCAAACGCCGCAACAAAGTTATACTCATTATAAAGAATCTCGACGTGCAGGGGAATCGTTGTTGTCTCCCCGCGAATATGGCCAGAAACAACGGACACTGCACCAAACTCCCCCATAGCCCTAGCGTTGCAGAGCAACACCCCGTAGAGCAGACCCCACTTGATGTTCGGCAGGGTAACACGGCGAAAAATCTGCCAACCGTTGGCACCCAGCATCGAGGCCGCCTCTTCCTGTTCACGCCCCTGCTCCTGCATCAGGGGAATAAGCTCCCGCGCGACAAAGGGGAACGTCACAAATATTGTCGCCAGTACCAGCCCCGGCACGGCAAAAATAATCTCGATCCCGTGGGTCATCAACCACTGCCCCATGGCTGAATGCGCCCCAAACAACAGGACGTAAATCAACCCTGAAATAACTGGCGATACTGAAAAGGGCAGATCAATTAAAGTAATTAATAAATTTTTGCCGCGAAAATCAAACTTGGCAATTGCCCAACTGGCCGCCACCCCAAACACTAGGTTCAACGGCACGGAAATCGCCGCCACCAGCAAGGTAAGGCGCACCGCCGCCAGCACCCCGTCGTCCTGCAAGGCATGCAGGTACGCCTCCCCGCCCTTGCGAAAAGCCTCTAACAGCACAACAATAATCGGCAGCCCGACCAGCAGCAGCAAAAACCCCAGCGCGGTCAGGGTTAGGACAATCCGTAGCCAACGGGGTTCCGTCATCCGGGCGCGGGTAGAGTAAGCAGAAACTTTCATGCCCATGCCCTCAAGGCAACGCCGCCTTCACCACTGCCTCCACCACCTGCTGCTCCGTAACGCCGGCAGCTAGGGCTGTAGGTGCTAAGACGAGGCGATGACCTAAAATTGCTGGAGCCAAGGTTCTAAGGTCATCCGGCGAGGGAGCCGGACGGTTGTCCAGCAGAGCCAGTGCCCGTGAGAGCATCATGAACGCTTGGCCGGCACGGGGGCTGGCCCCAAGGCGGACATGCTCGCGCACGATGGGCAGGGTGGTGGTGTCGGGCCGAGTCTGGCGCAAAATACTGACAATGAGAGCCACCAAGGCATCGCCAATGGGGGCACGACAGAGGGCGGACTGCAGAGCCTTGAGGGATTCCCCGTCCAAGCGAGGAGTCAGGCGCGACCTTGGAGCCGTGGTGGTGCTAATAAGAATGGCCTTTTCCTCATGCTCATCCGTGTACCCAAGGGAGATGGCCGTCATAAACCGATCGAGCTGCACTTCCGGCAAGGGATACGTTCCTTCAAAATCAAGGGGATTTTGCGCCGCTAGTACATGAAACGGTTTGGGCAATGGTTGGCTTTCACCCGCCACGGCGACAGTATGTTCTTGCATCGCCTGGAGTAATGCTGCCTGCGTGCGTGGACTGGCGCGATTAATTTCATCAAACAATAATAAATTTGTAAAAACAGGCCCCTCCAAAAACCTAAAATGACGAACGCCATTGGCATTGGTGTCTAAAATCTCAGCACCCAAAATATCGCCGGGCAACAGATCGGGGGTTCCCTGAATGCGTTTGTGTCCCAGATCAAGAACGGCCGCTGCCGCCTCTACCAGTGTAGTCTTGGCAACCCCCGGCGGACCTACTAGTAAGGCATGGCCACCCGCTAAAATGGTTGCCAGCAACAACCGCACTGCCCCCGGCTGGCCAAGAACATAATGCCCCAGCGCTGTTTCAGCAGCGTGCAGAGAACCAACGGCGGCGGCGGGAAAAACCGAATCAAGCATAAGGATGTTGTAGCATCCCCCGGGGCTGCAGCAAGTCTTTTGGCGGGGGGATTATATATGGGCAATCCGAAAAAGACCATTGCCTTATTATAGCTTTTTTGCTATATTGTTCCCGTGACTTGGACAGTGCATTTTCTGAATGCTGCGGTGGAGCGCGAGATCAAGGCTCTGCCGGATGATTTGCAGGCTAAATTTCTTCATATCGCAGAGATGTTGGAGGAATTTGGGGTTAATCAAGTGCGAGAGCCTTACGTTAAGCCCCTTGTCGGGACATCCCCCAAACTTTGGGAGATGCGCATGAAGGGGAAGAGCGGCATAGCCCGTGCCGTGTACGTGGTTGCTGTAGGGCAGCGCATTGTGGTGGTGCATGTTTTTATTAAAAAGAGCGACAAGACGCCGCGCCAAGCTATTGAAACAGCCCTTAGGCGGGCAAAGGAGGTCTTATGAAAACGTTAGCGGCATTCCGCGCCGAAGCATTAAAAAACCCGAAGGTGCGGCGAGCCTATGAGGCCATGACGCCGGAATTTGCCTTGGCGGCGGAATTGCTGCGGGCGCGGCTGGAGGCGGGGCTAACTCAAGAAGAAGTGGCCACCCGGATGCAGACAACCCAGTCGGTTGTTGCCCGTCTGGAATCGGGCACACGCTTACCCAGCATGCAAAGCCTGGTGCGCTACGCCGCCGCTATTGGGATGCGGCCTGATGTGCGTCTGGTGCCTAGTTCGTTGTGATAGGGTGTAGGTTTTAGGGTGCAATGATTCCTGCCACCTAATTCTTAAACTCCAAATATTTAGCCTTTTAATTGAGAACTTTTGAGGAGTATTTGAAAAATCAATTTTAGGGCACCTCTATTAACCCCCTCGCATTTTCGGCTTGAAGGGGGATCATAAGCATGTAGGCGGTCTCAATGATCAAGTGCAACAGTTTTTTATATGGGCGATTGCACCGTCGTTTCTTTTTCGCTACAATCCACTCTCTCATGTGCCGCTTTAGCTCAGTCGGTAGAGCACATCATTCGTAATGATGGGGTCAGGTGTTCGAGTCACCTAAGCGGCACCATGAATTTATAGCGCGTTGCGTAATTAGCGGTAGACATTGATAATGTCTTCAGCGCGCTATACGGGATTTTTGTTCGGCCAGTCGGCCGCGGCACTTTGTGCCGAGCGCTCGATGCAAATATACTTATAATTGTGAAACCAGCTATAAAAGCCCCAGTTTTTTAAACGATAACGCCTCACTCCGGCTGACAATTACATGATCCAGCAGGCTTACGCCCACCGTCTCCAAGGCGCCACGGACAGCGCGGGTAAAGGTAACATCCTCAG
>JBKCUA010000021.1:0-26998 GCA_046318675.1 Holosporales bacterium
TCTATTAACCCATTTATAGGGATGAGTGGCTAGAAAGGGCTAGGCGAGCAAACGTAAGCGTACTCAAACGTACGTGCGGATTGCGAGCATAGACCTGACGACGCCAATCGCCCTAGAAATGAGGTTAATAGAGGTGCCCCAGCTATAACAAGGTGCCCTATTGCAAGCACACGATGAAAGTTATGCACAGATATTCCCAACGCGCTACTTTCTATCAGTGTTGTTTTTGTGGGAAAAATTTTTCTAATCGCAATTGCTTTAATATATTATTTTTCAATGACTTATAGTTAATTGAGTAAAACCAATATCTTCTTGCGTGAAAACAACACCCTGTCTCCGTGAAGCGCTTATCCACCATTTTATCCACAGACTTATCCCCGCAAGTTGGGGATAAGCATCTGTCAAGGAGTGAAGGGAAAAAGTTTTGTTCGCGTTTTTGGGTATTGCTGGAAGGTTAGTGTTGGAAAAAATATATTGCTTTATAGTAAAAAATTGTTTATATTTTTTACTATGTCCGAATCAGTACTTGCAGAATCAGCAAAACTTCGTGCCTTATATACCCCAGATGATAAGGGTGTTCTTCCTATTCATGTGATGCAGCAGCATCTTATTCAAGTCACCTCTCTTGCGGCAATAGTGGCCGTCATGGCTTATGCACTTCATAATGAGAATAAAGGTATCAAGCTTGATCATTTTGTGCAATGGATCCCTCATTCTAATGAAAAAATAACATTCCAAGCAGGCGAAACGATAGAACAAACCATTACTGGGATTATTCAAAAAACGTATGCGAGTAAGCATTTTGATACTTTTGTGCATCATTATGCAGAACTATTAAATGTGGTTCAACCGGAGGCAGATGAATTCTATACTTTTGAAGAATTACCGCCTTATATGCTTTCTTCGTCACAATTCCCGGTACCTATAGAATCCATGCGAAGAGCACTGAACAATATAAATAAGATTCTGCAAGGTCATCTACAGATTGTTGTTGCGCCTGGTGAGGGGTTTAAAAATTTTAATACAGCATTGACAAAACTTGAAAATGAAAAAAAATACCTCAGCGCAATGACGGACTTGGCGCGCATTACAGTGCTGTTTAATGATTACCAAATAAGTGAATTTTTTTCAATAGCGTTGGGGCAGGTGGCGAAGGCCTCAAAAGAATTGGAGAGCAATCCTTGTGGTGTGACTGGTTGTGAGCCACTAGAAGAACGGTTGCAGAAAAGTGGTTATTTGGCAAAGTATGGATACCTAGAGCTGAATGGTCAACGCTGTGAAGTTCAACTATGCCATGAGGTTATGGCTGGTGTATATTCAGTTACCCATGCTCTTTATGAGATAGAGCGCTACCTTGATGGAAAAGATAAACAGTCACTCTCTTCTGAAGACCTAAAGAAACTTATGCAATCTGCTGTTTTAGAATTGAATTCTTTCGAAGAGCAAATAGGCAATATTACACATCCTTTGATGCAGGATGACACACCATGGCTTATCAAAGGCACTTATGCCGTGATGAATTTTTTTGGACGTGAGCAATCAGAAAAAATTGTGATTCAAACATTTAATAAGCAGAGACAGGAATTAGAACAAATTGCCTCTAGTATATTAACAACTGACCACGATGATGCTAGCCAAGAATTGAAAGAAATGATTCTTTTGGCATGGACTCTGCGGCAGAGTTGTCATTTAGTGAGTGTTTTTGGACAGACTGTTGATCCACAGTATCGTAAATATTACACAGATGCATTAGTTAATAAGTTGCCTGAAATAATGGAATCTTGTCTTTATTCAGATGGAGAAAAACCGGGTTTTTCTCTTTATTACCAATTGCAACTATGGGGTATTATAAAACCTGATGTTATTAAGCCCTCTAATTTTATGAGCTTGTACCAATTAGCAGGTAATCATCTTTAACAGGGCGGTTTCCAAAACGAACTGCTATAAAAATGAGTGTCTAGGAAGATTTTTGCGAGGACTACTTGACGATGGCAATCGCCCCTAATAAAGGCACTCTTAGCTTATCCCCGCTTTTCCTTCCCAACCCCGTCCCATGACGGCGGAGAGTTGATACACTGCCACGTTGACGTTTGCTTGAACGCTCCCAAAATCGGCCACCTGCTGGGCGGCGGGATAGACAATGGATGACGTCCCGGCGACGCTCAGCGTCCGCAGCACCGCCGTGCCGCCAGCGTTCAGAATATCCACCTCATAGGCCTCATTCACCTCCCCCACGGGCACGTCGCCGCTGTCCTGCCAGCCGCCGCCGATGCGGCTGCGGCGAATCCAGGTGATGGTCAAATCGCCGCCGACGGCGCGGATGCCCTTGATCCACACGGGGGAGAGGGGCTTGAGGCACGCCCCAGTGGGGGTGAAGGCCACGGGGGCGGCATCGGCCAGCACCCCGCCGTTGGAGACAGCTTTAAGAACGCGGGCTTGCCCCCGTGCGTTGAGGGGCAGGGGTTGGCGCACCACTTCCGCCCCCAACAGGACAAAGCGTTCCCCGCTCAGGTGGCTGGTCATTGCCCATTCCGTGCCCCGCCGACCGCGGAGCAGGCGGCTAAGGCGATAGGTGTTTGGGGCAATCAGGGCGGCGTTGGCGAACTGGATGATTTCATTGCCCAGCACCGCCGTGTTGGCACCGTTCAGGATCAAATCATCGCTAAAGGAACTAAGGCTGCCATCGCTGAGCAGTACATCCACCGTTCGGGCATCATCCCAGGTATCGGGATAGGCACAGGTGCCCAGCACCGATGCCGCCGCCCCGGCCACCGCCCCGGCGGTAAGCATGGCGCGCGGTTCAAAGCTCACCCCGCCGTCGAGGGACTCAAACACTGTCGCCGATTGCCATTGGCTATCGCCGCGACTCTTCACCGGCACGGCAAACCACGCCAGGCCATCGTCCCCCGCCTCGGCTAACGGCACATCAAGGGCATAGAGCAGCGTCGCCGCCGCCAGTTGCACGGCACTGCCGCCACCCTTGGTGGTGCCAGCCAGCATGGCCTGGGCATAGACGGAAAGATCGGTGCTTACCCCCTCGGCGCGAACGACGACGCCCTCGGTCACTAGGCGCGTCAGGCGCACCGTGTGGGTTTTGCCCCGCCAGGTCAGGTTCACAACATCCCCCGGCTCCATGTATAAATATTTTGGGGGCAGGGCGAATTGATAGGCAAACCGCTCCGCCCACAGGGCGTCCAGCAGTTGCTGCGCCGCTCGCCGCGCCTGGGTTGCGGCCAGCGCGCCGCCAAAGCGAACGGTTTTCGCGGAGAGGGCAGGGGATACCTGCCGCTGCGCTGTTTGGGTGGTGGCCTGATACTCCCGCGCTGGATCGAGGCTGAGCACATCGATCTGTTCCGCCAGCGTGCTTTCCGCCAGGCGGGTGAGGGTCAGGGTCTCGGTACTGTTTTTCTTGAGGGGGAGGAGATCGGTCTCCGGGATACTGGCCGCCGGCGTTTGCCCCCGGGGGCGAAGGATAAGCTTCGGGCCGCTCTCAATGCAGTCAAACTGCAGCAAGCCCTGCAAATCCTCCAACACATCCCGCAGGCGGGCGCGGTCGCTCACCGCCAGCCCGGGGATATACCCCGGCAGGGCAGCAGCCGAAGCCTGCGCCGTTGCAAGCCCAGCGCGAGCAAGAAGATCGTCGGTAAGGGTGCGGAGGTCGGACATGGGGGTGTTCCTGATGAAAAGTGTTGACATTTTTATGTAAAAAGTTATATATATTAAGATATATTTAGGAGTATTGCCAAAGAGGAAGGAATCTATGCCCAAAAAACTCCCTAATGCCCCCCTTGCCGCCCAAGCGCTGGAGGAAAAGGTTGACGCTGGCGGCGGCTCGGCGTGGATGCTGCAACGCCTTGATGCCGTGTGATGCAAAAACCAAAAACGTCTTGCGCCGCCGGATAGTCGCGGCTAAGAACGATGCTCTTGTTGATGAGGCGCCCGTAGCTCAGCGGTAGAGCATCTGACTTTTAATCAGAGGGTCCATGGTTCGAATCCATGCGGGCGCACCACAGGTATAAAGCCGGTACGGATGGGTGGTCGAGTGGTTTAAGGCACCGGTCTTGAAAACCGGCGTGGGCATCCCCCACCGTGGGTTCGAATCCCACCCCATCCGCCATGTTTAGATGTTGGGCACCTCTATTAACCTATTAGGAACGAGTGGCTCTGATGGGCTAGGCGAGCAAACGTAAGCGTACTCAAACGTACGTGCGGATTGCGAGCATAGACCTGACGACGCCAATCGCCCTAGAAATGAGGTTAATAGAGGTGCCCCGTGTTGTTACCGACTGGATTGCCTCCATAGGTGCGTTTTTGGGGACACGGGCGAGAAGAGCCAGGGCGTGTTATTGCCAAAAGTCTGTGCAACCATCAGGAATGAGCAACACCCGGTGCCAGAGTCTGCACACTAAGCCGTAGCCCCATACCGTGCAGAATTGCCCCCAAGGTATCAATTTTGGGGTTGCCCTTGGGGGACAGGGCTTTGTAGAGGTTCTGGCGGTTCAGGCGGGTTTTTTCCGCCAAGGCAGACAGGCCGCCGTGGGCTTCGGCTACGTTGCGTAGAGCCGCCAAGAAAAAGCCTAGATCACCATCCTCCTGATATTCCTGCACGGCTACGTCCAGATAGGCTTGGGCATGGGCCGGATCGCGCAGGGAGTTCTGCAACACGGTGGTAAAGGGTACGGACAGTTCAGTCATTGCTTTGTTCTCCTTAGATACTCTTGCCATAATGCCCGAGCGCGGGGGATGTCCCGGCTCTGGCTGTCCTTGTCACCGCCGCACAAGAGTAACACGAGGTGTTCCCCCTGCTGGCCGTAATAGACGCGGTAGCCCTTGCCAAAGAACAACCGCAATTCATGCACCCCATCCCCCACGGGCTTACAATCGCCCCGGTTGCCGTGCTGTAACCGCTCTAGCCGCCGCTCAATCCGGGCGCGGGTGGTGCGATCACCGAGATCATCCAGCCAATCCACAAAGGGCATTTTGCCGGACGCATCACGGTACACCTCAAGGGATATGGGAAGCATGAGCCTATTGTATGCTACAGCATACAAAAAAGCAAGTTAGTTCTTACTATGTGTTCTTACTATGCGCCTTGGCCATTCCTAAAATTCTTTAATTTCTGCAACACCTCCTCCCGTAGCCGCGCCGCGTCCTCAGGGGTCAGGCACTTAGGTATGGAGGGGGAATCTATCGGGGTATTTTTCGGCACCCGGGCGAGGAGAGCTAAGGCCGCCTTCAGCCGTTGATCCAGCGTTGGCCGCTGGCCATCGCTGTCCACAATATCGGCGCGAAGAACCTGCCCCAGAAAGTCAATAAGATGTTGTGGGTCAATAAGTGACGGGGTGACGGGGGGGTGGGTCATGGGGAATCCTTGCGTGGTAAAAAAATAAAAAAATTAAAAAAAGTGATTTAAATTACTTGAAATTAAATTAATTTACTTTAATATAATTAATATTACAGTAAATTTTAACACTAATCAACTTTATGATGGATAAGCATTATGAATTTTAAAAAATTTTTGTTATCAGCATTTGGCGCTCTACAGGTGACGAGCAATTCGGTCTTGCCGTCCATGGCGGCTCCCGTCTTGCCTCAGGGTGACGTGAACGGAAATCCGCCGCCGGAAGAAGTTATTACCCCTACGGAGGAAATTATCCCCACAGGGAAAGAATGCGCTGTTGTGATTGTACGAGATGGTTCTAACAGTACATGGCCTGAGGCTCAGCATCATGCTGAGAATATGGAAAATATAATACGAGAAAGTATCGGGGAAAAAGGTTTGACACCGGCAGATGTTCGTATTTTTCAAACAGATAAGGACGAAAGTTCATTTAGGCAAGAGAAACAAATAGTTAATGATTTTACGAATTTAAAAATTCCTATTATAATGAATCTGTCTTATGGTACTCAACGAACTATAGAAGACATTAAGAAGCTTTATAATACAATAGATGAGATCGCTAACAGTTATCCAGTGCCTTTGGAAGAAAATAATAAATGGTTGGAATTGCGAAATAAATTGAATGAAAAATACGGAGAGGGCTTGCAAAATCTCAGATTCTCGAACGCTACTGATCCGGATGTTATTGCGTTGCTGAGTTTTAATGACGATTGGGAGGAACATAGAAAAAATCTGATAGCACTTTCGGAAGAACCCTATGTCTCGGTTAATGTAGCTGCGGGCAATGAACTTTATACAAACAATGAAAAGGTAAGCGGACCAGTTTTTTGGAATGACCTTGCTCTAGGTGTTCCCGAGGTTACCGTGGTGGGGGTGAAGGCAGAACATTTAACAAGATATTTGAACGAGCGTGAAGCACAACTCCCGTTGCCCGGGCAGGGTCGAGGCCAACTAGTACGGGATACTGACGGTGATGTTATTGACCCTAATGTTTACCAGAATAATGAAGGCGGCTATTACCTTAGGGTGGACTATAATAGAAATGGTACATATTCAACGCCGTTGGATATTGACGAAAGGGAAGCAGAATTGATTCAGAAATTTACCGAGAAAAACATAGAGGATTTAAAGAACTCTCAGCAGTTTATCACTCAGAAAGAGTTTAAAGGTATTCAAGCTAACCGTTCCTCTATACCGCTAGCTAAGCACTATGAATGGATTGCACTGGCCACAAACGGTGCTGTGGTGGAGACAGACACTCCCGGCGTGGTGTTTGCTCCGTATCAAACAGCCTCTGGTAAGATAAGGAATGTATCTTTTTTGGTTAATGAGCAAGGAACATTAAGGCTAAACCCGGAAACTTATGGTCTTAGTGAGACTTTGTCCACGTCTACGGCCACGGCGATGTGGACGGCGCAGCTGGCAGTAAAAGAATGTAATGAAGTTAATTTTAATAGGAGCAATAAAGTCAATCCTAAGGCAGTAGGGGTATACGATTCTAGAGCTGACAATTACAGGCTTTTGCAACAGCAAACCGACGAGCTTAATAAGCAATCGCTTGCATTCTACAACAGCCTTAAAGACAATAGTAAATAGCAGCAAAAAGAATGATCTTGACAGGGAAATGATATATTGTACAATATAAATGTACAATTATAACGGGGGCTATCGTCATGGTGTCCATAACCTATTCGTCGCTGCGCCAACACCTTGCTCAGGTGTTGCAGCAGGTTTTGGATCAGCGCGATCCGTGTGTGGTGACCCGGCGCGGTCATGAGGATGTGGTGCTGGTGGCGCGGCAGGACTGGGAAGCGCTCAATGAGACCTTGTACCTGCTTTCCAGCCCTGAAAACGCCCGGCGGCTCGAGCAAGCGCGCCAGCAAGACGCCGCCGGGGATGTGTTCCCATCGCCGTATTGATGCGCCATACTTCCTGTGCAGTTTACCCGCAACGCCCTTGAGGATTACGCTTGGTGGGAGCGTCATGATAAAAAGATGCTGGCCCGCCTGCATAAGTTGCTGGACAGCATTCGGGAAAATCCCCGTGCCGGGCTGGGTAAGCCAGAACCGTTGCAGTATCACTTAAGCGGCCTCTGGTCCCGCCGCCTGAGCCATGAGCATCGCTTGGTGTACAAAATCAATCCCGACGGCGTGGTGGTGTGGAGCTGCCGGTTTCACTACGCGCGGTGATTCTTCAACTTAAGAAGACAAGCTGAGAGTGTAGAACAGTACGCATAGAAGAACCGCGATAAAACGCCATGATCATCTTGAAAAACAATGGTTACATTATTTGTTAATAAATCAGGCGTAGCGTGGGCAACCGTCAAGAAAGGAGGGTGTCATGTACATCCAACCCAAACTTCCCCCGGTAACCGAAGCAATCCGTGGTGATTTCTTTTGGCAGCGGGGAAAAGCTGGCCAACAGCTTGTTGGCGGTGATAAAATGAGTACCGTTACTCTTGAGGCAGGCTCCCGTTATGTCGGTGGGAAAGGCTATAGTGTTGTTGATGCGCTGGGAGCATCAGAAATAAGCCTTACCCGTGGCACAGGCGTAGCCTACCTTCGTGGCGACAGTATTGTGCGAGCTGCTGACAGAGATGCAGATACCATCTTTGTTAGCGGATCCAATAATGCCTTACTTACCGATGTTAATGATGAAATACTCATGACTGGTAAAGGCACCAACAACTACTTCTTTGGTACGGGAGGAATATTGTCCGGTACTGGAGCAAACTTGACCAGAACAAACGAACTCGCCCCTGACGGGAAGACGAAAATGTACCGTTATACCAATGAGCATGGCAATTCTTTCTCCGTTCAGGCAAGCGGGAAGTATGTTTTCAAGTACGGTCCCCCAGTCATTAATATCGTTGCCTGAAAAACCTTAATTGCGGCTCACGGGTGTCCTTCTTTTTGGAAGGATACCCGTTTTTTTCGCCCCTCCCGCAACGTCAAAAAATCACTGTCCGCATGATACGACGAGCGCGTGAGCGGTGAGCTGGCCACTAAGGCAAACCCTTTGCCTGTCGCCATTTGGGCGTAGGCCCGAAACTCATCGGGGGTGACAAAGCGATCAACGGGATGGTGGCGGGGTGTGGGTTGAAGGTATTGCCCGATGGTGAGGAAATCCACGTCGGCGGAACGCAGATCGTCCATGACCTGATAGACTTCTTCCTTGGTCTCCCCAAGACCCACCATGATCCCGGACTTGGTGAAGATGGACGGGTCGAGGCGTTTGACCTGATCAAGGAGGCGCAGGCTATTGTAATACCGCGCCCCGGGTCGAACGCTGCTGTACAGGCGGGGGACAGTCTCTAAGTTATGGTTGTACACGTCGGGGCGGGCGGCGACGACGGTTTCGATATGCTTTTCCTTGCGCAGGAAATCCGGGGTGAGAATCTCCACAGTGGTGCCCGGCGCAGCAGCGCGGATAGCTTTGATCGTGGCGGCAAAATGTCCGGCACCGCCGTCGTCGAGGTCGTCGCGGTCAACGGAGGTGATGACCACATGGCTCAAACCCATTTTGGCAACGGCACTGCCGACATTTTCTGGCTCATGGGGATCGAGGAGGTCTGGCCGCCCCGTGGCCACGTTGCAGAAGGCGCAAGCGCGGGTGCAAACACTGCCTAAAATCATGAAGGTGGCGTGTTTTTTCGCCCAGCACTCGCCAATATTGGGGCAGGCAGCCTCTTCACATACGGTATTGAGTTTATGATCCCGGACAATCTTTCGCGTCTCATGGTATTCTAGTGAGGTCGGAGCCTTGACGCGGATCCAATCGGGTTTTGGCTGGCGGGGGGAGTCGGTCTTGCTGACGTGGTGGGGCTGTCGGGTTAGGGCGGCGGTGTCCATACCCTAAAAACGCTAGCATAATCACCACAAAAAGCAAGTTCACAGAATTTTAGGGTTTAACGCCTACTTTGCAGGTATGCGTCTTTTGTATGCTGGTGTTGTTATCCTTTTGCTGGGGATCATTGGTTTGGTGGGGTATGGGCCAATAAAGAAAATGGCAAGTAAGGATAAATGGAGTTCCATGCTTGCCTCGGTGGGGTTGGGGGAAAAGACACTTCTACCGGGGGCAGTAGAATCCCCACCACCGCCACCACCACCACCACCGCCTGTTAAAACAGCTTTTGCCAAACTGCCGGGGGTGTCGGTCTCAGCGGTTCGTAATGGTCGAGTGATCATGATCTTTGCCGCCAACATTAGCTTGGAGGTGCCAGAAGGTGAAGAAGGCACGGATCAAAATAATTTGCTAATAGTGTATCGGCCAGCAATACAAAATGCAGTAATGGAGTTTTTGAATAAATACTTTGATTTGTATCCAGAAAGTGCACCATTAATCAACGAAGATGTTTATGCCAAAGAACGCTTGAAAGAGCGTATCAATGCGGTGTTGCCGGAGCCCTTGGTACACAGTGTTGTTTTTGAAGCGGTGTCGGTGAGGCAGCCTTAGTATACTCTATCCCCCCATCAACCGATCCACTCCCGGCAATAACTCCGGCGGCTCACCGCGAAAATTCACGGCGTTGTTGAAGATGGTCTTGCAGGCGGAAAAGCTGCGGTTACAGCCGCGCACGGCGGTGAAGGTCGCACCGATGTTTATTGCCACGGGATAGATAAGCTCCACCACCCCGGCGGTGTAGCTTTTCACCACGCCCTCAACCCCACCATTGAACGTCACGGTGCCGTATTGGAAAAAGTTATCGGCCTTGGTCGTGCCGCTGTGGGTGAAGCGGCGGGGATCAAGGATGCTGGCCACGGTGTAGGTAGAGGTGTGAGCGGATAGGGCGGCCTTGCAGCGATTGTCCCCTAATCGCTTGACGCGGCAGGTGGGGCTGTACAGGGCAAAAGGGGCACGGTTCAGGGCCTCGCTGAGGCCGCGAATTTCGGCAACAAAGGCGTTGCCCGTCTGGCGGACGTCGCCGATGCTGCCGGAGCGCAGCCACACGGCGTTGGTACTATCGGGCACTGCTGGCGGGGCCTGGTGGTTGATGAGGAACAGGTCAACCGCTGCGCCATCATACAGGCCGCCGAGCAGATCGCTTTCCGTCAGGGCACTGCTGCGTAGTACCCCAGCAAGATCGATGCTATCCACCCGCAGGTCGGCGGTGCTTTCCGCCGCGCTGGGGCGCAGGCCGCTGTCGGCGCGGTAGGTGAGGCCGTCCATGATGATGTCCTTGTCAAAACTTGTAAAACCAAGGCGTTGGCCGTCGCGACGCACCACTCGTACGCACAGGGCAAGGGTGGTAACGCCGCCCGCCACATGGCTGAGCAAAGTAGGGGATAGGGGTTTCATGGGGATCTCCTGATTGTGTTGGGGGCGGGTTTTTGGTAGAGGAGGGGTATGTGGCGGCTTCAAGCCTTGAACGATGCGTTGATGAAAGGGGAGAACAGCGGGATTGCTGATTACTCGTTGGAAAAGATTATGCGGATGTTGGATGCGGAAGAAGCGTTGGAGAAGGACGCTGATCGCCCCTCTCCCTCTGGGTTACTCTCTGTACACAAGTGTTGAATCTTGCTATGCATTTTTTTATTTATTACAATAATATAAATTATTTAAAAAGAAACTCCGTCATGGCGAGGCGCGGAGCGCCGTGGCCATCCAGTAGATATTATTTTTCTGGATCGCCACGCGCCTGCGGCGCTCGCGATGACGACCGAGGGTATGGCCTACGTAAGTGCTCAAGGGCAACTGCGAGAGACCTTCCTTAAAAAATGCCCCGCTATTTCCTCACTCTTGAATACCACGGCGCGGCCTTTCATGGCCTGCAGCGTCAGGGCGATGACCTGCCCACGGTGCAGGGAGTGCTGGAGGGTGCCCTAGCGATTCTCAATACCGATCCGGTGACTATTCATGCGGCGGGGCGCACGGATGCCGGGGTGCACGCCAGCGGTCAGTGCGTCCATGCCGATTTGCATAAAGAATATTCCCCCCACCGCCTGTGCGAGAGCCTCAACGCCTTGGTGCGGCCTTGGCCGTTGGCGGTGCGGCGGGCGGTGGTGGTGCCGGATACGCTGCACGCCCGCTTTGATGCGACGCAGCGCCGTTACCGCTATACGGTTATTAACCACCCTGCGCCCTCACCCCTGTGGGCGGGGTTGGCGTGGGAGGTGACAAAGCCGCTGGATGTTGAGGCCATGCGAACAGCGGCGGGGTATCTGATGGGGCATCACGATTTTTCCAGCTTTCGCGCCGTCCAGTGCCAATCCCCCAGCCCGATGCGTACCCTCGATGCGCTGGAGATTACCGCTGAGGGCGATAAAATTTTTTTTGATACCCGGGCAAAATCGTATTTGCACCATCAGGTACGCAATATGGTGGGGACGTTGGTGATGGTGGGCAAGGGGGTGCTTCAGTCTTCGGCCATCCCTGGTATGCTGGCGGCGCGGGATCGCCGGGCGGCGGGAATGACTGCCCCAGCCATGGGGTTGTGCTTGACGGGTGTTTCCTACGGGCACCTCTATTAACCTCATTTCTAGGGCGATTGGCGTCGTCAGGTCTATGCTCGCAATCCGCACGTACGGTTGAGTACGCTTACGGTTGCTCGCCTAGCCCATCAGAGCCACTCATCCCTATAAATGGGTTAATAGAGGTGCCCCTAGCGAATGCGGTATAACGATTGACATCTGCCTTATTTCCCGATACCCACAATTCCCTGTCCCAAACGGGGGTGTAGCTCAGTTGGTTAGAGCGTCGGCCTGTCACGCCGAAGGTCGCGGGTTCGAGCCCCGTCACTCCCGCCAGTGCTGGTTTATTGCCTTTTATGCTCACCCTTGCCCTCCCTAAAGGCCGTATCCTCACTGAATTTACAGTATTCCTTGAGCGCGCGGGTATTGTTCCAGAAGCGGAATTTTTCAATCCCAAAACCCGGCGGCTCAGGTTTGATACTAGCTGGCCGGGATTGTCCTTGATTCTGGTGCGCTCCTTCGATGTGGCGACGTTTGTGGCCTTTGGCGGGGCTCAGTTGGGGGTGGCCGGTCAAGATGTGTTGTTGGAGACGGGCGCCGAAGACCTCTACGCCCCCGTGGATTTGAACATCGGCCATTGCCGGCTTTCTTTAGCGGGGATGCCCGATGCCAAAGGGCTGCTTGCCAGTGCCTCCCACGTCCGCGTGGCTACCAAGTACCCCAACCTCACCCGCCGGCACTTTGCAGCGCGGGGGATACAGGCGGAGTGCATTAAGCTCAGCGGCGCCATGGAGCTTGCTCCCGGTCTTGGCCTTGCTCCGTTTATTGTTGATTTGGTGTCCAGCGGCGCGACCTTGACGGCCAATGGCCTGACAGAGTTTGAGCGCATCCTGCCAATCACAAGCCGCCTCATCGTCAACCGTGCGGCGTGGAAAACCTCCCCCGATTCTTTGCAGCCGTTGGTTAGTGCTTTTGCTAAAGCGGTGGTGCCACTCGTTTAGGATGTATTTCACTGCAAAAGGCAATTAAATGTTGCTAATTCCTTGGGAATGCTTAGTATTATCGCATTGTTAATCTTTAACTTGCATGGTACGGTTATGTCGGATGATCCAATCATTGTATTGGTGGTGGAAGATAGGCCGGAGAGCAACAGGCTTTTCTGTGCCATTTTCGAGCACGCCGGGTATCAAACTATTCCCATTCTTGATGGCAAAGACGTCATGCAGGCCATTGCTAAACGACGCCCTGATTTAATTTTGATGGATATCGGCCTGCCCAGTATTTCCGGCGCCGAATTGACGCGGCGCATCAAGGCCGATCCCGACCTGTGCACCATCCCGATATTGGTATGCACGGCCTTTACGTCAAAAGAGGACTGGAGCGATCTTCAAACCATCGGTGCCGACGCCATGCTTCCCAAGCCGTCGGAAATTAAAGTGATGCTGGGGGAGGCGGCACGCCTGCTGGCGCAGGCAAAAGCAAAAAAAGAACAGCGACTGAATAATGAAAATCCTTCCTGATATTCCCGGCACCAATGCGTCGTTTAGGGATTATTTCAGCCCTTGGACCCTTCGCTTTCATGACGTGACGATGGAAGATAAGTTCAATGAGGATTTTTACGCGTCGAAGAGGTCGTTGTTGCAGGTGGTGTCGATTTTGGCGATTTTGATGCATGGTTTGTTTGGCATTCTTGATTATTTTGCAACCCCTGATTATCAAACAATGTGGTTTATGCGTTTTGTTGTTGGCATGCCAATTATTGTTTTTAATGCTTTTGTATTGTGCTTTGATATATTGAAAAAATATCAGCGCCTTTTAATTGCGATCAGTATTTGGATTGTTGGTGTTTCGGTAGAGCTGATGATGGTGTTTGGGGACACTTTTGTGGCCGCCAATTATTTTTATGGCATCAATGTGGTGATTTTTTATGGTACGATGCTGTATTTCGTAAGTTTCAGTCGCACGTTGCTTATTTCTGGCAGTTTAGTAGTTTTATACGCAGTGCTTAATACTACCGTCATTACTATTGATCATCGGCAGTTTACTAACAACATGGTCTTCATGTCCGTGGGAGCGATCTTTTCTTTTTTAGCAGTGTATTTTCATGAAATGTACGCACGGGTTAATTTTGTCACCAATATTATGCTGGCACGGGCTATGGTGGCGGCTCAGGCGGCCAGTGTTACCAAATCCAATTTTCTTGCCTTGATGAGCCACGAGCTGCGCACCCCCGTTGTAGCCGTGCGGGGTATGGCGGAAATGGTTAATGATAAAATGCTGGGGACAGATGTCGATCCGTATATTCCCCATGCACAGGATGCTATCAGCAGTATAGACAAGCTTTTAGTAAATATGGATACTATCCTTGAGTATGCAGCCCTGACCACGGGGGATACTACATTAAAAGAAAGTACCATCACCACGAATCAGATAGTCTCCAGAATTCTGGAGGATGGGATGGCAACCGACAGGATCATGCTCGATATTGTTTCTGGTGTTGGCCTGCATCTTGATTCCGGATTATGGATAGCATCGGTGCGGCATCTGCTGGGTAATGCGCTCCGCTTTACCGCTCATGGCGGGTGGGTGCGCCTGCGGGTGCAAAATGAGGACAATGGCGGCGTTGCTTTTTATGTTGAGGATCAGGGGACGGGGCTTACCCCGGAACAGTTGAACCGGGTGACATTGGCCTTTGAACAGGTAACGGATCCCTACACACGACAGGAAGAAGGCCTCGGCCTCGGCCTGCCGTTTGTTCGCACTGTGGTGGAAAAACACGGCGGCAAGTTCGCGATTGTCAGTACGCCGGGCTTTGGTACCACGGTGAAATTATGGCTTCCGGAAGAACGGGTTGTTCGGGAGGTGGTTGAGGTGAAGGGATAACGAGAGGTGTTCTTTCTCAAGACGCCCTCACCCCGCGAAGCCTATGGCTTCGCTCCCCTCTCCCGGGGGGCTACCCTATGCACACAAGTCTTATGAGTCTGTTGAAGTGCTCGGTGTAGCTCCCTCTCCCGCTTGCGGGGGAGGGTTGGGGAGGGGGTTAAAAATCATTGGTTTTTATCATTTTAAACACCCCCTTCCTCACCTTCCCCCGCTGCGCGGGAGAAGGGGTCAATAGGCGGCGGCGTTATACCCCGCTAATGCTGGGAAAGAGCCAATGTTAGGACTTGTGTGCATAGGGTAGCCCAGCGGGTGAGGGCGTGGCAACTGAAACCCAACCATTTTGGGAAAGAGCCCTTTAAATTTATACCGGACGGCGCAGCATCATAATATACACATGCCCAGAAGCATCAGTACAGACATCAACAGCAGCACCAACAGCATCCGCGGCTATAGCGTGCATCTGTTCTTCCGTACGGTAATACATTTCCCAATCAAACACATAGCCAAGCACCCACTCCAGACGTGCCGGGTGCTGGCGAATATTGGTAACTACCAGTAACCCGCCGGGGGTGAGCTTGTCGTACAGTGCCGTGACAAAACCCCGCGCCCGGTTTTCGGTGAGATAATCAATTAGGCCAAGGCTGCATACAATATTTTGGGGCGGCAATTGGGCTAGCGCGCTGGTTGGATCAAATAACTCCACAAAACTGGCCTGTACAATATCAACGGCGATATCGGGGCGATTGTTTTTGGTTAGAGTACCAGCAAAACTTTTTTGCAGGTCTTCCAGCACTTGGCGTTCCTGATCAACAAACGTCATGATGGAATTTTTTGGCAATGTCTCCGATTCGATTAATGGCCGCAATTCCCACGCCATTCCGCAACCAACATCAACAATATGCAATGCTTTATCTTTAGAATAAGTCGTAGTGTGTTTAATAACGGCGTTGCCAACAAGCCGCAACCGATCGTGTAAATGTTCTCCGGTAAAGACGGCAAACCGGTGTGCCAATTTATCAAATAAGGTATTTCCTAAAGCTTGATTATCATACACGTACTGCATGACTTTAAAATCACCAGGATAGCCAAGTGGTTTAGTGTAGCCTTGAACACATAGAGGCGATCCCAAAAACTCCGGCGTCAGCACCGTTTCGGTGTATTGTTTTACCGCTTTTTTAACGGCGCGGCCTTGGGAGGCCATACTATCAATCAAGGCATTACCCCGTTCGGCAATGGCCGGCCAGGCGGCGATCAATGTCTCCTCAGCCTTGGCCAAGGCTGCGGCTTGTTCATCTGCCGTGGGATTAGCCTGCTCAAACGAGGTCATGATTTTCTGGTAATAGCGCAGCTTGACCAATAACTCATCACAGAATAAACGATATTCCGACGGCACCAGATCAAGATTCTCCGCCGGGTTTTGGGTCAAACGGGCATCGAGCTGAGCCATCGCATAGCGGCGGCGAATTTCATCCTCGGGGAACAGCGCGCCTTCCAATGCAAGGCCGAATTTCTTTCCCAAGCGATCGGGTTGTTCCCGCGCCACGCGACAGTGACCGGAAAAGATGGTTTGCCCGGCGATCTCAAGGCGGATGGGCTGGCGACTGCCAACGGGAATTTTAGCGGCCTTAGTATCCGAAGCAACAACGGCGAGGCCGGAAAAACTGGCATCAACAAGGCGGGCATCAACATCACCAATGTGCACCGATGGCAGACGTCCGGAAAAAATCTTTTCCGCCGGTTTGCGCGGGGCACGAAAGCGTATGGCGGCACCTTGTGCGCTGGGCAAGTCTTGATAGTGTTTGACCGCACCCCTATCTTCAGCGTGGACGACAGCGCGCATAGGGGAATTTCCTTATAAAAATTCTTTGTTGCTAGTAAAAAGAGTTTTTACAATTGCTGGCCTTCTAGAAAAATAACTGGGGTGCTGTCAATGCTTTTTTTTCCCCGATATTTGGATACGGGGAAAAAACAATCCGCTTTTTGCGTGTACCATAATTGTGCTAACCATGGTTCCCATGGCTAATGTTTCAGAAAGCAGCGAACAACATAGCGGTCACATCCTTGTTGTGGATGATGAGGAGCGGCTGCGGACGCTTTTGCGCCGGTATCTGCATAATGCCGGGTATGTGGTAAATACTGCACAGGATAGCGCGCAGGCGGATATATTGCTGGCAACATTTGTGTTTGATGCGGTGGTGTTGGATCGGATGCTGCCGGATCGGGATGGAGTAGCTGCTCTTGGTGCATGGCGGGGCATGGGGATACAGACCCCTGTCCTGATGCTCACTGCGCTTGGGGAGGCGCCAGAACGTATCCAAGGGCTGGAGGCCGGGGCAGATGACTATCTCGGCAAACCATTTGAGCCGAAGGAGTTGCTTTTGCGCCTGCAACGCTTGTTGAAGCGGCAACCTGCACCGGTTACGGCGATAGCTCTTGGCGCATTGCGTTATAATTTTGCCAGTGCCGTGCTTATCGATGCGGCGGGTGGGATTGTGCCTTTGACCACGGCGGAGGCGGCCTTACTGGCTGCGTTGGCGGCTGTATTGAATACACCGGTGGCGCGGGATGATTTGGCCAGTGCCAGCGGCGTCAACACCCGTGCCATTGATGTGGCGGTATCCCGTCTGCGGCGTAAGCTCGGCGATGCGGCAGTGCTGCAAAGCATTCGCGGTGTGGGCTATAAGTTGGTGGGTCAACTATGCTAAAGTATCCCCTTTTTCGCCGCCGGTTTATTCGCCGTGCTATTAAGGATGTGCTGCCCAAAACCCTGTTTGCCCGGACGTTGATGATTATCTTGACGCCGTTGTTGTTGTTGCAGCTGGCAACGGCGATTATTTTTTATGACCGCCATCTGGATGAAGTCACCCGGCGGCTTTCGGCGGGTCTGGCTTCGGAAATAGGGTATCTGGTACAGCTGTACCAGCGCGGTTTGCGGGAACCTGATGGTTTGGTGCGGTTTATTGATGCCCAGCGGACTTTTGATATTGTGTTTGCCGCCCTGCCGTCGGATGCGTGGGAGGCACTGCCTTCTGAATCATCGCTGTATTACGCGATGCAGCTTAAACGAACGTTGCGTGCCCGCCTTAATGCTCCTGTCCGGGTAGTGGCCACGGATGAGGAAACAGTTGTGGCCTTCGTGCGGATGCCGGATGGGGTTTTGCGCTTTGAGGTTAACCGCAAGCGGTTGTTCACCCCGACCTCGTATATCTTTTTGTTGTGGAGTGTGGGGTTATCGTGTGTGTTGTTTAGTGTTGCGTTGTTGTTCATGCGCAACCAGATTCGCCCCCTGCGGCGGCTTGCCCGGGCGGCGGAGGCCTTTGGCCGGGGCGTTGATCCCGGCGCGTTACAGCCATCGGGATCAAAAGAGGTTCGTCAAGCAGCGCAGGCGTTTAACACCATGCGCAGCCGGGTACAGCGTCTGGTTTCCAGCCGCGCTCTGATGCTGGCGGCGGTGAGCCACGATCTGCGAACGCCGTTGGCGCGCTTGCGTCTGAACCTTGATTTGCTGGAAACGCCCAAGAACAATGAGGATATCCAAGCCATGCGCGGCGATATTCGCCATATGGACGGGATTATTACTGCCTATCTCAACTTTGCCGCCGATGCTGCGCCAGAGGCGACCAAGCTATTGGACATCACCGCCTTGGTGCGGGGGGTAGCCGTTGGGTTTGCCGCTGTTCGCTTGCAGGCTGATAAAACCTTTTGGGTGCATGGGCGAGCCGTAGAGTTGCGCCGATGCATTGAAAACATCCTCAGTAATGCTCAGCGGTACGCTGGTATTATTAACATAGCGGTTACTGCAGCAGGCGGTAATGTTGCCATTACCATCGAAGACAATGGCCCCGGTATCCCTCCCGATCGCTATGAAGAAGTCTTTCGTCCCTTCGCCCGCCTTGATCCGGCACGGGGCGAGAAAACCGGCGGTGTTGGTCTTGGCCTTGCCATCACCCGGGATATTATCCATCGCCACGGTGGTGAGATTATCTTGGGGCAAGCAACGCTGGGGGGATTGTTGGTGACGGTGGTGCTTCCGGGGGCAGGGGGTAGTGAACAGTGAAGAGGATACGGGCACGGTTATAGCTGGTTGCACAATTAAAAGTATAGTTGCAACCAGCGCACGGCACAAAGTGCCGCGGCCGAATGGCCGAACAAAAATAACTTATAGCGCGCTGAAGACTTTATCAATGTCTACCGCTAATTACGCAACGCGCTATAATGCGCCGTTTAATGCGCCAACCCGCTCCCCCCAGTTTCGCCCGGCATTTGGTGAGAAGCCATGTCCATTAAAGACAGCACCAAGCTCATGCGGTCATACAGGGTATCCGCCTCAAGAAAAGCCTGACGCTCGCCGGTGCTGAACGGGCACATCATGCACACAATGGTGATGATCCGATCCAGAGGGGCGGCTTGGAAAACATCCCAATCGGTTTGCAGTTCTTTTTGGGCAAAATAGCGTCGTATTGTGGCCAGAATCGGGGCACGATCGATGTTGTGGGTATTAACCACCATGTGGTCTTCGGGAAAAATGCCTGTACGAATATTAAAAGTATTAATAACCTTTGCATTGGCCACCGGGCGGCGAATTTCCATGCGGCAGATACCGTGCAAAAAAATATGATAGCGGGTTTCTTCAACCTCTTCAAAGGCCATAATACGACACACCGTACCAATCGAATAAAAATTATCATCGGAATCATCGGCGGTTTGTACCAACCCCATCAGGCGGTGCGGGTGTTTGAGGCCAGCCTCGACAATAGGCAGGTGTTTCGGCACCACGACTTGTAGCGGCAGGCGAGCCCCCGGCAAAATAATGGTATCCCGTACGGGCAGAATCGCCAGTTTCGTGGGCAGGGGAAAGTGTGTCGGTGAGGGGGCAAAAATATCCACAGGCGTACCCTACATGATGGTGGTTAAAAAAGACGTGCGATTGTACCGCCGGGGGTGCGTTCAATGCGTCCGGCCAGCTCCAGTTCCAGCAATACCAGTTGCACCAGCCCCGGCGGCAGGCGCACCGCCTGATGCAATTCATCCAAGGTTACTGCCGTTGCGGATAAAGCCGTTAGGACGCTGGCCTGGGCGGCGCGTAACGTGGCATCATCGGGCATCTTAATGGCATCAAGGTAGGGCAGCGTCGGTCGTTGCTCAAACAACTGCGGCGTGTCCAGCCGGGGCAGGACGGGCAGAATGTCCGCCGCGCTTTCCAGTAAATGCCCCCCTTCCCGGATGAGCTTGTTCGTGCCTTGGGAACGGGGATCAAGGGGTGAGCCGGGCACGGCAAAGACCTCACGCCCGTATTCCCCGGCCAAACGGGCAGTGTTGAGCGAGCCTGATTGCAAAGATGCCTCCACCACCGCCACGGCGTGGGACATACCGGCGATGATCCGGTTGCGTTGGGGAAAATGCCGGGCTGCCGGAGCTGTACCGGGGGGGTACTCACTGAGCAATAGCCCTTCGGCCATGATCTTTTCCTGTAATTTTTTATTTTCGGCAGGGTAGAAGCGATCAAGGCCGCACCCAAGAACTGCCACCGTACCTCCTGCTAATGCTCCGTGGTGCGCCGCTGTGTCAATCCCAGCGGCGAGGCCAGAGGCGACTACTACCTTGTGCTGCGCTAACTCTTCAGCCAGCATTCTGGTAAATTTCTGGCCGTTGAGGGAGGCATTGCGCGCCCCCACCACCCCCACCACATAGCGACGCTCAAGACGCAAAGGCCCGGCGGCGAACAGCACGGGCGGCGCATCCTCCGCACTGCGTAACACAGGCGGGTAGGCAGCATCAGGCAGGCACACCACCGCCCCGCTCATGTGTTCCGTGGCGGCCATAATGCGCTGGGCTTCAGGGAGGGAAAGAATGGCCAACGGCTTGCCGCCACCCCCGCGGCGCACCATGTCGGGAAGAGCCTCCAAGGCCGCCCGTGCGCTCCCCCACTGGTTGAGTAAGCGACGAAACGTGGCCGAGCCAACCCGTTCTGTACGGCTAAGGCGCAGCCAAGCGATTGTTTCTTTTTCGTCCATTATGGGCGCATCATTTTGGGTTCGGTGCCTTTATACAGCCGGGCAATATTCCCCCGGTGCGTCCAGAATAAGACCGCCACCAACGCCCATAAGGCTAGGGAAGCTCCCTTATCCACTACTAACAATAGGGTAAACGCCGATAGGGCAGCCAGCGACGAAATCCGACTCACCGCCGCCACCACCAGCCAGCAGATCAAGGCAATAACTCCTAAAGGCCACGCCCACACTAACAGGCCGCCCAAGGCCGTGGCCACCCCCTTGCCGCCGCGAAACTTCAGCCATACCGACCACACATGCCCCGCCACCGCCGCCAGCATTGCCCACATACCAGCCTCAGGCGGGCTGAGTGCCACCGCCGCCCCCCCCTTGCCCATGTCCAGCAGCAGCGTGGCCAAAGCTAGCTTTTTGTTCCCCGTCCGCAACACGTTTGTTGCGCCAATATTCCCCGATCCTATCGCCCGCACGTCCCCCATGCCCGCGACGCGTGTCAGCAATAGGCCAAATGGCACCGATCCAAGGGCATAGCCGATAACAATCGCGGTCAACATAGGACGGCTATCCTAGAGGGGATTGCGGGGAAGGCAAGTTTCTGATTTATCCTATCTTGCGTGCGCCCGTAGCTCAGCTGGATAGAGCAAGCGTTTCCTAAACGCTAGGCCGGATGTTCGAATCATCTCGGGCGCACCATTTTGATGCCGTAACGTGATTGCCCATGGATTATGACGAGATGGAGCGTAACCGTGAGGGATGTGAATCAGCCCTAATCAACCGCCCAGTTTTCCACCGTCAACCCCGGCACCCTTGAAAACTCCCGGATGTTGTTCGTAACAAGGATAAGCCCCGCCGCAAGGGCATGGGCGGCAATCATCAAATCCATGTTGCCTATGGGGGTTCCTTGGGTGTGCAGGGCATGGCGCAGGCGAGCGTAGCACCCCGTCACCTCTTCCCCCCAGGGCAGGACGGTGAGGTACTCCAAAAAAACATCCACGCTTTTCTGGGTCAGCCGGGGCGAAGCACGTTTTTCAACCCCGTACCGCAGTTCGGCCACGGTTATCACCGACACAAACACATCTTTCATGGGGATGCTCTGTAATTTTTCCAGCACCGACAATGGCTTGTTGCGCATGATATAACTGCAGGTATCGGTATCGAGCAAATACGGCACTAAGGGCACCTCTATTAACCCATTTATAGGGATGAGTGGCTAGGATGGTATATGTGAGCAAACGTAAGCGTACTCAAACGTACGTGCGGATTGCGAGCATAGACCTGACGACGCCAATCGCCCTAGAAATGAGGTTAATAGAGGTGCCCCTAAAATAGTTCCCGTTCCTGGGGCGGGGTATCCTGCCGATCACGGAGAAAATCGTCCGTCGCAACGGCGGGTTCGGCAAAATAGTCGTTCCACGACAAAGGCTTGGGCGACAAGATGACCTTATCGCCTTCTTTAGCGATAAAAACCTCCTTACCCGCAAAGCGAAAGGCTTTCGGCAGGCGCACCGCCTGACTGCCGCCGGATTGAAACACCTGGGTGATGGTCATGGTGGATGTCCTTTAGTATATATGGTTAGTATATACTAGCCTTTTTTGGTAAAAAGGGCAAGGGGAATTGATGCGTTATCGCTTTTTTCGTGCTGCTGTGCTACCGTCGCCTGCGGCATAAGGGAGTGTTTGCATGGAACGCCTGCTTATTGATGTGGATGAAGTATGGCAATGACCAAAACACTGGCGGAGTTGATGCCGATTCTGCGGGAGGCAAAGGGCGAGCTGATGGCCCGCTACCCCATCACGGAAATGGGCGTGTTCGGCAGTTACGCGCGGGGGCAGGCCGATAAGGACAGCGATCTGGATATTTTGTACAGCATGGATTCGGGCAACTGTTCTTTGTTTGATATTGTTGATATTCAGCTGTATCTGCAACATAAAACAGGCATTCCCCGTGTTGATGTGGTGAACAAGAAACGCTTACGGCGTTTCCTTGCCCCGTATATTTTGCAAGAAGCGGTGTATCTATGAGGGAGCACCGGGATAACTTGCAGTATCTTGCGGACATGTTGGAGCATGCCCGTGCCGCCGTTCGGTTTACCGCGTCCTACACGGAAGAAACCTATTTTGACGATCAACTGCGGCGGTTTGCTTTACTCCACGCTGTGCAGATTATTGGTGAAGCGGCTAAAAAAGTAGATGCCTCGGTTAAAGATTCCTTGCCCGATATTCCCTGGGCCCAAATTATTGGGTGCCGTAACGTGATTGCCCATGATTATGACGAGATTGAAGATCCTCTGGTATGGCGCATTGTGGCGGATCATCTGCCTGCGTTGATTGATAGGCTGGAGGGTTTTTTCAAGGCAAAGGGTATTGTGGTATAAAGCTCTTTATCTAATACTTATAAAACACGCCTCATGCTGACTCCCTCCCCCCTCTGGCACCCGTTTACCCAGCATGCCGCTGCGCCGCCGCCTATTCCTGTGGCAAGAGCCAAGGGCGCGTATCTGTATGATGAGCATGACCGCCCGGTGCTGGATTTGATTAGCTCGTGGTGGACAAACCTCCACGGCCACGGGCACCCGGCGTTGGTGGCGGCCATGGCGGAGCAGGCGGGGAGGCTGGATCACGTCCTGTTTGCTGGGCATGTCCACGCCCCGGCGCTGGCGTTGGCCGAGGGCTTGCTCAAGGCTGCACCTGGGTTTGCCCGGGTGTTTTTCAGCGATAACGGTTCCACGGCGGTGGAGGTGGCTCTCAAGATGGCCTTGCAGTACATGCAAAATAAGGGGCAGCCCCGCCGCCATCGGCTGGCGGCCCTGCGCCACGGCTACCACGGGGATACCTTTGGGGCGATGGCGGCGGGGCAAGGCAGCGGCTTTTTCACCGCCTTTGCTAAACACCTGCCCCCGGTGGATATCGTGGAGCCAACGGCACAGGCTATGGCCGCCTACTGCGCCCAGCACGGCGACACCCTCGCCGGGTTTATCCTAGAGCCGCTGGTCCAAGGCGCGGGGGGAATGCGGATGTACCCGGCACCCGAAGTCCGGGGGTGGTGTGAGACCATTCGCGCCGCCGGGGGGCTGGTGATTTTTGATGAGGTTATGACGGGGTTTGGCCGCACCGGGACGCTGTTTGCCACTGAACAGGTGGGGTTCACCCCGGATTTGCTGTGCCTGTCCAAGGGTATTACCGGCGGGATGATGCCCCTTGCCGTGACCTTGGCCACCCACGATGTGTTTGCGGCGTTTTTGGGGCAGGATTTTAGTGCCGCCTTTGCCCACGGGCATTCGTATACGGCCAATCCCATTGCCTGCGCCGTGGCGGTGGCATCCTTGGCTTTATTACACGAAGCGAAGCCCGCCCTAGCCCGTATCGAGGCGGCGCATCGACGCTTACTCCCCGAATTGCTCGCGGCATGTCCTAAGCTGCACAACCCCCGCATCACCGGCACCATCGCGGCGGTGGATTTCAGTGCCGATGAAGCCTACGGCAGTGCGGCGGGCCACGCCCTGCGCCTGCGGTTTTGGGCGGCGGGATTGCTCCTTCGGCCCCTCAACAATACCCTCTACCTCATGCCGCCGTATTGTGTCACCGAGGCGGAGTTAGAGGGGGCATATGGGACGGTGGCGGGGGTGTTGAACGCTGGGTCGTCAAGTTGAAGCCTGTTTCCCCCAGCGAAAGTGCAATAAGGCCATGACGCTGTCGCGGACGTTTTGAACGGTGCCGCTCATGGCGTGTTTTGCTGTTTCTATAGCATTTTGCATGGCCTCGCGTTCTTTTTTAACATCAATGGGCTTATTTGCAGCTTGCCATGCGGTATGTAGCTGTTTGCAAGCATTGTGAACAGTGCCGCTCACGGCGTGTTTTGTTGTTTCCACGGCGGTATGGAGGCGTTCTTGGTTCTTATGAAAGTTCAAGGCATTGGCTTTGTGGTAGGCTACTTCTGCCCCCGCAAACTGCAGGGCTTTGACCCCAGTCTTCAGGCCATTACCTTGTTCTTTTGCTGCTTGATACGCCTGACGCGCCGCCTCACGACCTTGGGTTGTGCTTTTTAATGCCGCATCGGTTGTATTATATAATATATCCGCTGTTCCCGCCAGTATACCCAGCGGCGTCGAAGCTCCCATAGCACCGGCAATTCCAGCGGCTGTCCGCAACGCAGCCGTGGTGTTTTGGAGAACGTGGTTATGCTTCCAATTCATTAAGGTCAATGCCCCGCCCACGGCAGCAAAAACCCCCATCGCCTGCCCCAAATGGTGCATGGCATCGCCCATGCCGCCGCTGGAGGGGGTTTGATACGCCGCGGCATCGGCCTGCATCTGGGCTGGGGTTAACATTTTCGCCCCCGGGGGAGGTGTGCCGGCATTAGCGTCCGGGGTGAATATTGTATCGAGAGGATTACGAGGATTATTAATTGAATTATTCGTATACTCAATGTTTTGATTACTCGAATTCGGCGGGACATTGGGTTCACTGTTGTTTCTAGGAACAAAACTCCGCAAGGTACTGTCTGATTTTGTGTTTTCCTTAATACACTCCTGCACCCCCTCTAGGGCGGCCTTCATGGTTTCTTGATGGTCTGTCGGAGTGGGGGTACCAGTAATTTTTTTAGCGGCATTACTAGCAGCGGTAGCATAGGCCTGTGCAACCTCATTTTCATTAATATTCAATTCATTAGCAATTCCGTTGATAGCAGCCCGTGTTTTCGCCGCTGTCGTCCCTCCTTTAGCAATACCACCCGCCGCCATGTTTAGAGCAAGCTCTCTCATGCCTTCGCTTATATCTGCATGGCCTGGAACATAGTCTATTTTCATGTTCCAGCTTCCAGCGTCCCCTTTGGGAGTAATCAACGCCTTGTAAACCCCGTCCAGACCATCGTTTACTTCCGCTGGGGTAAGTTTTAGAGGTGTCAACGTCCTCTTAGTACCCTCTAATCCATTTGTTGGCAATTGTGAAAGTGGCTGGGAAGGTACCGGGGAAGGTAATGGGGAAGGTAATGGGGAAGGTACCGAAGTATTAGAATTATTAGTCATTAATGACCTTATTCCCAAGATTCCCAAGCCAATAGCTCCTGCAGCAGCGGCACCTACAACTGCACCTTTCATTAGTTTATCTTGCTGTTCATTAGTAAGCTTAGGCAGCTTTTCCCCAATTCCCCCCATAAGATTTTGCATTTGTTGGATAGGATTTGGTGTTTTCTTGGCTTCTAAAACTGTAATGCTATCGGCGTTAGCCTTCCGCAAAAGAGCCGCTTTGGTTGATCCAGGGCTAAAAGAGTTTGAATCGTCCACTCTGGGACGGTTTTTACAGACTAGCTTTTTTTGATCAGAATTAAAAGAATAGACTGGGTTTTTTAATGAAACCGTGCCGTTGGGTTGCGTGAGCGCATCACCGCCGTGATATATCACATTGATATTTTTACCTTTTGGAGGTACCATGATACTCAAAATTTTATCATCTACTTTCACAACCGCATACGTAGGATTTTGTGATTGTGTATTATACGCTTGCGCCAGACGTTCTAGGGTCTTGCGGTCTTGTTGCAGTATTTTCAACGCTGCCAGAATCGTTGATTTTTTGCCAAGCTCTTTTTCGGTACTCTGTTGTGCATCTTCAGCAAGATAATGATCCTTATCGTTATCTTTTTCTATCGCAGTCTTTAGTTCCTGCAGTCGATTTAGGAAAGCCTTGTATTCTTGTCGGGTAAGGGGGGATGTTTGCTGCTGTTGCTGCTGTTGTTGTTGTTGTTGTTGTTGTTGTTGTTGCTGTTGTTGCTGTGTGATAGTAAAAAATGCATCTTTCTTGCTAAACTCCTTGATGGCTTCTTGGGGAGTAAAAGAGTGCGAAAATCCTCGTTCATGCGAGATTTTCTCCTCGTTCAGGTTTCCATTGTCGTCGATGTTCACCCGCCAATTTTGTTGCCTTCCTGGATAATGCACTATTGTGTATAATTCGCCGTCCCTGAAAGTCCAGAACTGTACTGGATTACGATCCTTCTTGTCTTTTCCAACGAGGAACTCTTCCTTATTGGCAAGCTTCGCCAATAGTTTAGTATCTTGAAGAACACCCTTTACGGCATCAGCAATTCTTTTGTGATGGTGTTTTTTGGAGTCTTTTAATTTCGCTAATAATTTTTCCAGAAGCTCAGTGGTTGGATTTACAACCTGTGGTTGTGGTTGTGGTTGTGGTTGTGGTTGTGGTTGTGGTTGTGGTTGTGGTTGTGGTTGTGGTTGTGGTTGTGGTTGTGGTTGTGGTTGTGGTTGTGGTTGTGGTTGTGGTTGTGGTTGTGGTTGTGGTTGTGGTTG
>JBKCUA010000022.1:0-35437 GCA_046318675.1 Holosporales bacterium
TCTTGCGTCGTACTTTCAAAAAACGCCTTCCGGGAAGGTCTTTTTGGAAGCTGTCCGCCGCTGTTCTCGACTTTTCTTCCTTGGGTGTCTTGGTAGACAGATGAAAAGGAGAAGAGCGGTAGAGCCCTCGGTGCCTGGCCAGGTCTTTGAGTGCCTATTGTCAACATATCAAAGCCCTTGACAGAAGTCAAGGTGAGGGCTGCAATTTTTTATGGGCGTGTGTCAAGTAGTTTTTCACTAGCTAAATTTTCTTCCCTCACCAGAGCATTCTCTCTTATAGTGCCCGGGAACTTTTTTCAAAAAACCGCCATGCCCCGCGAAATCGTCTTCAACACCGAAACCACTGGCCTTGACCCTGCCCCACTGGGCACCGCATGGTAGAGGTGGCGTGCGTGGAGCCGGTCAACCACCTGCCCACAGGGGCGGGAGTTTCACAGCCACCTCAACCCCGAACGCGATATTCCCGAAACCTTTTTTTACAGCAACCTTTGAAAGTGATGACTTATGAATCGACGTAATTTCATAAAGCTTATTGGTGGCGGTGCTGTTGTCGCCTTAAGTGCAACCGCGCTCAGTCGTTCTTATATATTTGGGGTTCCTCCATCAGCCGTTGCCGCATGGAATAAACCAGAAGAAAAAGACATTAGGCGTTTGGTGCTGGCTTATGCCTTGCTTGCTCCAAACCCACACAATATGCAGCCGTGGCTTGCAGATATTCGCACGCCAAAAAAAATTATACTAAGTCTTGATACTACTCGCCTTCTACCCGCTACCGATCCTTTCGGACGACAGATTCTTATGGGCTCTGGTGCCTTTTTAGAATTACTCACTATGGCGGCGGCGGCACATGGATACCGTGCTGACGTAACGCTTTTTCCTGAAGGAGAACCTGAGGCGACACTTGACACAAGACCTTTCGCGACCATCAACTTAACCGCTGACGCAACGGTACAAGCTGATCCTTTGTTTGAAGCGGTGCTTGGCCGCCGTACTGACCGTCGATCCTATGATATAACACGCCCTATTGCTGTAAAGGATGCCGCAGCATTACAAACAGCAGTCGGCGGCTTACCCGTAAATTTCGGCCTTGTCGGTCGCGTTGATGATCAAGCATCAGACATGATGCAGCTTACGGCCATCCGCACCATCGTGCGAGAAGCATGGCGCATTGAACTTACAACAGAAAAAGCAATCATGGAATCGTTCAAGGTGCTGCGTATTGGCAGTGATGAAATCGATCAACATCGCGATGGTATCGCACTCACTAAACCCATGCCACTGTTTCTTGCCAAGACCGGATTGTTTGATCGGAACCAGTTTCCATCACCAGATTCAGCAGTAACATCAAAACAAATAAAATCTTTTGAAATACTTACAGAGAAAACACCAGCCTATCTATGGCTTACTACCCAAGGTAATCGCCGGACACAGCAAATTGAGGCTGGGCGTGCCTATGTCCGGGTCAACCTTGCTGCTACACAATTAGGAATAGCCTTGCACCCCAACGAACAAGCATTACAAGAATACCCGGAAGTAGCTAGCCAATATCAAGCTATTCATGCATTACTTAATGCGCCTGCTCCTGATTTTACAATACAAATTCTTGCACGCGCAGGTTATCTGCCTACAAACACGCTTCCGCATACTCCTGCGCCCCGTCGTAATCTTGAAAACTTACTGGTACTATAGAGTTTACTCACCATGCCCCGTGAAATTGTCCTCGACACCGAAACCACTGGCCTTGACCCCGCCGCCGGTCACCGCATGGTGGAGGTGGCATGCGTGGAGCTGGTCAACCACCTGCCCACGGGGCGGGAGTTTCACAGCTACCTCAACCCCGAACGCGATATGCCCGAAGATGCCGCAAGGATTCATGGGCTGAGCAGTGATTTTCTCCGCGATAAGCCCCTGTTCGCCCACAAGGCAGAAGAGCTTGTGGGCTTTGTAGGCGAAGCGCGGCTGGTGATCCACAATGCCAGTTTTGACCTCAAATTTCTCAACGCCGAGTTTGCCCGCCTCAACCTCAGCGTACAGTGGGGCATGGATCGCACCACTGATACCTTGGCCATGGCTCGGCGCAAGTACCCAGGGATGCGCACCAACCTTGACGCCCTGTGCACTCGCATGGGCATTAACCGCAGCATACGGGAAAAGCACGGTGCCCTGATTGACGCCCGCCTGCTGGCCGAAGTATATCTTGAACTCATGGGCGGACGACAGCTTGGCCTCATGATTGATGCGGCAAACGACGTTGTTGCTTCACAATCCGCAATCCCCACCAAGAAAACAGTGCGCCCCCCGCGTTCCTTTACGTTGAGCGAAGATGATAAACGCGCTCATGCCCAGCTAGTGGCCGGGATTAAGGGGTCGTTGTGGTAAACCCGGCACATCTGACCGCGCATGTTCGCCCTTGGTTCACCGAACTGCGCCCGTTGCTGCTCTCTGGCTGGCGGCAGGCTGTTGCCAATGAGCAAAAGGCCGACGGCACCCCTGTCACCGCTGTGGATAAAGCTGTGGAAAATACCCTGCGTGAGCATTTGCAAAACACCTTTCCTGATCATGGCATTGATGGGGAGGAGTTTGGCTTGAGCAATGGGGCTTCTCCCTGGCGGTGGTACCTTGATCCGCTCGATGGCACTAAAGCCTATTTAAGTGGCAGCCCGTTGTTCGGCACCCTGCTGGGCTTATGGCATGGCGATACGCCCGTGTGGGGGGCGTGCTACCTACCTGTACCTGATGAGCTGTATATGGGCAGCAATGAGGGCGCGTGGTGCAACGAGACTCTCTTGCGCGCCGCACCCTTGACCGATCTGAAAGACGTCATCCTTGCCGCCACCGCACCGGAAATTTTTAATGCCGAAGAGGGCATTCGCTTTCAGCACCTCCAGCAGCACGTCCGCTTCACCCGCTGGGGCGGGGATTGCAGTAACTACACCGATCTTGCCGCTGGACGTCTCCACATCGTCATGGAGGCGGGTCTGAAGCCTCAGGATATTCTGCCACTCGTGCCTATCCTCACCGCTGCCGGAGCTGTGGTGACCGATTGGGATGGCCACCCCCTGCGGCCGGGAAAGGACAATTATAATACTTTAACTTCATCATCAAAAATTATTCATAAGCAAACACTTAAAATAATATCTTAAAGTAGTCCAAGCTCCATTTCTGTCCGGCTCACATCCTCCGGCGTGCTGACATGAAACCATAACCCGTCGTGAACAAGACCAAACAACCGCTCTGCATCTATTGCTTTATTAAACAGCTTATTAAGAGAGAATGCTCCCTTTGGGGCATCGGCGAACAGGGCGGGGTTTAATAACGATGCTCCTAGAAACACATGAGCGGGCTGTTGATGCGGTAAGGGACGGCTGAGGCGACCATCGGGGGTCACCAGAAAATCTGCCCGGCTCAAATAATCATCGCTACGCACATGAGGGTAAAGAGCCAGCAACCCATCCATCCGCCCCACGTCAAAGCCGTTCGCCAACCGGTGCAGCATGTCCATCGCACCATTGAGCCACAGGCTATCACAGTTCAGGACAAAAAACGGTGCCTCCCCGAGCAGCGGCAACGCCCGCAGAACCCCGCCGCCCGTCTCTAGCAGCTCATCTTCATCACTGAAAATAATTTCCGCCCCTTCCCGCGGGGCAAGGGTCTGGCGCAACACGCCGCCGCAATAATGCAGGTTAATCACGAACCGCCGAATCCCCGCCTCCATGGCGCGATCAAGGACATAATCAATTAGCATCTTGCCATTCACCCTGACGCAGGCCTTGGGCATGGCCTTGGTCAACGGCATCATCCGCGTGCCTTTCCCAGCGGCCAGAATCATCGCGGTTTGAGGCAGCTTCATGACGACATTCCTTCGGGGAAATGAACTTGTAAAAACGCGCCTATGAGTGTCAAGGAGGCTTCTGCCGCAATATTCTCCCGCACCAATCGCCAGGTGCGGGGCAAAAATTCCTGATACCTTGGCTTGTGATCGCGCACCAGAAGACGATGAAAAATGCCCACAATCTTCAGGGCACGCTGCGCCCCCAGCAGGTGATACGCCCGGCGCATCGCGGCGCGTTCAGACTGAGGATAACAAGCCAGCCAACCCTCCAGCCCTTTCTTAACCACAACGGGGGATACCTCCCGCCGCACATCCTGAAGCAGGGAGACAACATCATAGGCCGGATGACCCGCCAACGCATCCTGAAAATCCAGCAGCCCGCATCGCCCTTTGCCCTGTACGTCCCTGCGAAGCATGAGATTATCCACATGAAAATCCCGCAGGACTAAAACCCGTGGTTGATGCGCCGCCAGCTCCTCAAGCAAGGGGCGCCATAAAGCCGCGTATTCCGCCTGCACCGCAGGGGATAATGGTCTCGGCCACTCCACCACCAGATTTGCCTCCCGCGCCAGCGTCGGCACATCATAGGGCGGCACGCCTAGGGCTTGGCTCTTGCTGGCCTCATGCAACACTGCCAGCGTCTCCAGTGCAAGGGCGTATAGATCAGGTTCCTGCCCCGGATCCGTCGCCAACAGACGGGTGAAGGTCGCCTCGCCAAAATCTTCGAGCAGGACAAACCCTTGCCCAGCATCCGCCGCCAGAATTTTCGGCGCACCCAGGCCGTAGCCGTGCAACATTTCCGCCACTTGAATAAACGGCGTCACCGTCTCTTTCTCCGGCGGCGCATCCATAAGCAACAGCCCCCGCCCGCGCAGGCGGTGATAACACCGAAACGACGCATCCGCCGGCAGGCTATCCAGCACAGCCGCCCCCTCCCCCTGTCGGGCAAGAAAGTCACGGGCAGCGGCCAAGCGGTCAGGGGTCATGGGTCAATGCGGCTAACAGATTTTGTGGGCGGCGTCCAGCCGCACTAAACCCATACGCCCGCGCGCCGTCCTCATTCACTGTAAGGGTAATCTTCAGCCACTCCGGCGGCAACAGCGGCGCAATCTTCTCCGGCCATTCGATAAGGGTAATATGCCGGGCAAAAGCCGTTTCCAAATCCAGTACCAACGCCTCCGCCGGGCTTTTCAGCCGCCAGGCGTCGATATGCCAGACCTCAAAGTCTTTAAACACATACGGCTGCACCAGCGTAAACGTCGGGCTGGGCACCTCACCGTCCCAGCCTAATCCACGCAGTATCCGCCGAGCCAGCGTCGTTTTCCCCGCGCCCAACTCCCCGGACAACAGCACGCACAGCGGCGGCGTCAATCGCGGCACCCATCTATCAAAACAATCACTGTCCATCCGTTTTTTTACTGGCCTTAGTCTTGGCGGCAATCCAATCCATCAACGCCAGCAACACCCCCGATACCACAAACACCAGATGAATTACCACCATCATAATGATTTCTTCCCGGGTGATTTTCTGTACGTTCATGAAAATTTTCAACAGGTGAATCCCGGAAATGGCCACGATAGAGGCCACCAGCTTCATCTTCAGTTCGGAAAAATCCACCGAACCAAACCATGCCGGTACATCTTCATGATCATTGATTTCCAGCCTGGAGACAAAATTCTCATAACCCGATAAAATCACGATAATTAACAAATTGGCCGCCAGCGACAAATCAATCAACGTCAATACACCCAAAATGGCATCGTTTTGGGTCAGGGTTGGAATCTTTTCCGTAAGATATAACAATTCCCTGCCAAAACTGATAAGTAGTAACACCAGCCCCAACACCAACCCCAAGTACATCGGTGCCATGAGCCAGCGACTGGCAAACAAGGTTCTTTCAAGCGTACGTTCCATTATCACCTTATGACCTGCCGCTTACCGTAAGGCAATAGGGCTTGCGCTCTGATCAAAACACTTCTAAGAAGACGGACACATTCGTTGAGGTTTTCATGTCTTTTATCCTTCCGCCCCTGCCGTATGCCATTAATGCGCTGGAGCCGCACATTTCATCCCGGACTTTGGAAATCCACCACGGCAAGCACCACAACGCCTATGTGGTCAACCTCAACAATCTAACCAAGGACACCCCCTTGGCTAAACAAAGCTTGGAGCAGGTGATTCTCGCCACCGCCGGCGATGCTGGTAAAGTTGGCATCTTCAACAACGCCGCCCAAGTCTGGAACCACACCTTTTACTGGCACTGCCTTAAGCAGGGCGGTGGCGGCGTTCCCACCGGCACCCTCGCTGCAGCTATTGACGCCGCCTTTGGCAGTTTCGATGCCTTCAAAGAACAGTTCAAACAGGCTGCCGCCACCCAATTCGGCAGCGGTTGGGCTTGGCTGGTCGCCGAGGGCAAGACCCTCAAAATCACCAAGACCGGCAACGCCGATCTGCCCATGGCTCACGGCCAAGTGGCCCTGCTGACCTGCGATGTGTGGGAGCATGCCTACTACCTCGACTACCAAAACCGCCGCCCGGATTACGTCCAGACCTTCCTCGACAGCCTTGTCAACTGGGAGTTTGTGGCGGAGAATTTTGAAAAGGCCGGGGTGGCAAAGGCGGGGTAAACGGCTCTACTGCCCCTTCGGTAACGATTCCGAAAGCGGCAACGGCTGTTTCTGCCGCGCAAAACCCTATTCCCGCCCAGTATTAATGATGTCACCCCATTGATTAAAGCACTCAATACTATCGTTTTTAACAAGACCGCTTGCCCGTAAAACTTGTTCAATTTTAGCCATCTCCTCTTGTTCCGAGGAGCCCGCGCCATCTATGGGATACACTGTTGCACGAATTAAAGGCCCAGTACTACCAGGGCCAGCACCACTAGTTTGATAATTAAAAACAATACCTTTTTCCTTAAGACTATCTTGTAATGTTTGTATATCTGCAAATGAAAACTGATTAGCCAAATCAAATTTAATAATTGACATTGTTACTTCTCCCAGTTGCGCCAAGACTACCAGAAGCAAAAAAAAAATCAACTTTTTTCTAAAATACGCAATAATGTACACCGCCTTGTAATTAAATTATTGTAATAAAAGAACTTTATACCAGTCCATTTTGGAAAAGAGACTCAGCACTCTTACTGCCCCTTCGGTAACGATTCCGAAAGCGGCAACGGCTGTTTCTGCCACCAGAAGTACGCCTGCGGTGGGCCCATGATCTCCGGTGGCGGTTGAAGCGGCGGCCCTTGCACGGGAGCAGGGGTCGGCCAAAAATGCATCAATCCGCCGAACCACAACACCCCAAACAAAACCGCCACTATCTTCTGCCGCGTTGAAGGTTCTTTGCGTGTCCCGGCTAAGCGTTCCCTTTCGCTGCGTGCCCAGTTTTTCAACGCCAAATACTTCAGCGGCACAAAGAAGAACATAAACAACACAAAACTCATCCCCTCAAACAGTATCGGTGCAATAAACAACAACACTACCGCGCCCTCAACGCCCGACTCTATCGACCACCACTGAAGACCTAGACTGCCAAAAAATGCCGCCTCAGCAACCCACGAGAGCGGATCAAAAAAGACCGCCGCTGGCATCTGCGTCCAGTAGGCAAAACCAATGGCCGAGATTAGCCCCATCATTCCAAAATACACCGGCCCGACAAAACTCAACTTTTTGCTGCGCAGCATCGACCGGCAATGCTCACGCATAAACGCCGCGAACGACAACACGGCCAGCCGCCGCCCTTCTTCACGATGCCGCTGCAGAGCCTGCACTATCAAACGAAACGGATTGAGTATAGGTTGCGGCATATGCAGATATTCACTCTAAAAAGTCATTACCCAACAGTATTGTAGCGCGCCTATATTTTTAATACAAATTATTTATAAATATTATTGACACCGCCCTATCGACAATAACTGGTATTTTCACCAAAAAACTTCTTGCCCATAAGAAAATCTTCATTATCGAACACTATAGTACCGTTTGCTAAAGGGGCAAGCCAATGCGTTACACTACATCTATGAAAACAGCATTACTTCTTACTGTGGTACTAACTTTTTTTGGCTGTGCCGATGCCAATACCCACGCCAGCCTTGACGAAGCGGATTACCCGACACCGCCGGAATATATCGCCTTTAACCCCCACCCAGAAGCGAAAAACAAACATCAAATGGTGGTAACTTCTCACCCCCTAGCTACCAAGGCGGCACTGGATATTCTTGCTCGTGGCGGCAATGCTGTGGATGCTGCCATTGCCGCGCAGGCAATGCTTACTGTAGTGGAGCCTTACGCATCAGGGATAGGTGGCGGCGGTTTCCTCATGTATTATGATCCAAAAACAAAAAAGACTGTGCTGTACGATGGACGGGAGGTTGCTTCTCAGACTTCCACCCCCACCAAGTTTCTTGATAAAAATGGCAAACCCCTGGCCTTTTACGCCGCTGTAACCGGAGCAGGTTCCGTCGGTGTTCCTGGGTTACTAGCCATGTTGGAACTTACCCACAAAAGCCATGGCAAACTGCAATGGCATGATCTCTTTATTGATGCCGCCCACACTGCTGAAGGTGGCTTCGTGGTCAATGAACGTCTGGCCACTCTTATTAAGAATGATCCTTACCTCGCCAATAATCCCGGTGCTAGGCAAGTATATTTTCCCGGTGGCAGCCGCGTCAGAACCGGCGAAACCTTACGCAACCCGGCCTTGGCCGAAACCTTACGGCGAGTAGCCATCAATGGTCCGCGGGAGGTGTACGCCAATTTCATAACGGATCGCATCATGGCGGCTCTAAAGAATAACCCCAGTTTTCCAAGTCAGATGACCATCAACGATTTCATGAATTATAAGGCCGTTCGCCGCGCGGCAACCTGTGGCTCATATCGCGTCTGGACTATTTGTAGTGCCAGCCCCCCAAGCTCGGGCGGCATTACCATGTTACAAACCCTGAAACTACTGGAAAAATATGATCTTGCCACCCTTGGCAAAGATAATCCCCAGAGCTATTTCCTCATCACGGAGGCCTCTAAACTGGCGTTTGCTGATCGTGATGCCTATGTTGCCGATCCACAATTTGTAAAGCTTAACCTCAATAAATTGTTGGATAAACGCTATCTTGAAGAACGCGGAAAACTCATCAACCAAAGTAAATCTATTGGCACAGCAACTCCCGGAAAACCGGATACTAGCTTTGAACAATACGCCGCTGTGACCCAACCCAACCAAGCCAACTCAACCACTCATATCAGCATTGTGGACAGTGCTGGCCGTGCCGTTGCTTTGACCAGTTCGCTTGAAGATACTTGGGGTTCACGCATAGTAGTGGACGGCTTTGCCCTTAATAGCCAGTTGACAGATTTCTCTTTTACGCCGCAAAAAAATGGTAAGCCCGTTGCCAACCGTGTTGAGGCTGGCAAACGCCCTCGTAGCAGCATGGCACCAACCTTCATCTTCAACAAAAACGGACAGCTTCAATATGTTCTTGGTACCCCTGGTGGCAGTCGTATTATCCCAACTACTGTGCAAACAGTGGTTGCCCTACTGGACTGGAAGCAATCTGCTAACCAAGCCCTGAACGCCGGGCACATCATCAACCGCAACGGTATTACAGAACTTGAAGCTGGCGGCCGTGTAGAACCGGAACTTGCTTCGGCCTTGCGTGCACGTGGACAAGAGGTTATTTTCACCCCGTTGCCTAGCGGCATGAATATAATCGAACGAACCAAAGACGGATGGGTAGGTGCCACCGATCCCCGCCGTGAAGGCTTAGCAGCAGGACTATAACCATGCGTGTTTTTTATGTGCTTTCAAGTGCTTTTTTGTTCTTGACGGGCTGTGCCAACAACACTTCCCAACAACAACCCACCACCACCGTGGTCACGCCAGCAACAAAACAATCGTTTGCTGACTGGCTGCAAGATTTTCGTGTAGAAGCCTTGGAAAAAGGCATTAGCACCAAAACTATCTATGCCGTTCTAAGCAATATCGAACCCTCTGATAAGGTCATTGCCCTCGATCGTCGGCAAATGGAATTTATCCTGACTTTACCGGAGTACCAAGCTCGCGTCCTCACCCCCAAACGTATCGGTGAAGGCAGGCAAAACCTTGCGATGCATCACAAGGTTCTTGATGCCATTGCTAAGGATTCTGGTGTGCCCCCAGAAGTCATCGTTGCCTTATGGGGCATGGAAACCAACTACGGCAAAAATACTGGCGGGTTTTCTGTCATTAATGCCTTAGCCACCTTGGCTTGGGATGGACGACGTAGTGCGTATTTTCGCAACGAACTTCTTGCTGCCCTGAAAATTCTCGACTCTGGCAGTATTACCCCAGAACGTTTTACTGGCTCTTGGGCCGGAGCAATGGGACAGTGCCAATTCATGCCCAATACCTACCTGAACCACGCGGTTGATTTTGACCGTGATGGTCGTCGTGATATTTGGGGAACGACAGCAGATGTCCTTGCATCCGCCGCTAATTACCTAAAGAATAGCGGCTGGCAGAAAGATAAAGCCATCGCCATTCCTGTCATTGGAAACAAAGACCTGCAACCGGGCACGATACAAGAACCCCTCAATACATGGACCGCCAAAGGAATAACACCAGCCCAAGGAGCATTACCATTAACCGCTCTGGGTGACACCGCCCGCTTGGTCATTCCCGACGCTGCAACCCCGGAGCGAGCCTATTTGGTAGGAAAAAACTATGAGGCAATCCTGACATGGAACCGTTCTCATCGTTTTGCCTTGACTGTCGCCGAATTAGCAAGACAAATACACCCGCTAACAACCTCAACAACCCATAAAGCCCATAAAACTCGTAAAGCGGTTAAATCAAAAACCCACTCCCACAAACAAAAGAAAAAGCATCACCCATGAAAACCTTCCCCGCCCTGATAGCTTTGCTTCTATTAACCTCCTGTAGCAGCAGCGGCAACGCGCCCACCGATCTCAACCAACCATCCGGGGGCAAGGGTGCCTTCAAAATTGGCAAGCCCTATCAAATCGCCGGACAATGGTACAAACCCCAAGTTGATTGGACGTATAATCAAACTGGAGTTGCTTCTTGGTACGGTCTGCCCTTCCACGGTAAGGCCACCGCCAACGGTGAAGTCTATAACAAATTCGCCATGACCGCAGCGCATAAAACACTACAGTTACCCAGCATTGTTCGCGTCACCAACTTGGAAAACAATAAAAGCATTGTTGTTCGCGTCAACGATCGCGGTCCGTTTGTTGGCGACCGTATTATTGATCTCTCCTATGCCGCCGCCAAAAGTCTCGCCATGGATATTAAAGGCACGGCTCGGGTACGGGTTCAAGTCCTCCCCGATGAAAGCCGCAGAGTCGCCCTCGCCCTAGGCGCACGCCCCGAACAATTAGAACAGGGTACAAACCTTGCTGCCACTGCTCCACTCAACAAAAAGAGCACCACCCGACTGGCTAGTAACGCAGCACAGAGCATTGTTAAAGTTGCCACAGAGTAATTTTGAACGCATTCTTTACGTCAACGAAAAACTCCCTGATTAATAGGCGTTGATGGGCTTTCTTTGTCGTGAGCTGCCTTGGCAATATCTGTGTACAACAGTGTAATACTCATCCGCCGATTAGCCACAGCAGCAGGGTTATCCCGAATCAACGGATCGCGATCCGCTCGTCCAGCAACCACCGCAAAGCGTCCTTCGGGTACACCGAACCGTGCCATCGTTCGGCGCGTAGCATGAGCCCTGTCTGCCGATAATTCCCAATTAGTATAGCCATTATAACTACGAAACTGCATCGAATCCGTATGCCCGGAGATTGATAATTCATTAGGAACACGACGAATAACTTCTGAGACTTTTTGTAATAGCTTTTCCGCATGGGGCAATGGCCTTGTCCGCCCGGCATCAAACATGGGTCGTCCTTCGCTATCAATCAACTGTATTCTCAGGCCTTCAGGGGTCAATTCTACAAGCAAATTCTTTGCTAAATCGGCCAACTGCGGGTCATTTTGCACCGATTGTTTTAGTTGTTCAGCCAACTTTTCAAAGCGTTCTTGCTCCCGATCACGCAGGGCGGCGGCATCCTCACTCATAGCCTTAGGATTATTTTCTGCTGTTATCTCTTCGCCTGGATTATCTTCGGTAGTTTCTATCCCCGGTGGGGGCTCTTCTTGGGGATTGAGCATCGGGTTAGCCGGTGCTTTTAACGCTGCAATCTCAGACAAACTAGTCCCGGCTAATAACCCACCTGCCCCGCTTTTGGTATTGCTAACTGTTGTTGGGGCAAAATAATTGGAAATCCCTTCGCGCTGATCCACCGTGGATGTATTAAGCAGCCAAAGCAGCAAAAAAAAGGCCATCATCGCGGTAACAAAATCCGCGTACGCCACTTTCCACGCACCACCATGATGCCCGTGACCGCCGCTTTTTTTTATCTTCTTGATAATAATTGGGCGACCGCCTTTGCTGGCGGCAGCGGCTTCTTTTGGTTGTTCTTGAGCCTCATTCTCAGCCATAACCTATGTCACTCTAGGCAAAGTTTCCAGTGCTGCCTCCAACTCTTGAAAGGTTGGCCGAACACCATAAGGAAGAATTTTGCGGGCAAACTCCACCGACACCATCGGCGGATTATTGTGTAAATGTGCAATCATTCCAGCCTTAATACATTCCAAATACCGTCCATCTTCCCTAGCAAAATGCCCCAGCATAGTGGCCATGGGACCAACAAAACCATACGCAATCAACACCCCGGAAAAAGTTCCCACCAAGGCTGCACCAATCAAATGACCCAATACCTCTGGCGGTTCTGTAATCGATCCCATCGTGTGAATAACCCCCAGCACCGCCGCTACAATCCCCAGTGCTGGCAATCCATCGGCAAGCCCCTGCACCGCAGCCGGAACAAGATGTTCTTCGGCATGATGAACCTCCAGTTCACCGCCCATTAAATCCTCCATGACATGGGGATTATCTGCACCAAGCGAAAACATCCGCAGATAATCACACATGAATTCCACCCCGTGATGATCATGCTGAAACAACGGGAATTGCTGAAACAGTGTCGATTCTTCGGGTTTTTCTACGTGGCTTTCAATCGCCAATGCTCCCTTAGATTTAATCAGGCGAAAGACCTGATACATACATGATAATAGTTCAATGTAATGCGCTTTTTTATATTTACCTGCCTTCATCATCCGGCCAAACGATTTTGCCACACCAACAGCCACAGGCTTTGGGTGACCAATAATAAGGGCACCTACTCCGGCACCAACGATGATCAGGTACTCATACGGCTGCCATAATACACCTATGTGGCCACCATGGGCAAGAAAGCCGCCTAAGACGCAGCCAAGAACAACACCAATACCAATAAGAAATTTCACGTGTTTTCGAGCCCATGAGTTGGGGTAAATCCCCAACTCTACTAAACCACGGTAGGGTTAAAAGGCCGTAAAGAATAAGTCTTATGCTTGCCCTTCTTTGAGAACACCCTTGCGAATCGCTCTGGTACGGGTGAAATGCTGAAAAAGTTGCTCCCCATCGCCAAAACGAATGGCTTTTTGCAGACTGGCCAAATCCTCAGTAAAACGACCAAGCACTTCCAGCACCGCTTCCCGGTTGTTCAAAAAGATATCCCGCCACATCACCGGGTCAGAAGCAGCAATCCGGGTAAAATCCCGAAACCCTCCGGCGGAATAGCGCATGACTTCGGCCTGTTCCGATTCCTCCAACGCAAACGCGGTACCCACAATGGTATAGGCAATAAGATGGGGCAGATGGCTAGTCATTGCCAAAACCTTATCATGGTGGCTTGCCGGCATTAAGGCAACGATACTGCCCGCCGCCTCCCACAATGCCCTCACCTTAGCCACGCTTTCTTGAGGTATAGCATCTTCCGGGGTCAAAATGCACCACCGCCCCTTAAATAATTCAGAAAATCCAGCATCAATACCAGAAAACTCCGTCCCCGCAATAGGATGCCCCGGCACAAACAATACCCCGGGCGGCATCAACGGCATCAACTGCATTATTACGCTTTTTTTCACTGATCCCACATCAGTGACAATACAACCAGGCTCAAGCCACGGCACAAGGGATTGCAAGACCCTAGCCATTTCACCAACGGGGGTAGCCAACACCACCAAATCCCCACCACGGACAAGTAATGCATCCTGTCCAGCCTCCGTCGCCAAACCCAACGCCAACGCCTTGCGACAGGTATCAGTATCAGCATCAATAACAACCCGCTGGGAAGCTAGCTGTTGCTCAGTAATAATCCGCAACAAAGAACTGCCAATCAAGCCACAACCGACTATCACCACCCGCTTAAACATGGCTAAACCCTGTCAATACATCAAGAAACGCTTGGCAATCGGGGGCACTACCTACCGTAACCCGCAAATGCCCCGGTAGACCATAAGAATCCACCGGGCGGACAAACACATTGCGGGCGGCCAGATACTCATACACCATCCTAGTCGCCTGTCCGGTTTCAAACAGAACAAAATTCGCCTGGCTGGGCAGCACTGGATAGCATAATTCCTCCAGCTTTTTGGTGAGTATCGCCCGCCACTGGCAGTTATGAGCCACGGTTGCCTGAAGATGACTTTTGTCCTGAACCGCCGCAATCCCGGCGGCCTGCGCCGCACCATTCACGTTAAACGGTGACCTCAACCGATTAATAATCTCTGCTACCTGAAAGGGAAATACACCCCATCCTAAACGCACCCCGGCCAACGCATAAGCCTTTGAGAAGGTTCGCAGTACCACTAAATTATCATGAGGCACCTTTAAAAAATCATCAAAATCGGGTGCCTCGGCAAACTCCGCATACGCCCCATCCAGCACCAGCAAAATATGCCCCGGCAACGCCTCCAGCAGGCGGGCAATCTCATGCCTCGTTAAGTACGTCCCGGTAGGGTTATTAGGATTAGCCAGAAAAATCAACTTTGTTCTGGGCGTTACGGACTTCAGCAATGCCTCAACATCACCGCGATAACCTTGCTCTGCCACTGGAATAGGTACAGCCCCTTCCGCAAGAGCCGCTAATTTATACATCAAAAACCCGTGGGCTGAATATAAAACCTCATCACCCACACCCACATAGGCACGAGTAATAAGAGAGATAAGCTCATCCGAGCCATTGCCACAAATGATCCACTGTGGGTCTAGATCATGAACATCTGCAATCACCTGACGCAACTTAAGGCAATTCGCCTGGGGATATAACGACAGGTTAAATACTGCTTCCCTAAACGCCTGCACTGCCAACGAGCTTGGACCCAGTGCGCCCTCATTAGAGGTGAGCCGCACCGGGCGCACCGCCGACGGACGAATCGTGGACTCCCCCCCTACATACGGGGGCAGCGTGGTAAGCCAATGCTTAGGCTGGGGCAAGATCGGCATTTGCAACACCCACTGGCTTGATTGGCACAGCATATCCCCCAGCCAGACGCACATTAAAATCTTTCTTCAATGGCGTAAACCTGGTATCGCCTTCGGTAAAAAAACCATTCAGCAAGACAAGATAGTATGTATCATCGCCAAAGGACGGATCGCTCCACGGAAACAAATGCAATACCTCAAGCCCGGCATTGCTCAACTGCTGACGCAATCTTGTACGGCTTATTTCCTTGTGTGTACGCAATATAACAAAAGTGTGATCGTCTCCTGTTTCTTCTCGAGGAACGCCGCGCCCGACAACGTAGGCCTTGGTTGTTCCATTGGCACGCGCCAAAAACGGCAGCTGGAAAACAAAACCTAAACTAGCCTGTTCACCGCCAAGAATTTGGCGCCACCACGGGCGTTCATTACTATCCTCATGCCAGTCAGGCATGACCCCGAGCAACACCGTCCCCTCACTCACCGCCCGCACTACTGCAGCAGTATTATCGAAAAATAGCAAAGGGGTAGCACCGCCAAAATGCTCCCGCGCCAACATAACCAAATCCGGCTGAAATGGCGGAGCATATACCGCCACGGAAAAAGAACTCTCAAGCTGCAAACTTGCCATCATCAGCTCACGCCAAAGACGAAAAATCATATCCGGCGGCAACATTGCATCGGCATTGCGTAGCAGGCGGCGAACAATCTGTGCTTCCCGCGCCGGACGCATAAAAACTACTGTATTATCCTTTTTTTTTAGCTCTGCAACATGGGTTACTAACCGGGTTCGCTCCTCTAACAGACGCAGCAAAGCATCATCTAAACCGTCAATTTTCTGACGCACAGAAGCAAGGGATGTAAGGTCATCAAAAGGAAAAGTATCAGTCATTGCGCGGCAATCAATTTTCTCTATAAACACAAAAAGGACATCCCTTCTAAAGGTTTTATAGGAAATTCGCAAGCTGCCCGTGCCCCTTACCCATACTATCTATGCTTTTGAACAAGCACTACCCTTGGATTGCGGCACTGCCCTGTCTGGCGTGCAACTGACCTACCAGACCGCCGGCACCCTGAACGCCGCCCGTAACAATGCTTTGCTACTATGCCACGCCTTAACCGGGGATCAGTACGCAACTGGCATCCACCCCATCACGGGAAAACCTGGGTGGTGGGATCATGTCGTTGGACCAGGACTTGCCATTGATACTGATAAATATTTTGTTATTTGCAGTAATGTCCTCGGCGGCTGTATGGGATCCACCGGCCCAGCAAGCATCAACCCGGACACTGGCGAAGCTTATGGCCTTGATTTCCCAAGCATCACCATCGGTGATATGGTTCGGGCACAACAACGATTGATACAACACTTAGGGATCAGCAAATTGCTGGCCGTTGTTGGCGGCTCTATGGGTGGAATGCAGGCATTGCAATGGGCTGTCAGTTACCCTGACATGATGGATGCCGTTCTTGCCGTGGCCTGCTCCTACCGCCACACTGCTCAGAATATTGCCTTTCATGAAGTTGGACGGCAAGCCATCATGGCCGATCCCGATTGGCACGGTGGCCGCTATGCTACCCTGGGAGTACGCCCCACTAAAGGCTTAGCCGTAGCCCGCATGGCCGCCCATATTACCTATATGTCCGAAGGTGCGCTGCAACAAAAGTTTGGCCGCAAACTGCAAAACAGAGCTAATATTTCCTACGGCTTTGAGGCCGACTTCCAAGTAGAAAGCTACCTGCGCCACCAAGGAACCACGTTCGTCGATCGTTTTGATGCCAACGCATACCTATATATTACCAGAGCCACTGATTACTTCGATTTATCCGGGGATTTTGGCGGTAACCTTACCAAGGCTTTCTCCCCCCTGCCCCGCTATTGTCTCATTTCTTTGTCCAGCGACTGGCTTTTCCCCCCATCGGAGCATAAGGCTATTGTCCGTGCCCTCAATGGTATTGCCGCCAATGTCTCCTATGTCGAAATCAAAACCGACCGCGGCCACGATAGCTTTTTGATGCAGGAGCCGCAGCTACTCACCATGATCGGGCGATATCTAGATAGTTGTGCGGGGAAGGTTTTTTTATGAGCATACTTTCACCTGATGCCTCTCCCCTACGCAGTGACCAAAAACTGGTAGCTACTTTAATCCCCTCCGGCATAAGGGTACTGGACATTGGCTGTGGCAATGGAAATTTATTGCACTACCTTGTGCATACTAAAAACATTGATGGCCGAGGCATGGAAATAAGCCAAGATGGCGTTAATGCCTGCGTCGCTAAGGGGCTTTCTGTTATCCAAGGCGACGCCGACACCGACCTGACGGACTACCCCGATGCTGCCTTTGATTACGTCATTCTATCCCAGACGCTCCAAGCTACTTTTGCCCCTCTTGATGTGTTAAAGCAGATGCTTCGAATCGGTAAACACTGTATCATTTCTATTCCCAATTTTGGCTATTGGCAGGTAAGGCTCAAATTGCTCCTGCATGGCCGTATGCCCGTCACCCCGCATTTACCCCATACTTGGTACGATACACCCAATATTCATTTTTGTACCTTACGGGACTTCATTGAACTAACTCAGATTTGTAATGCCCATATTGCCACCGTATTACCCCTTCACATTAATGGCGCACCATTATCTTGTTGGCAAAAAAAATGGGCGAACCATTTGGCCGCCCAAGGAATATTTGTACTAAAAAAAACTTAGCCTTATAGTCTCAACCATCATGCGTATTGCCTTTCTTGCCGCCACCACTATAGAAGCCCAAACCGCACAACAGACCCTCGAAGCACTTTATCCCCCCGTACCCATGCACGATGCCGAAGTATTGGTCACCCTTGGCGGCGACGGCTTTATGCTGGAAACCTTGCACCGCTATCACCGTCACCCTGCACCTTTATACGGCATGAACCTTGGCTCCGTCGGGTTTTTATTAAACTCATATCGGACAGAACATTTACAAGACAGGATCAACGCCGCTCAGAAGGTCAAGCTTCCTGCCTTACGCATGGACGCCGAAAATACCGATGGCAACAAAGAAACCGCCATGGCTTTCAATGAAGTATCCCTGCTACGCCAAACCCACCAAGCGGCAAAAATCCGCATTCTGGTGGACGGCATTGAACGATTGGGGGAGCTGGTCTGTGATGGTGCCCTGCTGGCCACCCCAGCCGGGAGCACCGCCTACAACCTCTCCGTCCACGGCCCCATTCTGCCCCTTGAGAGCAACCTTTTGGCTCTGACCCCTATCGCTGCGTTCCGGCCTAGGCGATGGCGTGGCGCCTTATTACCCAGCAATAGCATCGTCACCTTTGAAATCCTCAATCCTAACAAACGTCCCGTCGCCGCCGTGGCCGATTCCGCCGAGTTTCGCAACATCCGCCGGGTCAGCGTCACCGTAGACGCGGCGGCATCCAAAACGCTTTTATTTGACCCAGAACAAACCTTGGCGGAACGAATTTTAAAGGAACAGTTTGGAGCATAGACCTAAAAGCACCTGATATCGCTTGCATCATCTAGTATCGTTCGCCATAACCCCGCCATGTTCATTACTCTTCCCGCCTTCTTACAAGCCATTCTCATGGGACTGGTTGAAGGCTTAACGGAATTTATTCCGGTATCTTCAACAGGGCACCTGATACTGTTCGGCCATCTCATTGGTTTTGATGCCTTGCCTGGCAAAGTTTTTGAAGTTGTTATTCAATTTGGGGCAGTGTTGGCGGTGTTTTTTGCCTACTCAAAGCGCGTATGGCGGGTGATTGCGGGCATGGCCAAAAAAGATGCGGATGCTTGGATTTTTACCCGCAACATTTTGCTCGGTTTTTTACCGGCCTTAGTGCTTGGGGTTCTATTTCATGATTTTATCAAACAGGTTTTGTTTGATGAGCGGATTGTGGCGTGGGCTCTTTTAATAGGCGGGATTATTATCCTGCTTGTGGATAAACTCCCCATCAAAGAACGCTATGCCACAGTGGAAGGAATGCCCGCATGGTTTGCCTTGAAGGTTGGATTTTGTCAGGCAATCGCTATGATTCCCGGTGTATCGCGTTCCGGGGCAACCATTTTGGGGGCATGGCTTCTTGGTGCTCGGCGTCGGGCGGCAATGGAATTCTCTTTTTTTCTTGCTATCCCAACCATGCTAGGCGCGGCAACATTTGATTTGTACAAAAACTGGTCAGCATTAGCGGATCAGGAAAATAGTTTTGTTCTTATTGCTCTTGGTTTTATCAGTGCTTTCGTTGCAGCCCTTCTCAGTGTCCGCTGGGTATTGAGTTTTGTGGAACGCCGTGGGCTGACCCCTTTTGGCTGGTATCGGGTGACAATAGGCGTGGTATTATTGTTTGTTCTGCCTTAATGTGTTTCCAGCACACGATCTTTCGGTAAGATAACAAAAACGGTTGTTCCCTGACCAAGAGCAGTCTTTATCTCTAACCTGCCGCCATGAAGTTCGATAAGGGTTTTAGAAAGTGGTAAACCCAGCCCCGTACCTTGATATTGGCGGGTAAGCGAGTTATTCACCTGAACAAACGGCTCCAGTGCTCTTGGAATGTCTTCAGGGTTCATGCCAATCCCGGTATCCTGAACAGATAGACAAATATCTCCATTTGGCAATTTACTATACCGCATGGTTATTTTTCCCCCTTCAGGGGTAAATTTTGCAGCATTAGACAAAAGATTAATCAACACCTGACGAATAGCCCGTTCATCACCAAAAATTCCCGGAAGGTTTCCAGGTGTTTCAATGACCAAGGCAACGCCCGATGTTCGTGCTCGCTCGCCACCAATACGACTAGAAGAGCGAAACATTTTGTCTAAACTAAATTCGCTCTCATTGAGAGTAAATTTACCAGCCTCAATCTTTGAGAGATCAAGAATATCATTAATCACCTGCAATAAATGATGCCCAGCATCAAGAATATCCTGGGCATATTCAACATATTGCGGATTACCGACAGTGCCAAACATCTGATCTTTTATGATCGTAGAAAAACCAATAATGGAATTAAGTGGGGTGCGTAACTCGTGGCTCATGTTGGCCAAAAACTCTGACTTTGCCCGGCTGGCAACTTCTGCTTCTTCTTTGGCATTCATCAGCTCACGTTCGGCATTTTTTCGAATGGTAATATCTTGAACAACACCGTCATAGAAGTGCTTACCATACGAATCTACTACAAGGTCAGCCTGAATATGAACAAATCGTTGTTCTTTATTATGGGATATAATGCCATGATCTATTGCCAAGGTATTGGGCATAGATTGTGTAAAAGCCTGAAGTGTTGCTGAACGCTCGCTTTCGGTGATATGTTCCAAGTATTCAATCAAAGAAAGTTCCGTAGTAGTTACCGGAAGTTCCATTATCTGAGCAGCTTCTTCAGATACAAAAACTTTTTTTACATCAGGGAAATACATCCAGTTACCAAGACGTGCAATACGCTGCGCCGTAGCTAGACGATTTTGACTAGCACGTAAATCACTAAAAGCCTTATTAGCCCGCAAGATATAATGAAGACGTTGGGATAACACCAACCAGTTGATCGGTTTGGTAATAAAATCGGTTGCACCAACATCGTATGCTCTTTTTATAGAATCAATATCTTCAAGGCCAGTAACCATTAAAATGGGAACCTGATCACCCCCGGGGAGGGCGCGAATTTGCATACAGGCATCAAACCCATCGCATATCGGCATGATTACATCAAGCAAAACAACAGAAACTTTATTGGCTTTCATGGCGGCTACAGCTTGGGCACCGTCTTCAGCTTCAATAACATTAAATCCATTGGCCTCTAAGGATTTACGCATGAGAATACGCAAAAGAGTATCGTCTTCCGTAACCAGGACTAATGGCTTGTTCAATGATGGTACAGCGGTCATAAAGATGGGCTTACTTGCGTCTGGTATTTATAAACCTTAATATGCTAATATGCTTTTAACGTAGCGACTCTTTATTATTTTAAAAGACGTCCTTTTGGGGATTATAGTGTTAAAACCAAGTATTTCTATTAATTCAGAAACTGTTTTTGGGTTTCCAGTACCCTTCCCAGTTCTTGGCTTTAAACCAGAAGAAAACGCAGGCCTTCCGATTCCCGAACACGATGCGCGATATGTGTTTGATCCCAAGGTGACGCGAGCCCTGTTGGCGGGGTTTATGTTTGACCGACGGGTGTTGTTGCAAGGCCATCACGGTACCGGAAAATCATCGCATATTGAACAAGTTGCCAATCGTCTTAACTGGCCATGCCTACGCATTAACCTCGACAGTCATGTGAGCCGCGCTGATTTGATTGGTCGCGATGCCATTGTGCTGGAAGATGGTAAACAGATCACAAAATTTGTGGAAGGGATGCTGCCCTATGCATTGCAACGCCCTATTGCCCTTGTTTTTGATGAATACGATGCCGGGCGGGCAGATGTCTTGTTTGTGTTGCAACGGGTTTTGGAGGCGGAAGGCAAATTAACCTTACTCGATCAAAATACTGTTTTAACAGCCCACCCCTCATTCCGACTCTTTGGCACGGCCAACACCATTGGCTTTGGGGATTCCAGTGGGCTATACCACGGCACACAACTGCTTAACCAGGGTCAGCTTGATCGGTGGAATATCATAGCGACCCTCAATGATTTAACCCCGGAAACAGAACAACAGATTGTCCTCGGCAAATTAGCCCAACGCGGCCTGAATCTTGAGGCCAAGGTGATCGCCCGTCTGGTCAGCTTTGCCGGGCTTACTCGTCAAGGTTTTAAGAATGGCGATATTTCCGTCATGTGTTCACCCCGCACGGTCATTTCATGGGCACAGAACGCAGCCATTTTTAATGATGTATTTGAAGCCTTTACAGTATCTTTCCTCAACCGTGTTGATGCCACGGAAACCGCCACGGTGCGTGAATATTATCAGCGTGTTTTCGGCGGGTGAGCGGACTAGACCAAACAACTAAAACGGCGGTGGCTGCCACCATACGGGCTATTGCCGGAACACATGAAGCAGTCGTAACTTTTGGTGACAGCCGCAGCACCCTAAACGCCCAAACCGCTCATGTGTGCACCCAGCAGAAAGCGTTAGTACGAGGAGAGGCCGATGCGTTGGCCTTACGGCTGCGCTATCATAACCCGCGCCTGATGCCGGTGCTGGCGGATCCACTGCTAACAAGTGTACTGGAGGGGTTTGAAACAGCGCGGGTAGAAGCATTGGGAAGCCGAGCCTTCGCCGGGGTAGCGGCGAATTTGGCTGAATGTCGGGAGGCTCAAGGGGCAGCCATGCCCTATGAGACCCTTCACCACCTGCCTGATCAGGGGTTAGTGCTGGCAATTCGGGGGTTATTATGCCGGGCGGCGGCGGGTGTACCCCTACCCCCCGGCGTGGAGCAAGCAACATCGCAATGGGCGGACAAGCTGGCAGCAGCAGGGAAACTCTCGACCAACGAATTACTGGCTGTACTTGATAATCAAGCGGCATTTCTGCATATAGCGCGCACCGCGTTAGAGCGTTTCTTATCCCTTCCTGAAAAGACCCCCAAGCAAGAGATACACCAGTCTGAAAACCCGCCCGCCGATGAACTTAAAGGTGAACCCGACGGGAAAAATACCGACGCGGGGGAAGAATCCAGGGGGGGAGAGGCTATCCCAACGGGTCAACCGCAACCAGGAGACGTGGACGCCGATAAGACAGAGGACGGAGAGCTGGAGGGCGTGCCGGTGGCGATGCCCGGCGGGCGGCCTGAGGTGGGGGATGGCCTTGCCACCGAAATATACCGTATTTTTACGATAGCGTACGACAGTATCGCGGCGGCGGATACCTTGGCCGCTCCGGAAGAACTGGCGGAACTCCGGCGCAGTCTTGATGTCCAGATGCTGCCTTACCAGAACCTGGTGCACCGCCTGGCTGGGCGGTTACAACGGCTGCTGATGGCACGGCAACAAACGGCGTGGCGGTTTGATGAGGAGGAAGGGATTATCAACAGTGCCCGCCTTGCTCGGTTGGTCACCAATGCCAATGCGGCCGTATTCAAACAAGAACACCAGAGCCGGTATCGGGAAACAGTGGTGAGCCTGCTGCTGGACAATTCCGGCTCCATGCGGGGGAAACCGATTACAACAACGGCATTGTGCGCGGACATCCTCGCGCAAAGCTTGGAGAAAGTGCAGGTCAAGGTGGAGATTCTAGGCTTTACCACCAATACCTGGAAGGGCGGCCGGGCGCGGGAGGACTGGATTGCCGCCGGGAAGCCCACCTACCCCGGCCGTCTCAATGAGACACGGCATATTGTCTATAAAGCGGCGGGGACGCCGTGGCGGGCGGCTCGGGATAATCTGGGGCTGATGCTCAAAGAGGGCCTGCTCAAGGAAAATATTGATGGGGAAGCGTTGCTGTGGGCGTACCAGCGGCTGCTGGTACGCCCGGAACCCCGGCGGATCCTGTTGGTTTTGTCCGACGGCGCGCCCGTGGACGACACGACGCTGTCGGCCAACGGCGGCGGGTATCTCGATGCCCACCTGCGATCCGTGATTACGAAAATTGAAGGGACTGGGCGCGTTGAGCTGGCCGCCGTTGGCATCGGCCATGACGTCGCCCGGTATTACCAGAATGCCGTGACGGTGAATACGTCGGAGGATTTGGCGGTTAGTCTGGTGGAGCAGTTGGAGGGGTTGTTTAAGGGGCAGGGGTGAGTTTATTTTTGAAAGATAGCTTTTATAATCAAATAAGGAAGCCCTAGTACGTTTCCGGTGGTAGTGACGAGAAGTGCAATAAGGACGTTGTCACTTAAAGATCTACCCATGTAAAAGACTTGTATCAAGATAATCACTGTAACCACAATGAGATAAATACTCACACACCATTTAACCCAAGCAAACATCTTTTTACGCATTTCTTGCATATCTTCTTCGTTTTTATTTTCAAGCTGTTTCTGGCGAACTTCTGAAGAAGGCGTGCGTTTATTTTTGCCCCCCGCTGGAACGCTTTTATTATTTAAGGGTGACGACATATTTTTCAATACCAATATTGGCACGGGTGATAATATCCTCATCGTTAAGAGGACAATTCAGCCCCGACTTATAAACTCTTTTCCAAGCCGAACTGTCTTCATGGGTAATGTCCACCAGCTCAAATCCGGTTTTATTGCCGTAGGCATTCCAGACATGGTCAATAATATGATAGGCTTTATCGTCTTTTTCGCTGACAATGGGGGCATACACATTGGCGATGTACTGCTCATTATCTGGCTCTACCGCCAACCCAGTGATAGAGTGAGATCCAAACCGTTTAAATTCATGGTACAATGAAGGAATTACAGGGCCATATTTCCAAGCTTCAATTTTTTCCTCAAAAAGAGGCTCTTCATATGTAGCAAGATACCAAGCGTATGAAAAATACACGAGCTTTAATAACTTAATTGGGGTCATATCTGTTACTTTTCGATCATCAGCGATCATCAAAAAGCAATTCGCAACATGACTTGCTTTATAGGATTCTTCCGTGGCCATAGTGCGAGTGATAAAGCAAAATCATAAAAAATCACTGAAAAAATTTCCTGATACTTGCACGTAAAAAATGTAAAAAATTCAACCTGAAACATCACCATGTCCAAGGCAATATTTATACACCATTCTATTTACTCCCCCCGCATCGCCCGCGCCACCGTCACAAAAGACACCGCTGCGGCCCCCTCGCCATACAAAGCCCGCGCACACGCCGCCAGCGTAGCCCCCGTCGTCAACACATCATCCACCAAAAGCACGCGCTGGCCTGCGACCCGTGGACGCGCCTGAAAAGCCCCTAACACATTAGCCCGCCGACGCTGGGTGCTGCCATCTTGCATCGGCGTGGCGCGAACCCGGCGCAGGGCCGTAGGCCAGACCGGATGCCCCGTGTGCCGCCCCAGGTGCTTTGCCAACAGTGCCGCCTGATTATACCTCCGTTTTAAGAGCCGCAAGGGGTGCAGCGGCACAGGTACAAGAATATCAACGTGCGAAAAAATATCAGCCCCGCTCTGGGCAATAAGTCCCGCCAGCAATGGTGCCAAGTCCACCCTCCCCCCATGCTTAAACGGCAGCAATAGATTGCGTATGGCGTCATTATACACTGTCGCGCTGCGGCCATGCACAAACGGCCAATCACGCACCGTGCAGCTGCAGGCATCATCAAAGGTGATGCCTGATAACGGCCTGCCGCATCGATTACATCGGGGCGCACTAATCATTTTGAGATCACTCCAGCACTCTACGCACAACGCATGAGCATCACGAACCAGCGTTTGGCAATTGGCACACCGCGGCGGAAGCAGTATATCCATCACCAATTTTCGAAAGCATCCCAGCATGGCTATCCCTGTCCCACCCCTTTTATTCGATCAGTGCGCCATCCGCCAGCACCAGCACCGCGTTCTACCAAAAATACACCAACATCGCCTATTGTATGACTTAGCATCGGACACCATCACCGAACGTCTTAATGAAATCAAAAAACCATTTTCAACGCCGATTATCCTAAATGATGCGTTTTGTCTCGCAACACTAGGAACTCGGATGACCGATGAGCAGGCTTTTGCGCTTCCTCACAACAGCATCGATAATATCATAAGTTTTATGGCTCTTCACCACACTAATGATATCTTTGGATACCTACGAAGTTGCTATCGCCTTCTAAAACCCGATGGGCTTTTTCTGGCTATTTTCTTAGGCGAGGAAAGCCTTATAGAATTGCGTCACACACTCGCCGAAGCAGAGCATCGTGTTTGCGGCGGGTACAATCCCCGGGTTGCCCCGATGCTGGACATCAAAACAGCCGGAAGCCTTTTGCAAAAAGCAGGGTTTTCCATGCCCATGGCCGACAGACAGCGGCTGGCTTTTCACTATAATGATTTTTTTGCCTTATGTCGCGATCTGCGCGGCATGGGCTTGGGTAATACTATGACCCTGCGACAAAAATATTTTAGCCGCAGAGCCGTTTTTACTACAGCGGCAACCTTATATAAAGAACGATATGCAACATCTACAGGACGTTTGCCATTAACTATTGAATATATTATCCTGACGGGATGGCACTAGAATACCCCCTTCAAAGACGTTAGAACTTTATTAAATAGTTTACCCGACAACAAAACAAACCTATCCATAAAAAGAGGCATTCGCCATGCAGCAAACTATTTTCTACCCCACTGAACCTAGTCTACCCTTGCGGTTAGCTGAGGCTCTGTTCTCAAAATTTTCCCACGATTTAGCCAGCCCAGCCAGTGCCACTCAAAACGGCTTAGAACTACTTACCGACGGCGAAAGCGAGGATATGGCCAATGAGGCCATTGCATTAATACAACAAAGCAGCAACGCCGTTATTCAACGTCTAAAATATTATCGCATCTGCTATGGCAACCTTAATGCCGCAGCAAGTTTAAACAATGAACAACTAAAAAATCATATTATTCAGTTTTATAAAAACGATAGTCACATCAAATTTCAATTTGATACTATTGATGAAAATATGCCCGCAGACATCAAAAAATTACTTCTTAATCTAGTCATCTGTGCTCGGGATTCCTTAAGCCACGGTGGCACCATTATCATTGCCGCCACCTCAACCCGTCTCCATTTCACCGCAATCTCCAGCAACCCTGCCAAACCCCCAAAACAAGGGTGCCTGCACATCGTAAACACCGAAAGTTTTCTGCCCCCTGATCTATCCGCCCATAACGTCCAAGGGCACTACACTGGATTCTTAGCCGCCAATCTTGGCATAACACTGCACGAACAACGTCCGGATGGAAGCACACTTCATTTTATTGCTGAATAATAAAAAAACTATCGCACCCTAATTTGATGTTTTATTAATATTTCCATGTCAGAAAAGTATTAACTAGGGGCGAATGCAACTATGGACGATCTGCTCATAGAATTTCTGAGCGAAACCAATGAAGGTCTTGAGCAACTCGACCTTGAAATCGTGCGTTTAGAGCAAAATCCCGGCGATGCTGAACTCATTTCAAGCATTTTTCGCATCATGCACACGATCAAAGGCACGTGCGGCTTTTTGTCCCTACCCCGCTTAGAAAGCATTGCCCATGCCGCCGAGGATGTCATGGGTCGCATTAGGGAAGGTAAACTGGCACCTTCCAAAAAAATTATTTCCGTCATCCTGGAGTCTCTTGATCAAATTAAATTTATTCTTGCTGTTCTAGGCGAAACAGGGATTGAGCCTGAGGGCAACGATGCGGCTCTTATTGCCTGCCTGAACGCTGCCGCTAATGGTAATCTTCAAGATACTGATGATACTGACAGAGCGACAATACCACCATCCCCAACACCCGTTATTCAACACACCGATGATACTAAACCACCAACGCCCTTAGATTATACTCCCGAACAGTTTTCCACTACTGAAAAAAAAGATAGCCTCAACTTTGAAAGTGCCCTTGCCGCTATTGAACAAAAACCACAATCAAAACAACAAAAAAAGGAGCGGCAATCAAAAGAAAAAGACGACGCCAAGCACCATGATGAACCAAAAGACAAAGATGCAGGTCAGGCCATTCGCGTTAGCGTCAACCTCCTCGAAAACTTGATGAACTTAGTATCCGAGATGGTGCTAACCCGCAACCAACTCCTCCAAGTCGCCCGCACCCAAAATGATGCGGCCTATAAGGTACCCTTACAACGCCTGAGCCAAGTCACCTCTGAACTTCAAGAAAGCGTGATGAAAACAAGGATGCAGCCTATTGGCAACGCATGGAATAAATTACCTCGTATCATCAGAGACCTTGGGGTTGAACTCCATAAAAAAATTGAACTTATTTTGATTGGCGAAGACACCGAGCTTGATCGTCAGATTCTAGAAATGATCAAGGATCCCCTTACCCATATGGTACGAAATTCTGCCGATCATGGTATTGAACAACCCGCAGAACGCCTCAAATCCGGCAAACCCGAAATCGGAACCATTCGCCTAGAAGCCTGCCAAGAAGGCGGCTACATCATTATTCGTATCAGCGACGATGGACGCGGCCTAAATATCAAACGTATCCGGGAAAAAATCATCCAACAAGGCTTGGCAACAGAAGATGAAGTCGCAGCCATGAACGACGAAACCGTTCAACAATACATCTTCCGCGCTGGCTTTTCCACTGCGGCGCAAGTAACCGCCGTCTCCGGCAGAGGCGTTGGTATGGATGTGGTGCGTTCCAATATTGAGAAAATTGGCGGCACGTTGGAACTTTGGTCCGCAGAAGGCCAAGGCTCTGCTTTTACTATTAAAATTCCTCTAACGCTGGCTATCGCCGCCGCCCTTATCGTCGGCGTTGGCGGGCAACGGTTTGCTATTCCGCAACTTTCCATCACTGAATTGGTGAGAGTTTCGAGCAATTCGGAACACAAACTGGAACACATTAATGGTGCCCCCGTGTTACGCCTACGGGAACGATTGTTACCGTTGCTTAACTTACATGAAATTCTTGCCATCCCCCAAAACAACGACACTCATAAAAATAAAAGCCAATTTATAGTAGTAAGTCAGGTTGGGGGAAACTCCTTCGGTTTTATTGTAGATAAGGTTTACGATACCGAAGAAATTGTCGTAAAACCCGTTGCCCCCATCCTGCGTAATATTTCTGTCTTTAGTGGCAACACTATCCTCGGCGACGGAAGTGTAATTATGATACTCGATCCTAATGGGGTTGCCGCACGTATTGGCAATACAGCTAAACAAAAACCATCTTTATACAATACGGAATTTAAATCAGATAGGAATGATACAGATACCCTATCGCTTCTTATATTTAAAATTGGCGATAACACCCCACGGGCTGTGCCATTGGCTCTGATTGCACGCCTTGAAGAAATTTCGTTGGAAAGCATCGAGTACAGTAATGGGCAAGCTGTCGTTCAATACCGCGATACGCTCATGCCATTACTCAGCATCATAGAAGAAAATAACAACCCCATTACAGAAGGCACAAAACCTGTTTTAGTTTTTGCAGATAACAATCGTGCTATGGGTATTATCGTTGATGAAATTACTGATATTATTGATGAGCCCATCAAAATCAGCATTCGTTCCGACAGCCCAGGCTATATTGGCAGTGCCATCGTCCAAGGCAAAGCTACCGATATTATTGATGCTCACTATTACATTCACAAAGCGTTTCGTGATTGGTTTAAAATATCGAATGACAGCGTCAATGAACAATCCACCCATCACAAGCACCGTATTCTTCTTGTTGATGACAGTTCTTTCTTTCGCAATCTTTTAGTTCCCGTGCTTCGGGCTTCTGGGTATCATTGTACGGCCGTAGAAACAGCTCGTGCAGCTTTAGAACTCCGGCAACATGGTGATATGTTTGATCTCATCATTTCGGATATTGAAATGCCCGAAATGAACGGCCTCGATTTTGCCCGTGAAGTAAGCCAAAATGGCATTTGGGCTTCCGTACCCATTATTGCCTTATCGGCACATACCGATACAGAATCTTTCCAGCGTGGCCGCGAGGCAGGTTTTATTGATTATGTCTCAAAATTTGATCGCGATGCCTTAATTCAAACTATCGCCCGCACCCTTGGTAACTCTCTCGCTATCGCTGCGGCATAACATTCTAGGAGATATCGTTTATGGAAAATAATCAATATCTTGAAAATGAACATCAGTATGTTACTTTGAACATTGGCAATCAACTTTTCGGCCTGCCAGTATTAGAAGTTTATGACGTCTTGCGGGATCAAAAAATCAATCCCATCCCCTTGGCTCCACAGCAGGTTGCTGGCTCCCTAAATCTTCGTGGTCGCATCGTAACAGCCATAGATATGCGCAAGCGCCTCGCGGTACAAAATGAGGCCAGCTATGAAAGCGAGGCAATGAATGTTGTCGTTCAATTCAAAGGCGAAATGTATAGTCTTATTGTTGACCGCGTGGGAGAGGTCATGACCTTTACACCCTCACAATTTGAAAAAACCCCCGCAGTGATTAATCCAATTTGGCGCAATCTCTCAAAAGGAATTATTCGATTAGAAAGTAATCTGATGATAATTCTGGATGTAGAACGTATCTTTATTGACATTAATACAGATTCCGCCACCGCAGCGTAGAAGGATTAAAGCGCATGGCCACTTGCCTTATTGTTGATGATTCTCGCGTTGTGCGTATTGTGGCGCGTAAAATTTTTGAGGAACTAAAATTCATTTGTTATGAAGCAGAAAACGGCCAAGAAGCCCTTAACAAAGTGCACGAAGATATCCCCGATGTTATCTTTCTAGATTGGAATATGCCAATTATGACCGGCATTGAATTCTTACACATCTTACGAGCAGAAACAACGCTCTCCAAACAACCAAAAGTCATTTTCTGCACAACAGAAAATGATTTTGCCAAAATTACAGAAGCCATCACCGCTGGTGCCGATGAATACATTATGAAACCTTTTGATAGTGATACTGTAAAAAGCAAACTCTCACTCGTTGGCTTGCTCTAGATATGATGCAATCTAAGCCCACACAAAGTCATCGCATCGGCGTTCTTGTTGTAGATGATTCATCAGTGGTGCGCGGAATGTTTCAAAAAATGCTTCACGATGAACAGGATGTCGCCGTCATTGCAACTGCTGCCAATGGCCAGATTGCCATTGATATTCTCCAACAAAAACTTTCAACAATTGATGCGGTCATTTTGGATATTGAAATGCCCATTATGGATGGCTTGACGGCCTTACCCCGCCTATTGGCTATCAAACCTTCTCTTGTTGTTATTATCAGTAGCGGTCTTTCAGAATATGCCGCCGAGCTTTCCATCAAGAGTCTTGCTCTAGGAGCTAAAGATTATATCGCTAAACCAAAAGCCAAGGGGGATATAGGCACTTCAAAAGACTTTCAGGTTTTATTATTAACCAAATTACGCGCTTTGTGCAAAAAAATAGAACCTATCTCTTCTGCACCACCAGCAATAATATCAAATACAACAATAAAAACCCCTACCCTACAACAGGATTACGGTGCATCCATACGCGCCTTAGCTATCGGGTGTTCTACTGGTGGACCTCAGGCACTGCTACAATTACTAGGCAAACTACCAAAAATACCCTATCTATCAATTTTCATTACCCAGCATATGCCGGCCACGTTCACCAAAATCCTGGCACAACAAATCACCAACACTACCTTGTGGGCTTGTCATGAAGCCGTTCATAATCAAGTTGTAGAACCAGGCCAAATTTATCTTGCTCCTGGTGATTATCATATGCAGGCAACCACAGAAGGTGTTGTCATACGTATCATCCTAAATCAAAATCCCCCGGAAAATTTTTGCCGTCCCGCTGTGGATCCGATGCTGCGTTCCTTGGCGCAGATTTACGGAAAAAATCTGTTAACCCTCATTCTAACGGGTATGGGCAGCGACGGTATGAGAGGCTGCCAAGAAGTTATTAACAAAGGGGGCGTCATCTGGGCACAGGACGAAGCCAGTTCTGTGGTCTGGGGTATGCCCGGAGCGGCCTACGCTGCAAACGTATGCAGTAAAATCCTACCCCTTAATGAAATGACCACGGCTCTTATTAAACGTCTCAATATCAAAGGGGGCATATGACAACCTCCCTTTTGTCCCAACCAGACTTTGAATACCTCACTCAAATTATCAAACAGAGGAATGGATTAGACTTAACAATTGACAAAATGTACTTAATTGAATCACGTTTAATTCCGATAGCTAAAAAGTGGAATTTTCCCGATCTCACCAGTATGATCGCAACAATGCGCACCCCTGCCGTCGATCAGGGCATGATCAATGATATTTCAGATGCCATGACCACCAATGAAACGCTTTTTTTCAGGGATTTGAAGCCCTTTGAAGCTCTGCAAAAAGATATTCTACCCACCCTTACCAAGGCACGAATGAATCGCAAACATCTGCGCATTTGGTGTGCTGCTGCCTCCACGGGTCAAGAACCTTATTCAATAGCCATGACCTTATTGGAAGAAAAAGCAAAATACCCAGAGTTCACTTTTGAAATTTTTGCCACCGATATTAATAAAGATATTCTTACCCGCGCTAAAGAAGGCGTATATAGCCAATTTGAAGTGCAACGCGGCCTGCCCATCCAATACTTGGTGCGTTATTTTACTCAAGAGGGCGACCGTTGGAAATTAAAAGATAGTGTCAAAAACATGGTGATCTATCGGGTGTTTAATCTCCTCGATGATCCCAAACCCTTTGGGCAATTTGATATTATCTTCTGCCGCAATGTTTTGATTTATTTTGATCTCCCTACAAAAATAAAAATTGTCAACCATTTAACCTGTATTTTGGCACAGGACGGATACTTATTATTGGGGGGTGCCGAAGCCATGTTAGGTATCAGTGAAAAATTCATCGTGCCAGAAGGTATGCGCAGCATTTATCAACTTCGCACACCTACGCAAAAATTTGAACCTGCGAGGGCTTAACTTTTAAAAGCGTACCCATATATGGGAAACCTTGATGTGCGAGTGGTATAGAGACATACGCCCTAAATTTTTGGTTGAAAAATACTGATGGCGTTGCCATAAAAAGGACATCGCAAAGGGAAATAGCGTATGACCGAAAAACAAAACCAAGAAATCTCACCCCTACGCAAAAGTATTTATTCCACTCGTCCCCAAGACATTGATAAATATGTTGGCCAACGCATCCGGGAACGGCGCGTCAATCTTGGTCTAACCCAGCAGGAACTCGCTGATTTAATTGGTGTTACCTACCAACAAGCCCACAAGTATGAAAAAGGCATCAACCGCGTCTCCGCCGGGCGGTTGTTTTGTATTGCCCAAGTTTTTGGTGTATCGGTCTCATTTTTTTATGATGGCTTGGAAACCGTGGGTGATACCCCCACGAATGAGCGCCAGCGTATGTGCCTAGAACTTGCGCGTAATTTCTCATTAATTACCAACAGCCGTCACCAAGAGGCTCTGACCCAGCTTGCCCGCGCCCTAGCCAGCAACACCGGCACCGCGACGGATGTATCATCCACTAAACACATACCTGCTTTTGCTGAGGCCTGAACTTATGTCTTTACTTGCCGCCCGTCTTTCGGCGATTAAGCCATCCCCCACTATTGCCGTTGCCACCAAAGCCAAGGAGCTTCAGGCTGCTGGGGCTGATGTTATAGGCCTCGGTGCTGGTGAACCGGACTTTGATACCCCCGATCATATTAAACAGGCCGCCGTGGACGCATTGGCTAGGGGTGAAACCAAATACACCGCCGTGGACGGAACCCCTGCCCTCAAAGAGGCCATCTGCCGCAAGTTCCAGCGGGAAAACAACTTGTCCTATAAGCCCGCCAACATCACCGTTGGAACCGGGGCAAAACAAGTGCTCTACAACGCCCTCATGGCTACCCTCAGCCCGGGGGATGAGGTTTTGTTCCCAGCGCCGTACTGGGTCTCATACCCCGACATGGTACTGCTGGCCGAGGGCGTGCCCGTCGCCCTGCCCTGCCCTGCTGAAGCTGGCTTCAAACTGCAACCCGCACAACTGCGCGCCGCCATCACCCCGCGCACCAAATGGCTTATTCTCAACAGCCCCTCCAACCCCACTGGGGCGGGCTATACCTGGGGGGAGATGAAAGCTCTCACCGACGTGCTTCTCGATTTCCCCCATGTCCATGTCATGGCCGATGATATTTATGAGCACTTGGTGTTTGATGATTTCAAATTCTGTACCCCCGCCGAGGTAGAACCAAAACTCGTTGGTCGTACCCTCACGGTGAATGGGGTATCAAAATCTTATTCCATGACGGGTTGGCGGATTGGCTACGGTGCGGGCGATCCAGCACTCATCAAGGCCATGGCGATTATTCAATCCCAGTCCACCTCCAACCCCTGCTCCATCGCCCAGGCCGCCACCGTCACCGCGCTCGATGGGGATCAAAGCTTCCTGCAAGAGTTCCGCAAAAGCTTTCAGGCGCGCCGCAATTTAGTATTTGAGCGCATCAACGCCATTGATGGGCTGTCCTGCCCTAAACCCGAAGGCGCGTTTTACGTCTACGTCAGCTGCGCTGCCTTCATCGGCACCAAAACCCCCAAGGGCAAAATTATTGAGAACGATAACGACTTTGTGGCTTATTTATTGGAAGAAGCCCTCGTCGCCGTCGTCCAAGGATCGGCCTTTGGCCTCAGCCCGTTCTTCCGCATCTCCTACGCCACCAGCGCGGATATCTTGGAGAACGCCTGCGCGCGGATCAAAAAAGCCTGCGGGGCGTTGCAGCGGAAGTAATTGTAAAAATTTAATAAACTACGGGTGTGTCCGCACCCACTCCTGCAAGACCTGATCGATCCGGGTTTGCCAGCCTTTCCCCGTAGCCCGAAAGTGCGCCACCACCTCCGCAGGCAGGCGTAAGGAGACCCGAACCTTGGTGGGGGCTTTTTGTTTGCCGCGCTGGCCCCGCCGCCGTTGTTGTTCGTGCAGAAAAGCTTCCGCTTTTTCCTTGCCCCACCGGGACGTGAAAAATACATCGGCGGGCTGGGCACGATCCCAGAACGCCTGCCCCAGTTCCGGGCTATCCTCATCATCGTGTTCAGAACGTTGATCGGGTTTCATAATCCTTTACCTCTCTGGTGTTGGCCTTGCGAAGACTAATGATGCGTACGATGCCGCAGCGTTCTGTAAAAATGACAACATGCAGCCGCCCATACAGATACCCAACAGCGGTAATGCGCCACTCCCCATAAATTTTGCGGTTGTCCAACGCATAAAAAGCCCCTTCCCATTCAAAATCTTCCGCCGCAGCTAAAGAAATGCCATGTTTGCCTTGGTTTTTGTCATCCTTGCCGGGGTCAAATTCAACGATCACATTTTCATTGTACACACAAAAAAATAAAAGTCAAATTTTTTCGTCATGACAAATTGCTCAAGGGGCGGTGTACCCACCCTCCCGCTTGCGGGGGAGGCGCAAGGCCGATGGCCTTGCGGGGAGGGGGTAAAAAGATGAGAACAAATCATTGGTTTTTCTTATTTTAAACACCCCCTTCCTCACCTTCCCCCGCTGTACGGGGGAAGGGGGCAACGGGCAGCCCACTTTACCTTCCCCACCCCTATTGCGCGGCCAAAAAATTTTTACTTGCTTTTAAAAAAAAGTGATCCAGGCCGCAGCCGCAGCCGCAGCCGCAGCCGCAGGGCATACTCATGCCGTAAACCCAGTGTCAAAAACTTTTTTTGACCTTCGCACGGCTTTTTTTCTAAGGCCGTCTTAAGCCTTATCGAAAGATTGGTGTGAAGGGATAAAAAGGGACGATGCT
>JBKCUA010000023.1:0-7760 GCA_046318675.1 Holosporales bacterium
CTTAAAAATTTCATTTTAACAATACGTTAATTTGATAGAAGGTTGAAAAGATGGCGTGGTTAGGTAGTACAATTACCATATTTACCCTGATCAAACTCGATATCGCTGGTTATAAATTTCTGCTTACCCAAGAGGTAAGCGAGAAAAAGCTCGCTACAATTTACAAAATTCTAACGGAACTGCACCGAAAGGGACTCCTTATCGGACGAGAGGAAGTAGAGAAAGCGCTTCAAATCTTACTTGAAGAGCTGTAAATAATAAAGAGCCGCCCCGAGGCGGCTCTTTTCTTGTTGTGCCCCAAACCCGGCTGGGGGAACCTATGGGCACCTCTATTACCCCATTTATAGGGATGAGTGGCTAGAAAGGGCTAGGCGAGCAAACGTAAGCGTACTCAAACGTACGTGCGGATTGCGAGCATAGACCTGACGACGCCAATCGCCCTAGAAATGAGGTTAATAGAGGTGCCCCTATAGTGGACACCCATACCCCCTATAACCGCACCCTTGCCCCCACCCGATAAACCCTCTACAACACCCCGTCATCAGCACCCGTAGCTCAGCTGGATAGAGCGTTGCCCTCCGAAGGCAAAGGTCGTGAGTTCGAATCTCGCCGGGTGCACCAATGTGAGGTTAATAGAGGTGCCCTCAAGAATAGGGCATCGCCCTTTTCAATATTTCATACTCCTCCCGCCCTAGACTGCTGCCTTCCCACGCGCCGTAGCGTGCCCGTAGGATCGCCGCCCATTCCGGCGGGGTCAGACTCCAAAAACCAGCGGGCATCAAGCCCACAACGCCAAACGCCGCCCGTTGCAACAATGGCCAGTCTAGGCCGTTGCCGCGGACGGCGATGGCTTTCCCGTGGCTCTGCCCCCTAGGGCAAGCTCCAGCAGGCGCACCGTCGTCTCCGCATGGACAGCAATGCCGTCTTTGAGGATAGTCTCGCCCACCGCATCCACCGATCGCCGCTCAAACCCGCTGGCCACCAACGCCTCGCCCAGCACCACAGCAATATCCCTCAGGCGCATCCCCCCCGCCGCCAACCGCTCGGTGAGGGCAAAAATCCCCTCATCCAGGGCGTGTTCAACAGCGACGAGGGCGGAAAAAGTCAGTTTTAAATCAATGTATTGTTTATCAATGGCAACGCTCAGCGTTGCGGTATGGGGGTTGGTCATAAACTATTATCCTATTGTGTATGTGACATTTCCAGCCGACTCCAGCCCCAAAGTATAGGTTTCCTCCCGGTCATAGTCGCCGCCGCGTTCATAGCTGCTCACCAGAAACAGGCCGGTGATACGATCGCCGTTGCCGAAGGCCATCTGGCAGTTCAGGGTTGCCCCGGCAAAGGCGGCGGCGCGGACGATTTCCTCCGACGCGGAATCCTCAAACACGCCGGAGGCCGAAAGGGACAAGCTTCGAACCCCCGCCCCGGCGAGGAGGGTACGCCACTCCCCGGTGCCCTTATTACTGGCATCCAGCGGGCGATTGTTGACGGTAAGGCTGTTGCTGCGCAACCCGCCGACGGTGACGTAAGCACTACCGTTCCAGACGTTGAGCAAAAAATCACGACCTTTTTGTGCGGGCATGGGGAAAAATCCTTATGATACAGATTAATAAAAAAATTAAGATTGAGGGACTTAACAAGTATTCGTATTAACAACCAATGGCGTCTTTGTTTCATCTGGGACAACGACGCAGCAAGGGAGGTCGAAATTGTTGACTATCATTGATACCGAAAAGGCCACGACGCGAGGGAAGAAGCCCCTTCATCCCGGGGCAATGCTGGATCATTTCCTGGAAGAGATGGACATCACCGCGTACGCTTTAGCTAAAAACACCGGGATGACCCAAACCCGCATCGGCCAGATTCTCAAGGGCAAACGCGGGGTGACCGCGGAAACAGCCCTGCGCCTGGCGTTGTTTTTCGGCAATACCCCGGGGTTTTGGCTAACCCTTCAGCAGCAGTACGACGTGGACGTGCTGGAACGCCAGCACGGCGCGCAGTTACGGCAAGCAGTCACGCCGTGGAGGGTGTAAGGGATGAAGAACAGATAACCGTTATACCGGTTTTAAAAACAGTGCAATAGGGGTGGTGTTTATCGGAAAGTGGGGAGCTTTTTTGCAACATCCTGACGCTGCCCATACAAACCATCAACAAAAATCATTGTATCGCCTTGAAGATGAAAAAATATCCAATAAGGAAAACGATAGACGTGCCAGCGTCGAAAATGCATCTCTTGTAAAGCCGGGTTGCTATCTCCAGCATCATAGGCAGAGCAGGCATAGGGATTATCCCGAATGAAATTCAGCGATTTTTCCAAGGCAAAAACAAAGTTTCCTGCCACTTGTACGCCAGCATGTGCTTTATAATAAAGCACCGCCTCACGCGCCTGCCTTGTGAAAAGAGCACTTTTTTGCAAGACAAAAACCATCGTTCTAATCAAGCAACCGCTTCAAATCCGTTATATCATCTTGTGTTAAAGGACTATAATCGTTCTCAGTGACGGCACGATCGAGCATTCCATTAATCGCTGTACGTTCTTCCGTCAAAAAGGCTTGCTCCTCTTGAAAGCGTTCGACCAAGGCGGTCAGGAAAGCATCGTCATTCAAAATATCATCCAGCACAGCCTGGGTCAGCCCGCGCCGAGCCGCCTTGTCGGCAAGACGGCGGCGGAACATCTGAAATTCCTGCACATTAAGGGCATGCAGGCGTTCATAGTCCTGTATGGACAAAACCACGGCAACCTCCCGCGATTGTTTTGTAATAATAACGGGTTCCCGCTGGGCCATGTCGAGAAGGGCGGAAAATGTCTGCTTGGCGTCGGTGGCGGAAAGGTGCTGCATGGAGTTAGTATAGACAAAATGGACAAAATAGACAACAAAAAGTTTGCACCCTAAATTCACCCCTCCCCATGAAACCGATGCAACACCCTATGAAACACCGGCACTAAAAGCATCCCGCCGCACACCACCAGCAGCATCCCGCAATAGATAGCGTACACCCCGGCGAAAATCTTCCCGGCCTCGGTGTGCAGGGGGTCCACCGGCCCCATCCCGCCCAGCAGCATCGCCGCGTTCAAAAACGCCTCCACCCACGCCATCCCCTCAAGATAATGATACCCGGCCATGCCAATGGCCAGCGAAAAAACCAACACTAACAGCGTTGCCCCCAGCCATCCAATAAGACGAACAGCAAAAGCCGAAGGAGGGATCAGGGGGTAAGTGCGATGTTCGAACATACGGATGGTTTATGGAGTGTTTTTAAAACGGCAGCAACACATCCAGCACCTGCTGGCCGTACCGTGGCTGTTGAGCATCAAAGATGTTACCCCGGCCGCCGTAGGACACCCGGCCTTCGGCAATTTTTTCAAAGGGGATGGTATTGTCGGTGCTGATGTCCTCGGGGCGAATGATGCCGCCAACCTGGAGATCGCGCACCTCAAAATTCACCCGCACTTCCTGACGTCCGGCCACCACCATGTTGCCATTGGGCAGGACTTGCGCCACCACCGCCGCTACGCGGAGCTTTATTTCTTCTTTGCGATCAATTTTACCATCGCCCTTGTTGGTAGAGGTACCGTTGGTGCTGATAGCCGGGGCAAGGGATGGCGCACCGGGCAACCATCCTTTAATTTTGTTTTCAAAACCCAACAATGTGCCAAAAGAAGAATCATCGGTGTTGGTACGGGTACGCTCGGTGGTGTTATCAAGTTTGGCTTCATCATTGATATTAATAAGCACCGTCACCAGATCGCCCACATTGTTGGCACGCTGATCCTTAAAGAACGACCGCCGTCCCGGCACCCACAGGGAATTGGCCATGCGCGGGGTTGTATTGGCTGCGGGCATAGGGAGGGAGACCGGGCGGTAATTGCTGCGCTCCGTTGGGTTTTCCGGTGGGGTGACTTCCGGCACCTTGCCGATATTTTCCAACCTGGCCAGCGTGCTGGTACAGCCGGTTAATACAAGCATCAGGCACAGTATTTTAATGAGCTGCATTTTCGCCTCCCTTTTTGGGTTCTGCCTTTGGTTTTGTGGGCAATGGCGGTGGTGGAGGGGGATCGGGAAGGCGGATACTGACCTCACCCTTGCCGGTGACCACGCCTTCGATCACCTTGCGGCTGCTGATGTTCAGCACCCTGATGGTCTCGCCCTCACTCCCATTTTCCATCGCCCGGCCTTGGGCGGTGAGGGTGATATTTTTCGTCACCACCCGCACCACCACCGCATCGTTACGCTTAACCCATAAGGGAGTGGTAAGGTTGTGTTTGTAGATGGGCTTGCCCGCCTCCAGAGGTGTCTTTGCCGCCATGCCTAGAATACTTTTCGGATCGCGCAACACCGTGGCCGGCAGGCGGCTGTCCTCCATCATCTGCATTTCCAGATCGTCCTGATTGATAATTGTATCAACATCAAGGTGGCGGGTGGGGACAGGAATAAAAACCTCCTCTGCGCGGCTTACGCCAGCGGCCAAGAGAAACAACACAACAGCAAGTGGAAGGCGCATGGGGGACTTTCAATAGGCACTATCTGGCGTCAGGATGCAAGGGATGTGCCAGAAAATCCTCCCTTGTTTACAACTACCCTCTATGTTATAATTCACGTTATACACAGGAGGCTCCCATGGAACTAAAAATCATCGCTATCGGCAATTCTCAGGGGGTAATTTTACCTAAAGAGCTGCTGGAGGAAATGGGCGTGCAAAAAGGCGACAAATTGTCTATCCAACGTCGGGAAGACGGCTGGCGCATGTCCAACTACAGCGCGGATTTTGAAACCCAGATGGACGTCGCCCGGAAAGTCATGAAAAAATACCGCAACGTCTTACGCGCACTGGCTAAAGCATGAGCACCTGGATCTGGCTGGACATTGAGGCCGTGTGCGCGGCCCACGATGCCCAAATTATGGAACACGGCGGGTTGCACGGCATCCGCGATCGCGGCTTGCTGGAGGCTGGCCTTGCCCGCCCGCAACACCTCGCCGCTTATGAGGAGCCAGACGTCACGCGCCTGGCCGCTGCCTACGCTGTTGGCATCGCCCGTAACCACCCGTTTCTGGATGCCAACAAACGCACGGCCATGACGGCCATGATTATGTTTTTGTGGCTCAATGGGTATAAGTGCCTTTATGAGGAGATCGCTTTTTTCCCCGTTATGCTTCAACTCGCCACCGGGGAGATGAGCGAGACTGACCTCGCCGCATGGCTGGCGGCGGGCTGCGCGCCGGCGGATACCGAAGGCCACTAAACCAAGGTTAGCTTACTTGGTTCGTCGTTTGCAGCATCTCATCACTGACCTTAATGGCCTTGGAGTTCAACTCATACGAACGCTGGGCCGTGATAAGGGTGGTAATCTCATTAATCGCGTTGACGTTAGAGGTCTCCAGGTAGCCCTGCTGGATCGTCCCGTAGCCGGTCGAGCCGGGCAATCCGACCTGCGCCGCACCGGACGCCGGAGTTTCTAAGAACAAGTTTCCGCCGATGCGTTCTAACCCTGCATCGTTGATAAAGCTGGCAAATTGAATTTGGCCGGCGTTGACTTCGGCATTTTGACCGTCAATCTTGACCAACACTTCGCCGTCCTGGTTAATCGTCACGTCTCTAGCGTTGGTGGGAATAGTAATCCCCGGCAAGAGGCGGCGGCCATCCTGGGTGACAATCTCCCCCGTTGGGGATAGCTGAAACGATCCCGCGCGGGTATAGCCAATGGCTCCGTTGGGTAGCTCCACCTGAAAAAACCCGGTACCATTGATGGCCAAATCGTAACGGTTTTGCGTCTGGTTTAAAGTTCCTTGGGACATAAGGGCATAAATGGCCGAGGTTTTTACCCCGACGCCAAGCTGAATCCCACTGGGGACAATAGACCCATCGGTGTTGCTTTGCGAGCCGATCCGCCGCTCATTCTGGTACAATAAATCTTGAAATTCCGCCCGCTGGCGCTTAAACCCCGTCGTCGTCAGGTTGGCGATGTTGTTTGAAATAACATCAACGTTTGTTTGCTGGGCGGTCATCCCCGTGGCGGCGATATTGAGTGAGCGCATGGCGGTGTCCTTCTATTTGAGAATAACTTTGCAAAGAACGTGCCAAACAGAGCCTAACACTGTTCACTGATTACTGGCTTCTGTTCCCCGCCAACCTCCCAATCGCCCCCTTGATACGCTCATCCTCAGTGGTGGTGATGTTGCGGGCGTTGGAATAGGCACGCTCAATCTCAATCATCCGGGTCATGGAGAGGATGGGGGAGACATTGGATTTTTCAATCATGCCTTGGCGAATATCGGGCTTGTCCACTGGGGTTGCGGGCTGGGTGGTCTCGTACAGGCCGTTGGGGAGTTTTTTCAGCTCCCGTTCTTTGGCAAATTTGACGAGGCCAATTTTACCCAACGCAACAACCGCAATATCGTTGTTGTTGGCCGCGTTGACAACGCCGTCGGTGCCGATGGTGATGCTGGTGGTGTTGGCGGGGATGTTAAACGGCTGGCCAGAATCGCTGAGCAGGGGATAGCCCTCTTTCGTGGTAATCTCCCCCGTCGGGGCAAGGGTGAACACCCCGGCCCGTGTATAGCGGTCGCCTTGGGGCGTTTTTACCGTGAAGTACCCGTCACCGTTAATCGCAAGATCAAGGGGGTTATCCGTTTTCTCCAAAACACCAGGGGCAAGGTTGCGAACAAGGCCATAATCGAGAACATAACTGACATCCTTATTTTTCGGTTGATCAAGAAGGTATTCAGTAAACAGCGGATCTTCGCCCTTATACGCCGTGGTGTTGATATTGGCAATGTTATTGGTGGTAATATCCATCTCCCGCCGCAAGGCGTTCATATGGCTTAAGGCAACGTAAATAGGCGCGTCCATGGGGGAGGGGATGCAAGGGGTGTGCCAATATTAAGGTCTATCTTCCCATCCATTGGCTTGCAGTATTCTATGTAAAATAATCAATATCTCTGGAAGTCTTTCTATAACAGTACGATGAACCATGTCATCAGCAACGCCTTCATAATCATGCACCAAAATATTTCTCATGCCTATCATGCCTCCCCAAGGGATATCAGAATGTAGCGTTCTGGTTTCAGAGCTTATTTTTGAGGCCGCTTCACCAATAATCTCAAGGCACTTATACACCGCCAGTCGAGTTATCTCATTTTCAATAAAAGATTCAAAAGGCTGATTGTCTACAAAGCGAATCGCACGTCGAGCATAGGCGACCATATCCAGAAAATAATCCGCCTCGTCCCTGTCGTGCCTCACAAATACTGAACCTCTGCCAGAATCCGCTGCCCAATATGCTTTTTCAGGGCATGCTTGAACGCTATATCCACGGGCCTGCCCACCGCTGCGCTTAAATAATCCCGCAGGGCCACCACATCAAACAAATCCAGCCGAGACGTTTGCGGGTTGTATTCCAGCAACACGTCCACGTCACTGGCATCATCCTGCTCACCCCGGGCAAAGGAACCAAACAAGCCCAGCGCGGTAATCCCGTACTGGGCCTGAAGCACTGGCTTTAACCCAGTCAGGACAGTTTTAATGTCTACGGATGCTAGCATCGGTTGATTCTCCGACCCCATTATATCACCGCAATTCTTAACAAGGAATGCTTGAATTCACAATAACATCTCACAAAACCTCACCCCACCCGCCTCACCTTATACGCCTCCAGCAACGCCCGCGCGCCCAGCGGCAAAGTGGGGGAGAAATCCCCCCCCACCGCTACGCGCACATCGTACAGATACCCTACCATCAACAAGATGGCTGTCTTAATGGCC
>JBKCUA010000024.1:0-4161 GCA_046318675.1 Holosporales bacterium
ACCTTGTTCGGCCAGATTGCCGAGATTGATGCCATCAAGAAAACCTTTCGTCTCACCGATACCCTGCTGCCGCAAACTATTGAACGCTTGACCCAGTCCGTGATCGTGACCTCCACCGGTGCGTCAAACCGGATTGAAGGCAATCGGCTGACAGATGATCAGGTTGAGGCCCTCTACAAGTCTATGCGCATTAAATCCTTCAAAACCAGCGATGAGCAGGAGGTGGCTGGCTACATCACGATGCTGGAACTGATTTTTGACAAGCCACATGATATTTCCATCAGCGAATCGCACATCCTGCAACTGCACCGGGACATGCTGCACTACAGCGAAAAGGATCAAGGGCATAAAGGACAATACAAAACTGGCTCCAACCGGGTGGAGGCCAAGGATCAATCCGGCAATGTTGTGGGTGTGATTTTTGAGCCAACCCCGCCTTATCTTACGCCCATTGAGATGCAGGATTTGGTGCGCTGGTATAACTGGGCAGTGCAAGAGCGTTTCAAACATCCCCTTATTCTGATTGCCAATTTTGTGTTTGAATATCTCGCTATCCACCCCTTTCAAGACGGCAATGGCCGTACCAGTCGATTGCTGACCAACTTAATGTTGCTGCAGCACGGCTACAGCTTTACCCGCCTGATTTCCCACGAACGCTTGATTGAGGTTTCCAAGGCGGATTATTACCTCGCCCTTAACAAAACCCAGGCCAAATGGAAAACAGAAACAGAGGATCTATCCCCTTGGTTGTTATACCTGTTCGGTGTTTTCTTCACGCAGGCACAAGAGGCCCAGACACTACTAGAAGCTGATCAGTTTGAATACTTGCTCTCCCCCAAGCAATTACAGCTCTGGCAGTGGGCCGGGACGCGACAGGAATTTTCACGCAAAGATGCAGTGGAAGCGTTAGGTTTTCCGGCTCGCACCGTTGAGGCCATTATTGCTAAGTTGCATGATCGGAATAAGCTGGAACGCTTGGGTCAAGGTCAAGCGACGCGTTACCGCATCCTCCGGTGAAAAGAACTTGGTTATTGTCCCATGGAGCAGCGTAAGGCGTGAGCGTGCACGCCGTGGCTGCTGACGCGGGGGCGGCTACTCACCGTCACTTCCACGTCCTGATTGAGCCGTCCCAAAATCGATACCAGCCGGTCAATCGTGAAGCGGGCGAGATTGGCGCGGCGGATGCGGACGAACTCACTGTGGTTCACGCCGCTGCGGGCTTCGGCCTGGCGGGTGGAGAGCTGTTCAGCCTCCAGCACTTTGAGGATTTCCGCTGCCAGAATAGCTTTAGCCTGACGCACACCCGCATCAGCATCACCGAAATCACGGTAGATGTTGCCCGTGCCGTGTATCAATTCAAAATCATTATCAGTTGTCATGACAAACTCCCCATGCCTTATGGTGACATATTTGCCACCACTTATCAAGAGCAACCATCCCCCACAATCCCGCAGTAGTACGCTGGGCCACGCGCCATCAAGTTTGTTTACGCATCAGTACCTTACATGCGTTTGTTCAATTGACAACTGGTGCACCTGTTGGGTAGTGTTTGGGCCAAGATGACGAATTGGGTTTAAAGATACCACACCGGAATCGCTGTCACTGTCGTGGATATGGCCACTTCGGTTTCCTTGAGGCAAACCACTGCGCCTTCTCCCACATTGGGTTGCAGCTGTTCCAGCACGTTGAAGTGTTTCGCGGCGTTTAGCCCGGGGCTGGCGGTTTTTTTAAACTCTACGGGATAGAGCCGGTTATCCTGCTCAATGAGCAAATCCACCTCTGCTCCTTCCCGATCCCGGTAAAAATAAAAACGGGGCTGCTTTCCAGTATGCCAATAGCTTTTGAGAATCTCCGTCACCATAAACGTTTCCAAAATGGCGCCGGACATGGCCCCTGCTTCCAGCGATTCCGCTGAGCTCCAGCCCGTCAGGTACGCACACAGGCCAGTATCAAGAAAATACATCTTGGGGGTTTTCACAATGCGTTTGGTGACATTGCTGTGCCAAGGTGGTAGGAGGTACACAAGACCGGACGCTTCCAGAATACTGAGCCAAGCCTTGGCAGTTTTCTGATCAATGTCCGTATCTCGCGCCATATCGGCGTAATTGAGCAATTGCGCCGTGCGAGCAGCCACCGCCTTCACAAACCGCAAAAACCGCGTTTCATCCCCTACGCGGGCCAAATCGCGCACGTCGCGCTGAATGTAGGTTTCAATGTAGCCGCGAAAGAAAATATCCCGGTCCACATCCGCCCGGGTGCGCAGCCTAGGCAGGCTGCCCTGCCAGATGTTCTCATACACGGCGGCAACCGTTTGCGGCTTTTTGACCGCCGCAGGCACGGTGTCCAGCCAATCCTTGGTCGGCAAGAACGGCTGCACCGTATGGGCGTGACCCGTCAGTTCCCGCTGGGATAGCCCCAGTAAATCCAGGATGGCTACCCGTCCAGCCAAGGATTCGGTCACCTCGCGCATCAGGTGAAATTTTTGCGATCCGGTGAGCCAGAACAGGCCATCTCGTTTCTCGCGATCCGCAATCATCTTGATGCGGCTGAACAATTCTGGTGCGTATTGCACTTCATCAATAATGATCGGTGCGGGATGGCGGCTCAAAAAAAGCTCTGGATCATGACGGGCAAGGGCACGCTCTTCCAAGTCGTCTAGGGTAACATAGCGGCGCTTGCTGCCCGCACACGCCTCCATCAGCGTGGTCTTGCCCACCTGCCGAGGGCCAGTCAGCAGCAGGACGGGGAAGCTGTTCGCCACGCGTTCAACGACTGGCTGCAGGGTTCTGGGGAGGGAGGGCATGGAGGATTCTCGCTAATATGGTAGTTGATTCCATATTAGCCGCTTTCTTTGGAAAAGCAAGCATTATCAATACAAAAACTAGCGCGCTCTCTAAAAGCAGGTACTCCCTGGCCGAAAACCTATGCGGGTGACCCGCCGACGTTGTCGGCTAAAATATCCAGCCCGCGTTGCGGGCAAAATATAACTTGCGTGCAACGCACGCGGGGCGCGGGATTTTTCTAGCGTCAGGCATTTTCACAAGGTTGACACGCGGTTGACAACAGCCGCCTAAATGCCCGACTTTCCCACGTTTTCTTGTCAACCAAGCCCCCGTTTGTGCCAACCTATTTATCATCTCTTTTTTCACACGTTGTTGCATAACGCATGTCTGTTAAAGTCAAGTTCGGGTAATGCTTTTTGAGATAAGCAAGGGCTTCCTCTTTCCCCTCAGAAGTTACAATAGGGGGATAAAGGGAGGGTGCTTGATACACGATTGCACTGGGAAATAAACTATTTAAAAATTTTGGCTTTTTTATAATAGGCTCTTCATATTTCAACTTGTGCATTCCCACGTACAATATTTCCCCTGCTTTGGGGGTAAAACGGCAAGTATACTCAGTACCTTCTTTTTTTTCATCATAATACCCCTGTGAATTAGGGCCTGTCTCCCGAACCCAAAATCTTCTAAAAACATATTCTTTATCAAAATCTACATATTTAACATCAAAAAAATGAGTTTTATTTCTATCTTTGATATGCACCTCAAACGCTTCGTTTGTATTTATAAGAACATTATCTTTAGGTTTTTCATCAGAAAATTTAAACACAACTTCTTTCCAATCACTATAAACGTCGTAATCAATGCTTTTTCCACTTGAAATCAATGGTATAGTAGTATTTTGTGCCCCTACGGCCTCCTGAGACTCTGGCGACATATAAAGCCCTATAATGACAACGGCTTTTTTGCTTTCTTTGGAGGGAAGAACAGAATCTTTTTTAAGATCACTGTGCGTAGCGCAAGCTGAAAGAACGACCAGGACAAGCAAAGAAAAAAAACGACGAAGCATAAAAAAAGTCCTTCAGAGCCATGATGAAATTTAAGATACGATCACGTTATGTTTTCATTCATAGTGAACCTTTAAACGTTACGAGGTAATAGGTTGAAAGTCAAAAAGAACGTAAATTGTCCATGCAGTTTTATTACACAACGCTGTCCCTCTACAACGATATTATTAAGTCTGTCGTCGTTCAGGCAAATGTCCCTGTAAATAGCCAAGGGAATGTCCCGTAGAGTGTCCAATTTTGGGTGAGCCAAGATGGGACTGAAACGCAAGACACGAGAGGACATCAGGATGTTGCGATTTGAGGATGTGCATGAC
>JBKCUA010000025.1:0-7717 GCA_046318675.1 Holosporales bacterium
TTCCTCCTCACCGCGCCGAAGGCAACGGGGCTTACCCTTGCGGTGGATGGGGGAAGTCGGTTGCATCTTTAGGAAAGACAAAAGGGCACCTCTATTAACCTCATTTCTAGGGCGATTGGCGTCGTCATATCTATACTCGCAATCCGCACGTACGTTTGAGTACGCTTACGTTTGCTCGCCTAGCCCTTTCTAGCCACTCATCCCTATAAATGGGTTAATAGAGGTGCCCAAAAGAATATCAGTTCATTGAAAACAAGGGGCGGTGTCTAACTCAAAGTGCAACACCCCCTGAGAGCGGCGGAAAAAGCCTCGTTTGGGGTTTTATAGCCGAAATACTTTGTGCCGCGCTGGTTACAAGTATAGTTTTAATACGGTTTTGCATTCAATACGTAGGTATTGTCCACGCAAAACCTTATTATCATTACGAATAAGGCTTTTAGACCTTCGCCGCCCGCGCCTGAGCATCCACCACGGCTAAGGCCGCCATGTTCAAAATCCCCCGCACCGTCACCGATGGCGTCATGATGTGCGCTGGCATCGCGGCACCCAGCAAAATTGGTCCAATGCTAAGTCCGTCGCCCAGTTCTTTAAGCAAATTGAACCCAATATTTGCCGCATCCAAGGTCGGCATAATCAACAGATTCGCCTCCCCCTGAAGCCGAGAATTGGGGAATTGCCGCTTGCGTAATGCCTCACTAATCGCCGCATCGGGGTGCATTTCCCCTTCTACTTCCAGATCGGGAAGATTTTTACGGATTAATGCCAATGCCGCCTGCATTTTCTGCGCCGACGGGGTAGGAAAACTGCCAAAGCTAGAGTGCGACAGCAACGCCACTTTCGGGGTCATACCAAAGCGTTGAACCTGTTCTGTTGCCATAGCCGTCATGTCGGAGAGTTCTTCCGGGCTTGGATTAGGGTTCACATAGGTATCACAGATAAAATAGGTACCACGTGGCAACAAGAGAACACTCAGTGCTGCACAGCACTGCGCCCCTGGTGCCCGCCCTAAGACGTGCTCAATATGCGCCAGATGACGGTGATAACGGCCGATAGAACCGCATATCATGGCGTCAGCCTCACGATTTTGCAGGAGTAAAGCCCCTACCACTGTTGGCCGCGACCGTACCACCGCCTGGGCGTAATCCGGGCTGACCCCTTGGCGTTCCATGCGTTGATGATAAAGACGCCAGTGCGCCTCGAAATTTGGATTGTTAGCCATATCCACCACACGATACTGTGTTGGATCAAGGCGTAGCCCAGCCCGTTTAATCGTGGCCGAAATAATATCAGGGTTACCAATGAGAATCGGCTGGGCAATTCCCTCGTCCACTACGGCCTGCACGGCACGCAGCACGCGCTCTTCCTCGCCTTCGGTAAACACCAAGCGGCGGGGATTGAGACGTGCTTTTTCAAACACCGGCTTCATCACCAAACCAGATCGGAACACAAACTGGTTCAACTTTTCTTCATACGCCTTAAAGTCAGCTATCGGGCGGGTTGCTACACCGCTTTCCATTGCTGCTCTCGCTACCGCCGGTGCCAATTTCACCAGCAAGCGGGGATCAAACGGCTTGGGAATCAGATACTCCCGGCCAAAGGTAAGGTTTGACCCAGCATAGGCCAATGCCACGACATCCGACGGCTCCGCCAGTGCCAATGCCGCCAGAGCCTTAACACAGGCAATCTTCATCGCCTCGTTAATCGTCTTCGCTCCCACATCCAATGCACCGCGAAAAATATATGGAAAACAAAGAGCATTGTTAACTTGGTTCGGAAAATCCGAACGTCCGGTAGCAATAATAGCATCCGGACGCACCGCCCGCGCCGCATCGGGCATGATTTCAGGGGTGGGGTTTGCCAGAGCAAAAATAATCGGCTGAGGTGCCATGCTGGCCAAAAATTCGGGTTTTAATACGCCGGCTGCGGATAATCCCAGGAACACATCGGCGTCCTTGATAATCTCCCCTAACGTCCGCGCCTCGGTATCTTTGGCATAGCGATCCTTACGCGGATCCATCAATTCATTGCGGCCTTTATAGACAACACCAGCAATATCGGAGACAAAAATATTCTCCACCGGCAAACCAATAGAAACAAGAAGATCAAGACAAGCCAGTGCCGCCGCTCCCGCCCCGGAAACGGCCAGGCGCACTTGGCTCAATTCCTTGCCCACCAGTTTCAAACCATTAAGCAACGCCGCCGCCACAATAATCGCCGTTCCATGCTGATCATCATGAAACACGGGTATATTCATTGTTTGTTTACACTGTTCTTCCACCTCAAAGCATTCGGGTGCCTTGATATCTTCAAGGTTTATGCCGCCAAAAGTTGGCTCTAGGCTGCGGATAATGTGGATGAGTTTCTTTGGGTCTTTTTCATTGATTTCAATATCAAAAACATCAATGCCGGCAAATTTTTTGAACAGAACGGCTTTGCCTTCCATCACGGGCTTGGCAGCTAATGGGCCTATATCACCAAGACCAAGAACGGCCGTCCCGTTACTAATCACGGCTACCAGATTTGCTCTGGCCGTAACCGTGGATACTTCTTCGGGATTTTGAACAATGGCCTCGCACGCCGCCGCCACACCGGGAGAATAGGCCAGAGCCAAATCCCGCTGATTAGCCATCGGCTTTGTCGAGACAACCGCCAGCTTACCCGGCATCGGGCGGCGATGGTATTCAAGGGCAGCAGCGTAAAGAGTATCGTTGGAAGTCATAATGCGCCTCTTCTCTCAAAAAAAACGGTAATCGTCCAGCCGAATTACCCGATCAGCCTGTTCAGCGACCAACGGATCATGGGTAACAAGAAGCACGGCAGTTGCCTGGTCTCTGGCTTGTTTTAATAATAAATTCAATACTGTTTTGGCATTTTCAGGATCAAGATTTCCTGTCGGCTCATCAGCCAGCAATAGCCTTGGACGATGCACCAAAGCCCGGGCAATGGCAACCCTCTGCTGCTCTCCCCCGGATAAATGGGCGGGTGCTTGATGCAGGCGCGCAGACAGGCCAAGAAACCCCAGCATCTCCGTTGCCTTTGTGATGGCTATACTATGAGCAACATCCTGTAAAAGAATAGGAAATACAACATTCTCCAGCGCAGTAAAATCCTCCAACAAACCATGAAACTGAAACACAAACCCCAAATGATCCCGGCGCCACCGAGCACGAACCGTCTCTGTCCACCGGGTCGTATCCTGGCCGGACAGGGATACCGCGCCTGCCTGCGGCGTTGCCAGCAGCCCCGCCAAGGCAAGAGCGGTGGACTTACCGCTGCCCGATGCCCCCAACAACGCCACCACTTCCCCAGCAGCGACGCGCAAGCTGGCCTGTCGCAGAATGTCAAGCCGTACACCCCCAGTAGTGTAGGAGAAACTGACGTTCTCGAGTGCTAATAACGGCTCAACCATAGCGCAAAATATCCAAAGGCCGCACCTGACTGGCTTTATTGGCAGGGTACCATGTTGCCAAGGCGACCAACAACAGGGCAATGACCGCTATAAGAGCCACCGTCCCCGGTGCCACCGCGCTGGGTAATTCGTTTAAAAAATAAATTTCATCAGGGAACAGCCGTGTTCCGGTCAGATGCTGTACCCAGCGGCGCACCGTTTCAATGTTACGGGCAAACAGAACCCCTAAGGTCACACCAACGGCAAGGCCACTTCCCCCTAAACACAAGCCAACCGCCATAAAGATACGACGAATGCTGTTGGGGGTAGCACCCAACGTCCGCAACACGGCGATATCGCGGCTTTTATTTTTCACCAAAATCACCATGGTGGAAATAATATTAAAGGCGGCAACAAGTATAATCAGCGACAGGATAATAAACATGACCGATCGCTCCACCTCAATGGCGGCAAAAAGACTCCGATTAGCATAACGCCAATCCCGCACGCCAACACCGGGGGGCAGATTATCCACAAGCCACTCGACAGTCTCATCAATGGCATCGGGATTCTTTAAAAAAACCTCCGCCGTGTTCCATTGCCCCTCAGCATGAAACAGTAACCCCGCCTCCGGCAAATTAATAAATGCCACATTGGTGTCATAATCGTACAATCCACTGGTAAACAACGATGCCAATCGGAACGTCCGTTGCCGGGGCAGCGATCCAAACGCGCTGGCGGTTCGATTCAGGGTAGTGAGAGTGACGGAATCCCCCACTTGAAGGCCTAACCGCTCCGCCAACCGCGCCCCCAACACTAACAAGGGGGTATCAGCATTATCCATAAAAGATAGCGGCGGGGTTAAACTAGCCCCAACAATCGGTTTTTCCGGAAGAGAGCGAATGTTCATTCCTTTTACAAGAACACCTTGATAACGCCCGTTCACTGTTATAAGTGCCTGCTGCTCCCACATTTCAGTGATCGATTGAATATTTTGTTTTTTAGTGAATGATTGTTTAAAAGTATCAAGACTTGCTGCGGCTCCCTGACCTTCGGGGGCGTATAAACTAATGTGACCGTTCACCCCGATAACTTGATCGAACAATTTTTTCTTAAATCCATCCATAACCGACAAGACAACAATTAATGTTGCCACGCCAAGACCAATGCCCAGCACCGCAAAAGCGGCCACCACGCCCACAAAGCGTTCCTGTCGACCCAGCCGCAAATAGCGGCCAGCAATGGCTCGTTCTGCTTTAGAAATGAGCATAAAGGTTTTCAATCGCTTCTATCGGCACCATTTCCGTCACCCCGTCACGACGGCGTTTCCACTCTACCATACCGTCTTTCATGCCTTTTTCGCCAATCAGTAGAAGATGGGGAATGCCCAACAGTTCCCAATCGGCCAACTTTGCCCCCAATCTTTCCTGGCGATTATCAAAGAGCACATCGCCATCTTTTACCAATTTTTCATATATTTGTTCCGCTTTTGCATTCAACCCTTGATCATCAAAACGCGCCGTTGTTACCAAAACACGGTACGGTGCCACCGCTGTTGGCCAAACGATGCCCTTGACATCATGATGCGCCTCGATCAATGCCCCCACCAACCGCGATACCCCAATACCATACGCCCCCATCTCCAACGGAATGGCTTGACCCGACGCGAGGGGAACTGTCGCTCCAAGGGCGGCACTGTACTTCGTTCCAAAATAAAAAATATGCCCCACCTCAATGCCCCGCCGGGTCGTCAACTGATCCGCAGGCAGGGGGCATTGCGCCGCATCGTGCATTTCATCCGCCGCTGCGTAATACGATAATGCCTTTTCCAGCGTCAGGGTGGAGGGGTCTTCGGCAAAATATTTTTTATCAACCGTCAACTCACTTTCCCCGGTATCGGCCAGAATGTGAAACTCATGGCTTAAATCACCACCAATAGGGCCGGTAGCAGCGCGAACGGGCACCGCCTGTACCCCCAGTCTTTTAAAGATAGTGAGGTAAGCCAAAAACATCTTTTCATAGCAAGCCCGCGCTGAAACCGCATCCACACTAAAGGAATAGGCATCCTTCATCAAAAATTCCCGGCCCCGCATCACACCAAACCGGGGTCTAATCTCATCCCGGAATTTCCACTGAATATGATAAAGCATCTTCGGCACATCGCGGTAGGATAAGCGACTGTCACGCACCAACGCGGTGATCATTTCCTCGTTCGTGGGTCCATACAGCAAATCGCGATCGTGGCGATCTTTGATCCGCAGCATTTCCTTGCCGTATGAATCATAGCGTCCACTTTCCTTCCACAACTCCGCCGGTTGCAAGGTTGGCATAAGCAATTCGGCGCAACCGATGGCATCCATTTCCTCCCGGACAATGGCCTCAATCTTCCGCAGCACCCGCAACCCCATAGGCAGCCATGTATAAATCCCCGCCGCATTTTGACGAATCATTCCGGCTCGCAACATCAGGCGGTGCGAGGCAATCTGAGCTTCTTTAGGGTCTGCACGAAGGGTGGGAAATAATGAATGAGATAAATACATGATAAAAAAGCCTAGCTACTTCGCCACACGAAGGCAACCCCGGCCTCAAAAAATTTCTTGGAAAGCACCAGAACTGGGAAATTAACAGAACTGGCGCGCCCGAGAAGATTCGAACTCCTAACCTTCTGATCCGTAGTCAGATGCTCTATCCAGTTGAGCTACGGGCGCGCAGTAGGGAGGGAATCTAGCGACCCCTTGAGCAGATGCAAGGGTTTTATCCACAGAAATTTTTATTGCCACTGCACTGCCACCATGATACGGCTCAAATTATTGCGACTGATTCGCAATAACACCAGCCACTTTCTTAAAGAGAGCATCATGCCCATGCGTCGTTCTGCCTTGTTAGGTATTGTGATAAGTGCTGCTTTTAGTGCCACTGCCGCTGCAGATACCAGCACCACCAACCGCTATCTGCAAACCAACTTTGTTGCCAACACCGCCAAGTATAAAGCCGCCACGATTGATCCAGCCCTTATCAACGCCTGGGCTATTGCCATTCGCCCCGCAGGAGCCGGCGGGCATTTCTGGGTCACAGGCAAGAACATCAGTTTCCAATATGTGGGGGATGTCCAGCAATCCCCGAACCCTACCTTGCGCCGCCTGCATACCGATCATCTTGCGCATATTACCCTGCCCGTGGGTGGTGATGAAAATTTCGCCACCGGGGTGGTGTTTAGCGGCAGCAATGAGCACTTTAGCATCACCCAAGAGGTCAAGGGCGCCGACCCCATTACCGCCCCCGCTAAATTCCTATTTGCCTCAGATGGCGGGATTATTTCCGCATGGACGGAGCGTAAAAAGGCCGATGACTCCCTCGACCAACCGGACAAGGCCATCACCGTTATTGATCGCTCCAAGGACGGCACGCAGTTTTTCGGCCTGGCTATCAGCCATGATTACAGCACCCTGTACGCTGCTGACTTTGGCGCACAACCAACAATTCATGCCTTTGACGGCAAATTTCAACCCAAAACCATCGCGTTCGATACCCCTTTTGATACCAACAAGAACGGTCAAGTTGACCCCGGTGAATACGCGCCATTTAATATACAGGCTCTGAAAACGCCCGCTGGGGATAATCATCTTTTTATCACTTACGCCAAAACACAAGCCTGCCCCAAGGAAGAAATCCGCAAGGGCACCTGCACCACAGGGACGTTGTTTGTTGGTGAAGAAGACACCAGCAAGCCGGGGCTTGGGCGGCTTGCTGAATTCACCGAAGCGGGCAAACTCGTCTCAGTCTGGAACGATGGCGGCAAGCTCAGTGCGCCATGGGGCGTAGTCTACGCGCCGGAAGATTTTGGCGTTCTGTCCGGCACCCTGCTGGTTGCCAATTTTGGCGATGGCAGCATCGCGGCCTATAATCCAACCACCAGAAAATTCGTTGATTTCCTCCGCGATACAAAAGGCAAACCCGTGAAAATTGACAAAATCTGGGGTCTTTTGTTCGGTAATGGTGAAAGTTTGGGCGATAAAAACGCCCTGTATTTTGCCGCCGGCCCTAATGATGAGAAAGATGGCCTGTTCGGCAGCCTGCGGGCTATAAAATAATTTTATTAAAATCCAATATATCAGGCCAAGCCTTCCCCGCCGCATAAGAAGCGGGGGGAAGGGGGGATAAGTGCCCGCGATCAGCGATGGATCGGGACTCCCGTTGTTTTGATTGAACCTGCTTTCCTGATTGGTGGAAGCTCTTTTACTGCCTGCAATCACAAGGGGGAGAGATTTTCCTTCTCTCTCCCGAATCTTGCGTCGTACTTTCAAAAAACGCCTTCCGGGAAGGTCTTTT